>CAZYYS010000036.1:0-24879 GCA_964651015.1 uncultured Verrucomicrobiota bacterium
AATCGTCGTCCTGCCGGACAAGGACGCCGGGTGTTCGCTCGAAGAAAGCTGTCCGGCCGACAAGCTCGCGGAATTACAGAAGACCAATCCGAATTTCTGGACCATCGCCTACATCAATTGCAGCGCGGCGGTGAAGGCCCTGAGCGACGTGATTTGCACCAGCGGCAACGCCGTGAAAATCGTCGAAGCCGCGCCGCACGACAAAGATCTGCTGTTCGTGCCCGATGAAAACCTCGGCCAATGGGTCATGGAGCAGACGGGCCAACCGATGACGCTCTGGAAGGGCAATTGTTACGCTCATGTTGAGTTCCGTCGCGACGCGATGCTGAAGTTGAAACAGGAATTTCCCGATGCGAGAATCGTCGTGCATCCTGAGAGCCTGCGCGAAGTGCGCGACCTGGCCGATGCTGTTTGTTCGACGGAAAGAATGATCACGTATTGCAAGACCGACCCGGCAAAGCGGTTCATCATCGTTACCGAATCGGGCATCATCCACCGGATGCAGAAGGAATGTCCGGGCAAGGAATTCTTCTGCGCGCCGACGTTCGACGTGATGCGCTTGCCCGGCGACAATTGCCGATGCAGCGAGTGCAAATACATGAAGTTGAACACGCTTGAAAAAGTGCGCGACTGCATGAAGCGTCTCGCCCCGCGCATCGAGTTGCCGGCGGAAATTCTGAAACGCGCGCGGCTGCCAATTGAGCGAATGCTGGAGATTTCAGCGCGCTAAGGGCGTTGCGCAATAAGCCCCAGGTCCCGTGTTTATCTTAAGGGAACGGGATTACATCTGGTTTATGATAGCTGGTGCCGCATCGGGATTTTGTTTTGCCCTCACCAAACTAAATTAGCGAGGATACCAATCGTCCGCTTTAATTTAGAAACGTTGTTTGAGATATCGGCGAACGGGTTTCGTTGAGAAGGCATTTCCAATCACCACCTCTCAACAAGAACCGTGCACTTGGGAGCAACCTGAAGATCACATCAAAGAGAGACTGGCCAGCCAATCGACGCTGGTTAATGCGTCGTATGTGTTTGGCATTTGCCAATTTTGAAGCGTCGGTGTTTATTCTGCGTAATGATGACCGTTTCTTAGCCGTCAGCTATGCCTGTCCAAAGCTTTAGATTTTCACTCCGGTTCGTCGTCTTTTCCGTGATCTGGTTGGTTGGCGTGCCCACTTGGACTTCGTTTGCCAGACAACTGTCGTCAGGAGACCAAATCGAGCCGCCACCAGCCACCGATCATTGGGCGTTCAAACCGCCTGTTCAACCACCGATCCCGCAAGTCAAAAGCAAGAAGTGGACGCGCAATGTCATCGATTACTTTGTGCTGGCCCGTCTCGAACAGAAAAAACTTTCACCATCGCCGGAAGCCGAGCGCGCTACGTTGATTCGCCGCTTGAGCTTCGACTTAATCGGCCTGCCGCCGACGCCGCAGGATGTGGACGAGTTCGTGAACGACAAAAGATCCGATGCTTACGACAAACTCGTGCAGCGACTACTCAATTCACCTCACTACGGCGAACGTTGGGGGCGTCACTGGCTCGACGCCGCCGGTTACGCCGATTCCAACGGTTACTTCAACGCCGACAGCGACCGGCCACTCGCTTACAAGTATCGCGACTACGTCGTCCGCTCCATCAACGACGATAAACCGTTCGACCGTTTCATTCAGGAGCAAATCGCCGGGGACGAACTCTGTGGTTATCAGCCCGATGGCGACATCACTCCCGAAATGGAGGAGCCACTCATCGCAACTCACTTCCTGCGCAACGCGCCGGATGGAACCGGTGAAAGCGACGGCAATCCATTGGAGCTGAAAGTGGATCGCTACTCCGTGCTCGAAGGTAATGTTCAAATTCTGGGCTCGGCGTTGCTTGGGTTGACCGTTCAATGTGCCCGTTGTCACGACCACAAGTTTGAACCGGTCAAGCAAACGGAATACTACGGACTTCAAGCCATCCTCCGCCCTGCGTTCAATCCCGAGCATTGGCTGAAACCGAACGAGCGCGCGCTCACTGTCGGCACACGCGCCGCCCGCGAGGAGGACAAACGCCAACTCGAAAAGTTCGACAACGAGATCAAGGCACTTAATGAAAGTCTTGAAGGCTTAATGAGTCCGTTTCGCAAACTCGTCTTACGCGAGAATCTGGAAAAGATTCCAGAGCCGACGCGCAGCGCCATCCAAAAGGCTTTGGACACAAAAGAAAAGCAGCGCACCGAGGAAATGAAAGTGTTGTTGAAGACCAACGATGCCGTTGTGCAAATCAAGGACGACCATTTGCTCAAACGGTTTCCCGAATTAAGCGCGGGCAACAACAGCCTGAAGGGCGCCATCCGGGAGCGCGAAGCCCAGCGGCCGTTGCCGTTGCCGCAAATTGCGGTGTTGACGGAGCCGGGCGCAGAGCTGCCAAAGCATCATCTGCTCGTGCGTGGTGTTTACGCGAACGAAGGCACCGAAGTTCCGCCCGGAGTTCCTGCCGTGTTTTGCACGCCCAACAACACCTACCAACTGCCTCCCACGACGGGGCAAAAAAATTCCGGCCGCCGGCTGGCACTTGCTCGTTGGTTGACTTCGCCGGAGCATCCGGTCGTGCCCCGCGTGCTGGTGAATCGAATCTGGCAACATCACTTTGGCGAAGGCTTGGTCGCCACGCTCGATAATCTGGGACTTACCGGCGCAAAACCGACCCACCCGGAGTTGCTGGATTATCTGGCCACGCAATTCGTTCAGTCCGGCTGGAAACTGAAATCACTGCATCACCTGATTGTCAGCTCGGCTACCTATCGGCAGAGCAGCGCTTTGCGCGATGCGGCGTATGCAACCGATCCGGAGAACCAGTTGCTCTGGCGATTCCCACTGCAACGGCTCGACGCCGAATCCGTTCGCGACGCCATTTTGTTCGTCAGTGGCGACTTGGATTTGAAACCGGGCGGGCCTTATGTTCCAACGAAGGTCACCAACGACAGCCAGGTGATCGTGGACGAGTCCGTTGCCGGCGCCAAACGCCGCTCACTCTACTTGCAACAGCGGCGCACCCAGCCACTGACGTTGCTGGACGTGTTCGACGGTGCGCGGATGAATCCCAACTGCACGCGGCGCAATCCTTCCACGGTTTCGTTGCAGTCGCTCGCGCTGTTGAACTCCGATTTCAGCCGCGCGCGCAGCCACGCGTTTGCGCAACGGCTGGAAAAAGAATGTGGCGCTGACAGCCAAAAGCGTCTCGAACAAACCTTCCTGCTGGCATTGGGGCGAAAACCAACCGCTCTCGAACGCTCTGCCGCCGAAGAATTCTTGCAATCACAACAAACATATTACGCCGACAAGTCCGACAAGAACGAGCGTGTCTGGACGGATTTCTGTCAGATGGTGCTGGCCGGGAATTCATTTTTGTATGTGGAGTGAAAGTCAGTTCGGGAGGGCAAGGCTTGGCTGCAAAGCAATACTGTCTCCAACCGTTATAACGGTAGTTGGTAGTTTTTTCATCGTCGGCTACCTCCTCGCACAGACGGATTCGGGACGACTCGAGATAACAGTTACGGACGGCAAGAGTGCCGCACCGATTCCCTGTCGCATTCACCTCAAGGGACCGAACGGAAAACCCGTGAGAGCCGAGAAATTGCCGTTCTTCCGCGATCACTTTGTTTGCAACGGCAAAGTGCAACTCGACCTTTCTCCCAGTAACTACTCCTACGAAATCGAACGCGGGCCGGAATACTTGATGCGCACGGGCTCTGTTGCAATTTCAGCTGATGCAACCCAGAAGCTCACGCTGAAGCTGGAACGGTTGGTGGATATGTCGGCGGAAGGTTGGTGGGCCGGTGATTTGCATGTGCATCGGCCAATGGATGACATCTACTTGCTCATGCAGGCCGAGGATTTGCACGTGGCGCCGGTCATGACCTGGTGGAACGCAAAGAACGAATGGAGCAAACGGAAACCGCCGGTCGCCTTGCGGATTCGATTTGATCGCGATCGGTTTTACCACGTAATGGCGGGTGAAGACGAACGCGAAGGCGGCGCGCTGCTTTATTTCAATTTGAAGGAGCCGCTGCCCATCGCTTCCGCAGCGCGGGAATATCCGTCACCAATGAAGTTCTTGAAAGAGGCGCGACAACATTCTGGCGTGTGGGTGGACATCGAGAAGCCGTTCTGGTGGGACGTGCCCGTGTGGCTCGCCAGCGGACAGGTCGATTCGGTGGGCCTGGCGAACAATCACATGTGCCGCGACCAGATGTATGAAAGCGAGGCGTGGGGAAAACCGCGCGATAAAGAACGTCTGCCGGCGCCGCGTGGCAACGGGTTTTGGACTCAGGAAATCTACTACCACATCCTCAACTGCGGGTTGCGCCTTCCGCCCTCGGCTGGCAGCGCATCCGGCGTGTTGCCCAATCCCGTCGGCTACGACCGCGTTTACGTTCACGTTGGCTCGGACCTCACTTATGAAAAATGGTGGGAAGGTTTGCGCACTGGTCGTTCATTCGTCTCGAACGGTCCGCTGCTCCGCTGCAGGGCGAACGGCCAATGGCCGGGTCATGTGTTCACGGAGAAGTCACCGTTGGAAATTGAAATCGAAACGGCACTCGCCACGCGCGATCCGATTTCAACAATCGAAATCATCAAGAACGGTCGTGTCGATAAGGCGGTGCCTTTCGAAGAATGGAAACGCACGGGCAAACTCGGCATGGTGAAGTTCACCGAAAGCGGCTGGTTTCTCGTGCGCGCCATCGCGGACAATCCCAAGACGTTTCGTTTCGCTTCGACAGCGCCATTCTACGTGGAGATTGGCGACCGCAGGGGACTCATCAGCCGGGGGGCGGCGCAGTTCTTCCTCGACTGGGTCCGCGAACGTATGGGCCGTATCAAACTCGACGACCCACTGCAGCGTGAGGAAGTGCTTGCCTACCATCGGATGGCTGAAAAGTTTTGGCAGGAGAAAGTCGAAAATGCAAATGCCCGATGACCGACCACAAAAAATCCCGTGCCCATTCGCGTTCACCTGTGGTAAGAGTTAGATCGTATTCGCCATGAAAGCAGATGCGTTCCAGTTGAATCGACGCGCGTTCCTCGGCTACACGGCCGGTGGACTCGGTTGCCTGGCGCTTTCGCATCTGCTGACATTCGAAGGGCGAGCAGCGCCGGCCAGCAAGATTATCCAGGCGGCGCATCCGCTCGCCCCGAAGTCGCCGCATTTTCCCGCAAAAGCCAAAGCCGTCATCTGCCTGTTCCAACATGGCGGGCCGAGCCAGATGGATTTGTTTGATCCCAAGCCGGAATTGAACAAGCGCGATGGACAGGATTATCCGGGCAAGGATTTGGAAATCCATTTCGACAAGCAGGCTGGCAAACTTTTGCAGTCGCCCTTCAAGTTTGCCAAACACGGCCAGGCGGGAACGGAATTTTCGGAACTGCTCCCGCACACCGCCGGCATCACGGATGAAATCACGCTGGTGCGGTCGATGATCACGGATTCCGTCGATCACGAGTCCGCGCTGCGCATCATTCACAGCGGCAAATTTCAGGGCGGCCGACCCACGTGGGGCTCGTGGGTCACTTATGGGCTGGGCACGCAACGACAGGATTTGCCGGCTTACGTCGTGCTGTCCGATCCGGGAGGCCTGCCGGTCGATGGCGTTCGTAACTGGACGAGTGGCTGGCTCCCGGCGATTTATCAGGGCACACAAATCCGCTCCTCCGGGTCGCCCATTTTTAATCTGTCAACGCCGGAGGACATCCCGGCCGCGGCGCGCGCGAACCAACTCAATCTTCTGGAGAAACTGAATGCGGCTCATCTGCGCGATCATCCGGAGAACTCCGAGTTGCAGGCGCGCATCAGCAATTACGAAATGGCCGCGCGAATGCAGACTTCGGTCAACGACGCGCTCGACCTTAATCAGGAATCCGCCGAGACGAAGAAGCTCTACGGCCTCGACCACGCTAATTCTGCGACCGCCAACTACGCCAAACGTTGTCTCATGGCACGGCGGCTCGTCGAACAAGGTGTGCGGTTCGTGCAGATTTATCTAAACGCCCAGCCGTGGGACACGCACGACAAGAACGCCGAAAAGCTCAAAGACCTTTGCCTGATGACCGATCAACCGAGCGCTGCGCTCGTGCTGGATTTGAAACAGCGTGGCCTGCTCGATTCCACCATTGTACTCTGGAGCGGCGAGTTTGGCCGGCTGCCCATTGCCCAGGGCAAGGACGGGCGCGACCACAATCGTCACGCGTTTTCACTCTGGCTGGCCGGCGGCGGTTTCAAGAAAGGCTACACGCACGGCGGCACGGACAATTTTGGTTACAAGGCTGTGCAAGACCCGGTGCGGGTTTACGATCTTCACGCGACGCTGCTCCATGCGCTCGGTTTGAATCATTTGAAACTGACACATCCATACGAAGGCCGCGAAGATAGCCTGACCGATGCTGTCGTGAGCGAAGCGAAAGTCATTCCCAAACTTCTGGCCTGAATTGTCATTCGAGGACGATTCGGCACCGGCATTTTATGGCGGTAATCAAGGTCGAATGGCGAACTTGGAAGACGCTCTCTTCGCTAGATTCGTTTGGTCGCTACTGGTTGAAGAGCGAGGAACTGACCACTCAAGATTCAGATATTGAGGAAATCCTCAACCAACCCAACTGGCAGCCGAAAGATGATCGGACTACGACGAATATCGGGCTGAAATAGCAGCGCTCCGACAGTTCCACGACGAAACGATGAGGATGACCCTGAGGTATTCATCTACTGCACTCCTTTATACCTTAGTCGAAGTCGAACTCAAACGGTTCGCGATGAACCTAGATGGGCAGAGCATAAGGCCGTGGGATAGTAGTTTTCTGGACAGTCTCCAAGCATGTTGGGAAACATTCTCTGCTCGTTAAGACGCTCGAACAATACTCTTCTATTGATGAACTTCGGAAAGTGCGTAACTCAAGTCCTCAACTATGTACAAGGGGCAATCCCAAGGCGGCGAATGAGTCGCCAAGTTTCGTGCATTGGGAGGGCGCGCCGTGAAGTAATCGTCTAGCGGTGGAACGATTTCGTGAAATCTTCATTCGATACTTCCACCACTTTTTTTTCCAGCTTCGATCCGGCAATTAACTGCTTCAACTTCCTTTCGTAAGCCGCGCTGTCCATCGGCAGCTTCACGGTCTCGCCGACCAGCGAGGAATACAACATCACGTTCGCCAATTCCACGGAATGGATGCCTTCCGCGCCCGGCACAATCAACGGCACTCCGTCGAGAATGGCATCGATGAAATTCTGCATCAAGGTCGCGTGGGGCGTGGCGGCATTTTCAATTGGAATTTCCACATTCCACACGTCCGGCTTCAAGAAACCCACCTTGGACGTTTTGCTGAACTCGATCATGTCCGCTTCGTTGCGGATGAAAGTCAGTTTGTCTTTTTCCAGGACCACCTTGCCGCGCGTACCCGCGATTTCAAATCGGTTCGTGCCGGGGGCTTCACCGGTGGAAGTAATGAACACGCCCGTCGCGCCGTTGGGATATTCGAGGTAGGCGGTGACATTGTCCTCCACTTCGATGTTGTGATAGCGGCCCAACTGGCAGTAGCCGCGCACGCTCGACGGCATGCCGCAGAGCCATTGCAGCGTGTCGAGGTTGTGCAGGCATTGGTTGAGCAACACGCCGCCGCCTTCGCCTTTCCACGTCGCGCGCCAGCCGCCGCTCGAATAGTAAGCCTCGGTACGATACCAATCCGTGATGATCCAACTCAGCCGGACGATTTCACCCAGTTCGCCGTCCTTGATTAGTTTTTGGATTTTCAAATAACGCGGTTCGGTTCGGAGTTGAAACATGGCACCAAAAACCAGCTTCTTGCTTTTTTTGTGGGCTGCGATCAAGCGTTCGGCGTCAGCCTTGTGCGCGGCGATCGGCTTTTCCGAGATCAAGTGCAAACCGGCCTTCAACGCGGCGATGCCCAAAGTCGTATGCTCATAGTGCGGCGTGGCGACGACAACAGCGTCCACTTCACCTGAACGAATGAGCGATTCACCATCACCGAAAACTTTCAGACCTTTGCCTTTGTAAGCTTCCAGCTTTTGCGGCGATGTGCTGCAAACGGCAACGAGTTCGCAGCGATTGACCTTGCCCGCAAGCAGATAATCGGCGTGATATCTCCCGATGTTGCCCATGCCGATGATGCCCAAACGCACTTTGCTCATGGACCGAGTTTAAGCAGTTGGCTATGAAACTCCAGAATTCTCTGGCGCTATTCCGGAAGCTTTAACCACGAAGTCGAGGTGGACACACGGTTGCCAGCCAGAGTTGAAGGGATCGCTCAAAACGCCGATGGTTGACGGTATGAAACGTGATGCGTGATGCGTCAATTGCCAGGAAGCTTTTCCTTCACCATTCACGCATCGCGTTTCACGTCTCACCATTCACCGCCACAACCACGTAATCAGCGGTGCAAACGCCAGGCTCGGCAGGTAATCGGCCAACTCGATCCTCTTTAGTTCGAGAATGACCAGCGAAACGCAAAAGACCAGCAGCCCGCTGGTGGCATTCACCGAGTCCAGCAAGGCGTGATCACGCAGGAACGGGCCCAGACTTTGAACACAGAGCGTGAGCGTTCCTTGGAAAGCGAACACCGGTAAAGCCGACAGCATCGAGCCCCAGCCGAAAATGGAAACAAAGCCCATCGTTGCCAGCCCATCCATTACTGCTTTGATGGCGAGTGGCTGCCAATTGCCTGACAAGCCATCTGGAACCGTGCCAATTACCGCCAGCGGGCCGGCGCAAAAAAGCAGGGCGCAGGTGTTGAAACCATCACTGAAACGGTGCGGGTCGTCCGGTTTAGTCTGGGCAACGCGGGTACGGGCGTATTGTCCCAACCGATTCGATGTCTTCTGGAGATGCAGCAATCGGCCGGTGAGTCGGCCGAGGATCAGCGCCAGCAGAACAATGACAACTTGCTTGAGGATTTGCAGAAAACTTCCGTTCAGGCTCAACCACGTCAGCCGTAATCCAACAAAAACGGCGACGAAGCCCATCGAGACCTTCAAAGCAAGTTGCGTGGCTGGCGATGGTTGCCGCGATATCATCAGGCCAACAACACCCCCAATCAGAATCCCCACTGCGTTTAAGATCGTTCCCAGCATGGACTTGACTCAAACACCGACGCCCCCAAGTTCAAAGTTCAAACTTCCGGGTTGAAACGAGCGGCTGCAATTCAAAAGACGGGGGTGGCCAATCCAAGGGCTTCCAATCAAACGCGGCGACAGGTCTCAAACTGAAACGAGTGGCCAACTGCCAACGCTTTCCCCGAAGGAAGTCAGTTGCTCCGGAACTGGCGCGGAGCGCTATTTCATCAATAGCATCTGGCGGGCGCGCTTGATGGAACGGTTGAGCTGCCGCTGATAGTGGGCAGGCAGACCGGTGTATTTGCGGGGTAAAATCCGGCCCTGATCCGTTACGAATTGCCTGAGGAGGTTGGTATTCTTGTAGTCCAAGGCATCCACCGTAAAGTCAATTTTCGGTTTCGGGCGTTGGACCCGCGTCTCGGACATTCCGGTCCTTCCGCGGGCGCCACGATTGTCGGTCTTTTCCTTGTTGGTTTTGCGCGGCATAAGAATTATTTGATTTCGCGGTGAACAGTGTGGCGGCGGAGAAAACGGTTATATTTCTTAATCTCGAGCTTTTCCGTCTGTAACTTTTTGTTACGCGTGGTGACGTAACGCGAAGGTGATTTGCCCTCCTTGCGCGCTTCGGTGCATTCAATGGTGATGATTTCGCGCGGCATAAATTATTCCTTTTCTTTGGTCGATTTTTCCTCGGCTTCTTCTTCTTCTTCCACTTCGACCGCACCAGTGCTGTCCACGGTGCCGAGGGTGCCGAGTCGTCGCTGCCGCAACGCGCCTTCGCGCTCCAGTTGGGCTTGGGCCTCAACAGTAAAACGCGCCCAAGGGATTGCAGAAAGCCGTGCCTTGGGAATGGGCTTACCAGTCAACTCGCAGATGCCGTAGGTATTTTTCTGGATCCGTTTCAGCGCCTCTTCGATTTCGTAAATGGCATCCTGGTCGGCTGAAAGAAGGCTAAGCGCAAAATCACGATCAAAATTATCCGTGCCCGAGTCGGCCATGTGCAGGCTGTAGCCCGCCATCTCTTGCGCTGATTCTTCCGCCAACCCGTCCATCTGCCGGCGCAACTGGTCGCGCAATTCAAGAAGGTGCTGGTAGTATTTGGCCCACTCAGGTTTGACCTTCACTTCACCGTTCCAATTGACCGTTTTTTTGGCCGCTGGCAGCCCAAGAATCGCCGCCGAGGTGGCGGAATGCGGAGTCGCAGGCCGTTTGACCGGGGCGTGCGGCTTGTGCGAATCAGAACTTTTCTTCTCTGTTTTTTTCTTCGTTGTCACAACTCAAATTGTTTTCGTTTCCCGTCCAAAGATTGATTCTCCCGGTAAAATGGCCACGTTGTCTCCATTCGAGAGTGCGCGACTGTATCAAAGGAAAGCCAATACGCCACAAAAATTTTGAAGAATTTTTATGTGCCACCGGCCCATCCTCCTCAAGCTGGTTAAGGCCGGGTGAAGCCGTGCATTTATGAACGCCCGGTTATCCTTTTTCAATGCAAGCGTAGGCGTTGTGACTATGAATGCTCTCATAGTTTTCAGCCTCCACTTTATACCAGGTCACATCGGGATGCGCGTTGAGTTTGAGGACGACGTTGCGCACCAAGTCTTCGACGAATACTGGGTTTTCATAAGCCCGTTCGGTGACAAACTTTTCATCCTGCCGCTTGAGCAACGAATACAATTCTGAACTGGCCGAGCTTTCCACCAGCGCAATCAAGTCCTCGATCCAGATGGCCTTCTTGGAGCGAATTTGGACGGTCACCTCACCGCGCTGATTGTGGGCGCCGTGGGCGCTGATGGCTTTTGAGCACGGGCAAAGCGTGGTTACCGCCGTTTTCACCGTCAGGACGAAATCGATTTCGTTCCCGCACGCCGCCGCGTCAAAACGCGCCGTGTAATCCATCACACTTTCCATGCCGCTCACGGGCGCCTTTTTCACCAAAAAAAACGGGAACTCCATTTCCAAATGCGCCGTGGCCGCTTTCAATTTCTTTTGCATGGCAAAGAGAATGTCCTCGATGTTCTCCACATGCACCACGCTGCCATGCGCATTGAGAACCTCGATGAACCGGCTCATGTGTGTTCCTTTGAACTCCTTGGGCAGATCGACATACATGCCGATGGTGGCAATGGTGTTTTGCAGAACGCGCGCCTTGTCCCGGATCTGAATGGGAAACCGCAGCCCGCGCACACCCACCTTGTCGATCGGCAATTGGCGGTGGTCGCGCTCGTTCTGTTTGTCCTGCATTTTCAACTGACCGTTTCCCTGCGGTTCGCTGAAGCGTGCCGGATGCATTGGCCTCGGAGCCTTTGGCATGTTTCAAGAATAACAGCCGGTCACGCTTTTGCAAAAAGTTTCTCCCCGCTTTTGCGGCGCTCGCCCAGAAAAGCAGTAGATGCATTTTGACTTGGTTGCATCGGGATACTATCACCTTGGCCATGAACACGGTTGCCTCACTTCTGCGCGTCATCGTCAGGCTGATGATGATTTTTTCGTGGGCAACTTTTTGCGACGCCGAGACAATCCGCGTCGTCACGTACAACGTCGAAAATTACCTCGACCAACCCACGGCTTCGCGGCCTCGCCCCAAATCAGCGGAGTCAAAGGCGAAAATCCGGGAAAGTATCCAAGCGGCGAAGCCTGACGTCCTCGCGTTACAGGAGATCGGCAACGCCAGCGCGTTACAGGAACTGCGCGCCTCACTCAAAGCAGAGGGGTTGAATTTCCCCCATTGGGAACACGTGATTGGATTCGACACGAACATTCAAGTATCCGTCTTGAGTAGATTTCCATTCACTGCTCATCGCCCGCAAACCAACGACAACTTCCTGTTGAACGGTCGGCGATTCCGCGTCAGCCGGGGCTTTGCGGAAGTCGATATCAAGGTGAATCCGAACTATTCGTTCACGCTCATCACCGCTCACTTGAAATCGCGCCGCCCGGTGCCCGAGGCGGACGAAGCCGAACTGCGTTTAGAGGAGGCGAAAGTTCTACGTGAAAAAATCGATGCCCGCCTTGCCGCCAACCCCGGCGTGAACCTTATCGTTTTGGGCGACTTGAACGACACCTACAACAGCAAGGCGGTCAAAACCATCATTGGCCGCGGCAAAACCGCGCTCGTCGATACGCGGCCAGCCGAACGGAATGGTGATGATCAACGTAATCCCGCCGATCGGCAGTTTTCGCCGCGTAACATCACTTGGACACACTATTTCGGTGTACAGGATACCTACAGCCGCATAGATTACATCCTCCTCAGTCAAGGCATGGCACGAGAATGGGTGACGAATGAAACCTATGTGCTGACGATTGCGAACTGGGGCATTGGCTCGGATCATCGACCCCTCGTGGCGACTTTCGAGGCGGAGAACAAGTAGTGAAAGTATTTGCAGCCCTTGTCACCGAAATCGCACGGCAAATTTCTTCACGAGTCAACCTCGACAACCAACTTTGTCCGTGGCAATCGTAGAAACATGAACCGAGATTGGGCTGCAAGGTTTGCAGTTAAATTACTTTTGAACTAGGGCGCACCATGAAACCTACAACTGATCAGAAATCGCATGTTGAAGAGATTTCGGCAAACTTGACTCTCGTCGGATTTGGACTTTGTCCCGAGGCCTTGACGGATATTCTCGGGATCCAGCCGTCGTTTACTGACGTGAGTTATGTCGCCCGCTGCGGTACAGGCCGAAAGGAAGAGTGTGGATTATGGTCCTATGACACCGCTGCTAAAGTCTCTTCTCGTGATACCAGGAAACACATAGAACACTTGCTCCACTTGTTTCGGCCTCTTAGAAGCCGGATCGAGGAAGTTCGCCCGCGACTCAACGTGTTTGTTCATTTGAAATGCGAAGCCGTCAGCATCATGCCGTTGCAAGCTCCTCGAATTGGCGCGAATCTCGTTGCAGGGCTCGCCGAACTTGGGGCCGCCTTGACGGTTGAGATTGTCAACGCATCCAAGTGAAACGCACATGGACCGTGCGCAAAACTGGACTGCTTCAGACATAGAGTGCCGTCTTCAAATCATGCACCAGCACGCTCGTGATCGGATAGCGCCTCTGCGGGTCGTGCTCCAAACATTTCAAAACCGCCTTCTCTAGGTTCGCCGGCAAATCAGGATTGTATTCACGCGGCGATACAAAATCTGAGCGATCGAGTTGCTTGCTCAAAATCTCTCCCGGCGTTTCGCCCACAAAGGGCTTGTTGTTCGTCAGCAGTTCGTAAGCGGCGACGCCGAACGCGAAAATGTCCACGCGGTGGTCGATGGGCTGTCGCTGCAATTGTTCCGGTGCCATGTAGGCCGGTGTGCCGGGATTCTTGGACATTTTCTTCGGCGGATTCGGAATCGGCATTGCGAGATCGAAATCGATGAGCCGCACCGTGGCGTTGCGTGTAACTAGCACGTTCTCGGGTTTGAAATCGAGGTGCATGAAGCCGCTGTCGTGCACGTGCTCCAGCCCCACGGCCATGTCGATCAGGATTTGCGCGACATTTTCTGTCAACACCGGGTCGTGAACGCTGTAAAGCTCCTTGAGGTTGGCCCCTTCCACGTATTCCATGAGCAGGTAGGGGGTGCCTTCGATCTTGCCGTGCTCGTAATAACCGATGACGCCGTCGTGGTTGTGAATTTTGGAAAGGACTTCGCATCCGCGCAGAAAGCGCTTCCGTGCCAGAAAATTGAAGCGCAACCGATGATGCAGACGACGGAGTGCGTACACCTTTCTTTCCGGGTCGGTGGCCAGCCAGAGGTCCGCCATGCCACCGCTGTTGATCAGTTCCTGCAGATAAAACCTGCCAAACGCTCCGGGCTGTGACGGTGCGCCGGTGTCGCCTTGATTATTTCCGTGGATCGGCATGGCGAAAGTTATGTAACACGCGATCTCCCCACTCGCCAATGGTTTCTGATTGCGCAAATTGCGACTTGGCGTCCGAGGGACAGATTTTTATGCTCCGGGTAATGATATCGCCTGGTTCCGTGGCGAATGGTTTTGCACTGGGTTGGTTGACGGATTGCCGTTTTGATGCGGCCCTCCATTTTTTCTACCCGGAGGTCTGCCAAATCTGCGGTGCGGATCGCGCAACGCCGGCTGAAGGATATGTCTGCGTACGGTGCTGGTCAGGCACCGGTGGGGTGCGCCTTATCAAGCCGCCGTTTTGCGAGCGTTGCGGACTGCCCTACGAAGGAACTATCACGACAACTTTCGAATGCAGCAATTGCCGGGAAATGGAACTTCACTTTAGCTCGGCACGCTCGGCGGTGGTGGCCAACGGATTGGTTTTGGAGATCATTCATCGTTACAAGTACCAGCGAGCACTGTGGTTTGAACCGTTTCTGGTCGATTTATTGGCGCGTCAATCTGAACCAGCGTTGCGCCAAGGGAAATGGGATATGATTGTCCCCGTGCCCCTTCATCCTGCCAAAAAACGGGAGCGCGAATTCAACCAGGCTGAACGCCTGGCGGCGCGTTTCAGCAAGATGGTGCAAATTCCCGTGAACGACCGGCTGCTCAAACGGGTCGAACCCACGCGGACACAAACGTTGCTTACCCGTGCGCAACGCGCCGCCAATGTGCGAAACGCCTTTGCCGTGCACCGCATTCAGAAGCTTCAAGGAGAACGAATTGTGCTGCTGGACGATGTGTTGACAACTGGCGCCACCACCAGCGCGTGTGCGAGAGTGTTGATGGAAGCCGGCGCCGGCGAAGTTTGCGTCTGGACAGTTGCCCGCGGATTGTAGAGTATCTGAAACGTCAGATTTTTGATTTCAAATGAATGTTGGAAACGGATGTAGCATGGACGCCCGGCTCCCCATTCCCTACCCTCAACTTCGTTGAAAGTATGGCTACCACCACATTCACCAAAAAAACATTGGGCTTGGAAACCGCTGAACCGGCGGTGACTCCGCCCGCCCCCAACGCGGCCACTACGTTTGCCCGAAAACCGAAAATCAGCAGCCGCAGGTCCAAGAAGCGCGAAATTCCAGAGGGGTTGTGGACCAAGTGCCCGCAATGCAGCACGATGATTTACGACAAGGAGTTGGATGACAACCTGAAGGTATGTCACAAATGTAATCACCACTTCCCCATCCGCGCTCGTGAACGCATTCACGCTCTCGTTGAAACCTGTTCGTTTGAAGAAATGGACGCGGACATGGTCAGCGCTGATGTGCTCAACTTCACGGGCGTCGAATCTTACACCGACAAGCTTGCGGAATACCAGAAAGCGACCGGTCTCAAAGACGCCGTCCTGACCGGCATCTGCACGATTGGTCCGCACCGAACGGCCCTGGGGGTCATGAATTTCAGTTTCATCGGCGGTTCAATGGGGTCCGTGGTGGGCGAGAAGTTGACTCGCTTGATCGAGAAGGCGAGCGAGAAGGAACTTCCCATCATCATCGTTTCCACCAGCGGCGGCGCGCGCATGTATGAAGGCATGTTCAGCCTGATGCAGATGGCCAAAACCTGCGGTGCCCTGGCCTACCATGCCAAAAACAAACTTCCCTTCATCAGCGTACTGACCCATCCCACCATGGCCGGTGTCATGGCCAGCTTTGCGACTGTCGGTGACATTATTATTGCCGAGCCCGGAGCCATGATCGGTTTTGCCGGAGCGCGCGTCATCAAGGACACCACGCAGGCGGAACTCCCCTCCGGATTTCAAACTGCGGAATTCCTCCTCGATCATGGTCTGTTGGACGCCATTGTGCCGCGCACGCAAATGAAGCAACAACTGATCAACTACCTGGACTTTTTGACCGCCGGGCGAAAACAAAACGCCGAAAAGAATTAGCGCGGGACGGCGGCAGATTGAAATCGTACTGGAGTCACCCAAGGGCCCGGCTCGCAGAACTTGATGTCGATTAGCGTTTCTTGATACGGGCGCTCAACTTTATGACCGGCCGTCTAACTTTGCTGACGACGCGACTATTGTTTCGGCGGCGCCTTCGCTCGAGTCTGGCTTCGAGAGAAAAGTAATGGTGCGCCAATTTGCCGACCAGAACAACGATCAGCAAGGCGATGACTAATAACAGGACCGGATTGCCTAAACTCACAGACAAATTTTATGCCCTCAAGTTGCAAAGTAAAGTAGAGTTGCGCCGCGCCAGTTGATGAGCAATCGGAAGAAACGCTGTCCGAATGCGATCAATACATGCCTGCATCCATGCGTTCGGGAATTTTGAACCGGTCTGCTGCCAGACAGGATTTACTTCGGCCTCGCGGCTACTGCCATGAACACACCTGAACCCTTCTTCAAAGACTGGGCCAAACCGGGACCAGTTTCACCGGGCGCGTTGACAGGCGAACCCGCAGCGTCCCCAGGTGAAACACTGGACGCGATCAGCGGGCACTTCCGGCTGTTTCAGTTGGCGGACGGCCATCGTTTCTCGACCGATGATGTGCTCACGGCATGGTGGGGGACGAGTTGGTGTCCCTGTGCCCGCACCGCACTTGACCTCGGCAGTGGCATCGGCGCGGTAGGCATGATTTCGGCGTGGCGGTTGCCCGGGGCGCGCTTCGTCACAGTCGAAGCGCAAACGGACAGTGTGCGGTTGGCGCGCAAATCAGCGGCTTGGAACGGTTTGACCGGGCGTTACGAAATCCGCGAAGGCGATTTTCGCGAGGCTGGCGTGCTGGGAGCCGATGAGCGTTTCGATCTGGTGCTGGGCAGTCCACCCTATTTTCCGACCGGCAGCGGTGTCGAGAGTGAACATCCGCAGCGGCTCGCGTGTCGCTTTGAACTGCGGGGCACAGTGGCGGATTATTGCGTGGTGGCAGCGCGGCACCTGGAACGCGGCGGCGTGTTTGCCTGTGTTTTTCCCATCGCGCCGTTGGAGCAGGAGGAGCGGGTACGAGCAAGTGCGGCGGCGGCGGGTTTGGTCATTGTTCGGCGGCGGCCCGTGGTCTTGCGCGAAGGCGAGCGCCCCCTGCTCGGCTTGTTTTTGATGATGCAGCGGGGTGATTTGCCAGAGGCCATGCGGAAACGAACGTGGAGCGAACCGCCGCTGATCATCCGCTCAATGGACGGTTCGATTCATCCCGAATACGCGGCTGTGAAACTGGCCTTCGGATTTCCGCCATGAAGGCGGATTAACCTGGCGATTTCTTCGTCCCACGCCGGGCCAGTACCGCACCACCGGTGATCCCGGCGTTGTCTCCGAGTTTGGAAGCGATGATTTCGACGCCCTTCATTGTGCCGGGCATGGCGCGGTCTTTGGCCGTTTTCATAATGACGCTCATCATCTCGTCGGCCAGAGCTTCGATGACGCCGCCGCCCAGGACGACGATTTCTGGGTTGAGAATGTTGATAAGATTTGCCGTGGCGATGCCGATATACGTAGCCGCGTTTTCAACAATGCGGTCCACAAACTTGTCGCCGCGCTTGATGGCCTTGCGCAAATCACCGCTGCGCAAATCTTCAAGGTCATCTCCCAGCATTTCCGTCAGAATGGTTTTCTCGCCTTCTTTCACCCCGGCCTTGATCTGCTGAAAAATGGCGGTGCGGCTGGCCAGCGCCTCAAAGCAACCCTTGTTGCCGCAGCCACATTTCGGACCGTCCATGTCGAGAACCATGTGACCGATTTCACCCGCCGCATGACCGAAACCGCTATACAGTTCCCCGTTGAGGATCAACCCACCGCCAATGCCCGTCCCCACAAAAATCCCAACGACATTCTGCGGCTTGGATTTGAGTTCGGCCACGTGCACTCCCAGGATGGCGATATTGCCGTCATTCTCTACGAAGACCGGCACACCGAGATTTTTTTCGAGGTCTTTCTTTAGCGGCACATCCTTCCAGCCTTCCAGGTTCGGGGCGAAAATCACCTGGCCCGCTTCGCCGTCCACCGCGCCTGGGGCGCCGATGCCGACACCGGCGACCTGTTTCATCGTCAGATCGGTTTCATCAATTGCGTCATGAACGCACCGGGTGATGCGCTCGATCACGGCATCGATGCCGCGCTGGGCTTTGGTGCTTACTTTGAGCGTGCCGACGCACTCCAGTGAATTATCAAACACGCCGGCGAGGATTTTTGTGCCACCAACATCAACCCCCACGACGTATTCCGCTTTGCTGCTTGGTTCGGCCATTTGAAATGCGTTAAAGGTTCAATAAACGGGCGGCATCAAAACAGGTTTCCAGTAACAAGCAAGTTACAGTTGGGCAACTACTTTCCCGCGAGCACGGCTTCGATTTTCTTCTGCAACTCCGAGTTGATGGCTTCAGGCGAACGCATCCCATCCACGATTGTGAACTTGTAAGTCGCCTGCAACTTCCGAAACGCCTTCTGCATCGCCGTCTGGTATTGCATAAAACTATCGAACATGTCGCGCGACAGGCCCAAGTCCATGCCGCTCTCCCAGTAGTCCAAGGCGTAGTTCTTGGCGAAGTTTCGCTGCACGAGTTCCTCAGGCGGCACGTTCAGGTAGCACACGGAGTCCGGCTCCAGCGCCATGCCGTACAAGTTCTTTAGCCAGTCTTCATCCATGCCGCGCACCATGTCGCGCGCCATCAACGTGTAGATGTAGCGGTCGGCCAGCACGATGAAACCCGCCTTCAACGCGGGAAGAATGATGTTTTCCAGTTGATCGGCAAAGTCGGTCGCGTAAAAGAGACTCAGCGTCGTGTGGCTTAAAATGTTGCCCTCCTGCGCCTGGTCCAACTCTTCGCTGACCAACGTGGACCGTTTGAGTCCGACCTGCACCGTGGCATGACCGCGGCCTTCCAACCAATCCACCAGCCGGGCAATCTGTGTCGAGCGACCGGACCCGTCCGCCCCTTCCACAACGATCAATTTCCCCGCCAACAGTTCCAGATCAACTTCGGGAATGCCGTGACCGTAAAAACGGCGCGTGCTCCGGCAGGGCACGACAATCTCGTCTTTGGGCGTGCGCTTCACTCTACCGGTTCCTCCGGTTTCAATTTCTTGCGCGGTGGGCGCGGTTGAGTGGGCGGAGGCCGTTCCGCGCGCCGAAATCGTGTTAATTCCAGCCGCTGCGTCACCAGTTCACGAATGACCGCCTGTTGGGCTTCGACCAGTTGGTTCGCGTCGATCACCAGAAAATTGAACTCCGTGCTCATGGCGAGGTACTGCTCAAGAATGCGGCCTTGAAAGATCCGGAAACTTTCATACGGATCAGCCGAAAGCCGGAGGTCCATGCCCGCCTCGAAGTATTTCAACTGTGGCCGACCGTCGAGAATCCGCTGCAACGAGACTTCCAAATCCGCCTTGAAGAAAAACGTGAGGTCCGGCAGCGCGGCGAAATTGTAAATACCTCGAACCCATTCGGGCGTGCAGCCGCGCACCGTATCACGCGCAAACGCTGTGAAAATGTAGCGGTCGCACAGCACGATATAACCGGCGCGCAGCAACGGCACGAGCTGGCGCTCGTAGCGGTCGGCGAAATCAGTCGCGTGAATCAGGCTGAACGTCGTTGGGGTGAGCAACTCGCGCTTCTTGCCTTTGCTCGTGGCGCTCTTGACCAGGGCCGACGAATTCCACTCACTGAAAAAAACCTTCAGCCCGAGAAGTTCCAGCCAGCGCTTGAGCAGGTAAATCTGGGTCGATTTGCCCGAACCGTCCAATCCCTCGACGGCAATCAGCCGGCCCGGGAAATCAAGTTGAGCAAACGTCTTCATGTCCGGACGTATGCAAACACATTGCGGCGCGCCGGGAAACACCAAAGTTCAAAAAGCCCGCTTGAACGCCCGGTTCAACGGTGGGGCGCTGATGAGGATCGCCGGACAACCGACCTTTTTTTGGCGAGTGTTACTCGTTCAAAGCGGTTTGCTATTTTGGTTGGCAACTGAAGAAGCTGGGTATAAAAGGGCCAAGGATGAGCGATAGACTTCAGCATCCTTTGGCCGCCACCGGAACCGATTTGAGACAACGCTGCCAAGGTGACAACTCCGGCCGAACCGGTCGTTAACAATCAACTTTTACAAGCTATGATCGAACAACTCCCCCAAAGCAACGGAAATTTCCTCGGTTTCAAAATGAGCGGGAAGCTACACGACGAGGATTACAAAAGTTTTGTTCCGCTCGTGGAAGCCGCCATCAAGGCCCAGGGCAAGGTCCGGCTGCTGGCCCGGTTTGAAGATTTTCACGGTTGGGACCTGCACGCGATGTGGGACGACACCAAGTTCGCCACCAAACATTGCGCCGACGTCGAGCGCATCGCGTTGGTGGGCGACAAGAAATGGGAGGAATGGATGGCCAAGGTCTGCAAGCCTTTCACCCTGGCTAAACTTCAATACTTCGATGCAAATGCCATCGACGCGGCTTGGAAGTGGCTGAAAGAAGGCGAATGAGATTCCCCGACGAACTCCGAAACCTCACCACAAACATGAAACCATCCCAACACCTTCTCCTCGGGAGTAGCGTCGCCCTTGCGAGCGTTGCCCTCGTCACCGCCCAAGCCCAAACCTCGGACGCCACCTATCTGGGTTTCCACCGTCCTCTCACCCTGGCGCCGTCAGATGCGACTTCCTCCGGCGACGGCAGCGCGGGGGATGACGCAGCGACAGAACAGGCGGAACTGGCGAAGAAACTCCAGAACCCCGTCGCCAACCTTATCAGCGTACCGATTCAGAACAATTGGGATTTCGGCATCGGCCCGGCCCAGGCCATGAAGTATACAGCCAACATCCAGCCGGTCATCCCGGTTTCCATCAGCCAGGATTGGAACCTCATCATCCGGACGATCCTACCGGTCATTTATGCGGAAGCACCGGCCAAAGGCTTGGAATACCATTCCGGCTTGGGCGATACCACGCAAAGTTTCTTCCTGTCACCCAAGGAACCGGTGGGTGGCTGGATTCTGGGCGCCGGGCCGGTGGCCTATTGGCCCACGGCGACCGACAGCGCGCTGGGCGCCGGCAAGTGGGGCGCAGGTCCGACTGTGGTGGCGCTGCGGCAGGAACACGGCTTCACCTACGGCGTTCTAGCCAACCACATCTGGTCCTACTCCGGCTGGGGCGATGAAACTCTCAACGCCACGTTCCTTCAACCCTTCGTCTCCTACACCACCAAGACCTACACCACCTTCTCGGTGAATACCGAGTCCACCTACGACTGGGCGGACAGCCAGTGGACGGTGCCCCTGAACTTCATGGTTCAGCAGTTGGTGAAAATCGGCAAGCAGCCCATCGCCTTCCAGGCAGGCTATCGTTACTACGCGGAAGTCCCCAAGGGCGGGCCGGACTGGGGACTACGTTTTGCCGTGACCTTCTTGTTCCCGAAGAAATGAAAGACAAAGTAACAAGTGACTCTGAGATGAGCAATCAACCGCATTTGCACGGGGACAGCCACCGGAAATCACAAGAACGCAAACTCCATCGGGATTGGCGCATCTGGGCGGCCGTCATACTGATGCTTGCGTGCATGGCCATCTACGTTCTGACGCTCGATGAATCCGAAGTGCCCGGTGGTTCACCCGGCGGCAATCCGCCAGCCACCAATGCACCAGCGCAGCCTTGAACGTTCAATCCGGGTCGCGATTTTAGATGACAATCGGAACCGGGAAGGATTAAAAAGCAGACCGACGAGCGGAGAACCTTCAGACCGTTTTGAGCACCTCCCAAACTTGAGACGACAGACGCTCGCTCGGCGGGCGAACGCGGCCAGATTGATCGACAAAAAAATCAACCTCTTACGACCTATGATTGAACAACTACCTCAAAGCACCGCCAGCATCCTCGGCTTCAAAATGAGCGGCAAGCTCCACGACGCCGACTACAAACTTTTTGTCCCCATCGTTGAAACCGCCATCAAAGCCCACGGCAAGGTTTGTCTGCTGGCCCGGTTTGAAGACTTTCACGGCTGGGACCTGCACGCGATGTGGGACGACACCAGATTTGCCACCAAACATTGCGCCGACGTGGAACGAATCGCGCTTGTTGGCGACAAGAAGTGGGAGGAATGGATGGCCAAAGTCTGCAAACCGTTCACCCTCGCCAAGCTTCAATACTTCGACGCAAAAGACATCGACGTAGCTTGGGAGTGGCTTAAAACCGCCGGTTGAACATACACGATTGGAAGTGTCACCCGCCTGGCCAGGATGCTTTGAGATTTCACGTTTCGAACAATCAACCAATAACAAAAGACAACCAAACCAGATCTACTCGATTCAATCTATTGATTCTGTAGGAAGGAAAGGAAAACGCACCAGTATGAAAACAAATCAACAAACCGTCCAATGCGTGCTGCTGGCCGCAGCGGGATTGGCATTCGCTTCAGCAATTCAGGCGGTGGAAACCACCGGCACGCCGGGTTCGCCCGGCGCCACCACCACCATCAGCGGCAAACAACTGCCCGCGCCCGATCCAAAATTTGGCGGCGTGATCAAGGACGACGCACTCAAATCCAAACCGTGGTGGGCGCCGCGCATTGTCCCGCCCAAGCAGGCGCCTAACATCCTGCTCATCATGACCGATGATTCGGGCTTTGGTGTGCCGAGCACCTTCGGTGGCGTCATCCCAACTCCGACACTGGATCGCGTCGCCAAGGCCGGTCTGCGCTACAACAACATTCACTCCACCGCGCTTTGTTCGCCGACGCGCGCCGCGCTCATCACCGGGCGCAACCATCACTCGGCTGGCTTCGGGGTCATCTCGGAGCAGTCCTCGGGCTTCCCGGGTTACAACAGCGTCATCCCGAAAGACAAGGCGACGATCGGCCGCATCCTGTTGGACAACGGCTATGCGACGTCGTGGTTCGGCAAGGATCACAACACGCCAACCTACACGGCCAGTCAGAATGGGCCGTTCGACCAATGGCCGCTCGGCATGGGCTTCGAATACTTCTACGGGTTCGTTGGAGGCGACGCCAACCAGTGGGAGCCCAACCTGTTCCGCAACACGACGCAGATCTATCCGTTCCAAGGCAAGCCCGGCTGGAACCTCGTTACCGGCATGGCCGATGACTGCATCGAGTATCTGAACAACATGAACCAGATTAACCCGGACAAAAAATTCTTCTGCTACTACGTTCCCGGCGCCACGCACGCTCCCCATCACCCGACCAAGGAATGGGTGGACAAAGTGCGTGCGATGCACCTGTTCGATGACGGCTACGAGAAAGTGCGCGAGCGCATTTTCGAAAACCAGAAGAAGCTCGGCGTCATTCCGGCCAACACCAAGCTCGCGCCGTGGCCGAAGGAACATCTCAAACCGTGGGATCAACTCACCGCTGACGAGAAGAAGCTCTTCATTCGGCAGGTGGAAATCTTCGCCGCCTACGAGATGTACAACGACTACGAAATCGGCCGCGTCATCCAGGCCGTTGAAGACATGGGCAAGCTCAACGACACGCTCGTCATCTACATCAACGGCGACAACGGCACCAGCGCCGAAGGCGGCCCGGTTGGCACACCGAACGAGGTCGCGTTCTTCAACGGCGTCTCCGTGCCCGTTCCCGTCCAACTCGAAAAATATTATGACGAGTGGGGCACGGAAAAAACTTACAACCACATGTCCGCCGGCTGGTCCTGGGCGTTTGACACGCCGTTCGACTGGTTCAAGCAAAACGCCTCGCGTCTCGGCGGCATTCGCCAGTGCATGGCCGTGTCGTGGCCCGGACACATCAAGGACCAAGGCGGCCTGCGCGATCAGTTCATGCACGTGATTGACGTGGTGCCCACGCTCCTCGAAGTCACCGGCATTCCCGCGCCCGAAACCGTGGACGGCATCAAACAGGCGCCCATCGAAGGCACGAGCTTCGCCTACACGTTCGACGCCAAAAACGCCAAGGAGCCGAGCAAACACAAGACGCAGTACTTCGAAATGATGGGCCAATGGGCGCTGTACCACGAAGGCTGGATGCTGTCCACCAAGGTCAACCGCGCGCCGTGGGAAGTTTACGGCGCCGCCAATACCGATCCGCTCAATAACCAGGTCCTCCAGCTCTACAACCTGAACGACGACTTTAGCCAATCTCAAGACATCGCGGACAAGCATCCGGACAAAGTAAAAGAGTTGAAGAAGATGTTCATCGAGGAGGCTAAAAAGTATCAGGTCTTCCCGATGAACGCAGCACCGGCGGCCGTGTTTGTCGCGCCGCGCCCGAACATCACTGCCGGCCGGACCGAATTCGTTTACACCAAACCGATGACCGGCCTGCCGCAGGGTGATTCACCCGCTCTCCTAAACAGCTCGTACACGATCACCGCGGACATCACTGTGCCGGAAGGCGGTGCGGAAGGAATGATCCTGACATCGGGCGGCCGGTTTGCCGGCTACGGCTTTTACCTGCTCAAAGGCAAGCCAGTGTTCCTCTGGAACTTGATTGACCTTGAGCGCGTAAAATGGGAAAGCCCGGATGCTCTCACGCCCGGCAAGCATACCTTGGTGTTTGACTTCAAGTACGACGGCCTCGGTGTCGGCACGGTCGCGTACAACAGCTTCAGCGGCCTCGGCCAATCCGGCACGGGCACGCTGAAAGTGGATGGCAAGGAAGTCAAAACGATCAAACTGCCGAAGACGCTGCCGCTCATCCTACAATGGGACGAGAGCATGGACATCGGCTCGGACACGCTGACGGGCGTGAACGACGCGGATTACCAACCGCCGTTCACCCTGACCGCCAAGCTCAACAAGCTGACGATCAAGGTGGACCGGCCCAAGCTGTCGCCGGCAGACATTCAGAAGCTGCAGACAGCCCAGGCGGTAGCGACCGACAACAAATAGGGCCCGAGGCATCCAGGTGGCACGCCGCAACGCGTGCCACCCTCGGCTTCAATGCGCGAGTCCATCCGCGCAACTGGCGGGACCCGCCATATTTGGATAATCG
>CAZYYS010000037.1:0-24434 GCA_964651015.1 uncultured Verrucomicrobiota bacterium
GTCACGCCGGAAGACGTGAAGAGCATCGGCCCGGATGTGTTGCGGCATCGCATCATCCTCACCTATGAAGCCGAGGCGCAGGCGGTGACCAGCGACGCGATCATCAAGAAGGTGTTCAACACAGTTCCAGTGCCGTGACTCTTCAAGACGTTCTCGAATCCGTCCGCCGCGTCGAAGTGCGCACCAATCGTCTCGTGAACGACACGATGGTCGGCGCCTACCTCAGCCATTTCAAAGGGCGCGGCATGGACTTCGAAGAGTTGCGCGAATACATGCCCGGCGACGACGTGCGCGATATTGACTGGAACGTTACTAATCGCATGGGTCGGCCGTTCGTTAAACGCTTCCGCGAGGAACGGGAACTCACGATGGTGCTCGCGCTGGACATTTCGGCGTCGTCAGCATTTGGCTCGGTGCGCCGAAGCAAACGCGAGTTTGCCGCTGAAATCGCCGCCACGCTGGCCACCTCGGCGGCGCGCAGTAGCGACAAAGTCGCCTTGCTGCTTTTCACCGGGCAAGTGGAATTGTTCCTGCCGCCACGCAAAGGGCGCCGCCACATCCTCCGAGTCATCCGCGAAATGCTTTTCCACGAACCCAAGCAACGCGGCACAGACATCCCATCGGCGTTGACATTTTTGAACCACGTCATCCGCCGTCGCGCGATGGTTTTTTTACTGACGGACTTTTTGCATAGTTTTTCCAACCCCTCACCCGGCCTGTTGGCAACACTCTCTCCATCCGATGGGGAGAGGGACAGGATGAAGGGCAACCGCGACGTTATTCAAGAAATCGGCCTCACCAACTCGCGGCATGACCTCGTGTGTTTGCACCTGCATGACCAGCGCGAGAGCACTTTGCCAAACGCGGGCCTGCTGACCATCGAGGATGCCGAGACAGGGGAGTTGTTGGAAATCGATTCCGCCCGTTCGACAATCCGTGAACGATTTGCTCGCACCAATGCCGAGCGCTTGGCAGAGCTTGATCGCGCGTTGAATCGCACCGGAGTGGAAACGCTGCGCTTCAACACTGCCGAATCATTCGCGCAAACCCTGCAGCGCTTCTTTGAGATGCGACGCGGGAGGAGGAGAGGGTGAAACCAGGAAGGCAGAAGGCAGAAGGCAGAAAGCAGAAGGCTCTGGTCGGTGCGGCTTGGTTAGCAGTGCTGATTCTAATTCTATCCAATCCGCCTCTGATCACTTTCGCTCAAAGCACCAATGACATCCCGCCGCTGCGCCCGCCTCATGCCGAGATCCCGCCGACGTTTTGGGAGGAACACACGGCCAGCGTTAGCTTGGTCGGTTTTGCCCTGCTCGCGATTATCGGAATTGCGATCTGGTTTGCAACGCGACCTAAACCACCTGTCATGGTTCCACCGGAAGTGCAGGCGCGCGGAGAATTGGAATCACTTTGCAAGCTGCCGGAGGACGGTTGGGTGTTGAGCAAAATCTCGCAAGCCGTACGCCGTTATTTTGGAGCCGCGTTCGCGCTGCCTCCGGGGGAACTTACGACGGCAGAGTTTTGCCGGGCCATCGGCGCGGACGATCAGATTGGGCCAGACCTCTCGGCTTCTACAAGCGACTTCCTGCGCCGTTGTGACGAACGCAAGTTTGCGCCCGGCCCGCCCGCGCAAGTGATGGGCGCGGCGGAACAGGCTTTGAAGCTTGTTGAGAGAGCGGAGCTCTGTCGGGCTGAACTGCGGCGGGCCGCACAGGCAAAACTTGAACCCGTGGCGAAAACGTGAGCGAGGGTTTCCAATTTCAATATCCGTGGGTGCTGGCGTTGCTCGCATTGTTGCCGGTCTATGCGCTGCTCGTGGGGAGTGCGGGCAAGTTATCAGCCCTGCGATTTCCAGGCGCGGAGATCGCACGGGCGGCCGGCGTGGTGGCGCGGGCGGCGGCTGGGCGTTTGTTGTTGTTTCTCCGGTTGCTGACGGTGGCCATGCTCATCATCGCGCTGGCTGGACCGCGCTTTGCAAGCAACCGCACGGAGACGCAGGTCAGCGGCGTGGACATCATGCTGGTGCTGGATTTGTCGTGGTCCATGATGGCGTTGGACATGGGCAAGCCCAGCGAGCGCGTGTCGCGTTTCGACATCGCCTCGTCCGTGATGGAGGATTTCATCCGCCGCCGGTCCAATGACCGCATCGGGCTGATCGTTTTCTCGGCGGTGCCGTATCTGGTCAGCCCGTTGACCCTCAATCACGATTGGTTGGTGCAAGGGCTGAACCGTTTGCACGTAGGTATTATTCGTGAACTCGGCACGGCCATCGGCGACGGGGCGGCCTCTGCCGCCAAGCGACTCAAGGACGCAAAGGACAGCAAGAGCCGCATCATCATCCTGCTGACCGATGGCGACAACAACAAGGGCGAGATTGATCCCGTGCCCGCCGCGCAACTCGCCGCCGCGCTGGGCGCGAAGATTTACACGATTGGCATCGGCATCGAAGAACCGTGTCAGTTGCCCGCGTTTGAGCCGTCAACCGGGAAGTTGAAGCTGGATCCAAACGGCAACATCATTCCAACAATCGCTTTGCAACCGGCCAATTACTCCGTTTTGGACAAGATGGCCAAGCTTTCGCACGGACGCTCGTATCGGGCGACGAACCGCCGCGAGCTGCAAAACATCTACGACGAAATTGATCAGCTTGAGCGCACCGAGGTAAAACTGCGGCGATTCACAACCTACACGCCGCTGTTCCAATGGCCGTTGCTCGTGGCGCTGGGGTTGTTCAGTCTGGAACTGGCGCTGGCTAATACCAGAATGCGGAGGGTGCCGTGATGAAGCAGTCCAAAGTCCAAAGTCTAAAGTCCAAAGTCGCGATCGGTTGCGGTGGTCTTTCAACTTTGGACGTTGGACGTTGGACCAAGCAATGAACTTCGCCTTCATTCAATTCGCTGAACTGCGCTGGCTTTGGCTCGCGGTGCTGGGGCCGGCGTTGCTCGTGGCTTTGCTACGCTACTCGGCCGGGGCGCGTCGGCAGCAACTAGCGCAGCTCGCAGCGCCACATTTTCTCGATGAACTGACGCGATCACACAGTCCGGCACGCCGCGCGTTCAAGAATACTTTACTCGTTCTGGCGGTGGCAGGCATCGGGCTGGCGCTCGCGCGACCGCAATGGGGCGAACAGGAAAACGCCGGACAATCTCTCGGCGAAGATATCATGTTCGTCGTGGATTGTTCGCAAAGCATGCTGGCGGCGGACATAACGCCGAATCGATTGCAACGCGCCAAGCTGGCTATTCTGGATTTCATGCACCGACACGGGCGCGGGCGTGTCGGCTTGGTGGCGTTCGCGGGTCAGGCATTTCTGCAATGCCCGCTGACGTTTGATCATGGCGCATTCGAGGACGCGCTGGCCGCCCTGGACAACCGAACCATTCCGGTAATGGGCACGGATATCGGTCGCGCATTAGACGAAGCGTTTCAGGCCATGGAAAAGATCGATCGCCGCAAAGTGATGGTGCTGATCACGGATGGTGAGGACCTGGAGAAAGGTGGTATCCGCGCGGCGCAAATGCTGGCGACGAACGGCGTGGTGGTTTACGCCCTCGGCGTCGGCACACCGGCGGGCGCTCAAATCCAGGTGATGGGCAATCAAGGGAAGTTGGAATTCCTGCGCGACACGAAAGGCGAGATTGTGCGCAGCCGTCTGGATGAAGCAACATTGCGCGCAGTTGCGCAGGCCACCCGAGGAAACTACTATCCTTTGGGACCAGTGGGCGAGGGCTTGAACGAGGTGAGTTCGTCAATTGAAATGTTGGACGTGAAAGGCGATTCAGCGCGGGCACGGCGCTTCGCCATCGAACGATTTCATTTTCCGTTGGCGGCGGTGCTGGTCTTGGTCGTCATAGAATCGCTGATTGGAACGCGACGGCGTCCTCTGGCGAAAGCGATGGCGCTCGGCGTGGTTTTAGCGTTCCCTGCATTGGGAACGAACGCACTCGCTGAAACGAATGCCGCTTTCTCGGCTAACAATCTGTCGGCAGACCCGAACCAAGCCGCACCCGTGTCGCCTCGCGGATTTTTCAACGCCGGGACTCGCAAGTTGAATGACGAAAAGTGGCGCGATGCCGAAGCGCTGTTACAGTCGGCTCTCGCGAGCCAGCGGGAAGATTTTCAGCCGCCGACACTTTACAATCTCGGCCACGCGCGCTTTGCGGAAGGGGTCGCGGAGTTGAAGAGATCTCCCGATGGCAAATCAACTGCCGCAAGCGCGCGGGCGGCGGGACGCGCTGCGGAAGCGGCGACCCAGGAGGCGGACGAGGCGCTGGCGAGCAAAGATCTCCCAAAAATGTTGGAAGCCTACCAGCGCGGACGCGGCGTCCGGCGGGAACTCAAGGCGGCGACCGCCGCGATTCGCCGCGCCATGGAAGTGCATGGCAAGGTGTTGTCGAAATGGCAGCGGGCCTCAGGTGACTTCAAAAGCGCGGTCGAGTTGAAGAAGGATTACACCGATGCCGAGTACAACGCCGACATAGTGGATCGTCATATCGCTAAACTCGTGGACAGTTTGCGCGAAATGCAAAACACGATGAACGGCCTCGGCCAGCAGGCCGGGGCACTGGGTGAAGCGCTGAAGGCGCTGAAGGGACAGTTGCCGGCCCCGGACGGGAATCCCGGGCCGGGCATGGAGGACGAAGAAGAGGACGACATGCCGTTTGGACCGCGACCGGGAATGGAGGAAGGACCGGGACGAATCGGCAAGGAGATGTTGATTTCACCGGAGCAAGCCGGACGGTTGCTGGAAGGTTTCAAACTCGGCGGCGATGCTCGGCTTCCCATGGCTCAGGGAAACATGCTCAGGCCAAATGACCGGAAAGGTCCAACCTGGTGAGAAGATCATCATGCACTGCCTCTTCATAACAGTGATGAACTGGATCGCAGCCGCCCGCGGAGTCGCAACCGTGTCATTCTGGAATTATCGCGCACGCTGCGACTGGGGCTGCGGCCACAGCCGCGCTGCGACGCTTCTTTTTCTAGCAGCGCTTGTCTTGGGTAAGGTCAACTCAAACGCGCAGCCTGCGACCGGCCCCGATCCCTTGGTAACGCTGATGCAATCGCAGCCTCCCATCCTGACAGCGGCTCCGACCCGTGTGACCGCCGGGTTTGATCCCCCCCTCGTTCATGTAGGGGAAGAAGCAACCTACCGGGTGACGATAGACGCCCTGCTGGTTTCCATTGAGTGGCCGGAGAATTCTCCGACGGCGGACGGATTGCTGCTGCGCCGCAGCGCGCAGGGACAGACTTTTCAATCACTCGGCGCAGCCTTGCAACCATGGACCACGTTTAATTTTCGCGCGCGGAGTGAGCAACCCGGCACATTTGTGGTTCCGACTTTCACCGTCCAGGCATACGGGCAACCGGTTCACATTCCGGCCGCGCGTTTGCAAGTGGTTGCCACGAATGCGAGCCGTCCAGTTGCTTTGCCCCGACCCAAACTTGAAGTCCCGGCAACACGGGTCTTTGCCGGGCAAACTGTAGGTGTGCGCGTCGTGCAAACAGAAACAAGCGAAGGCGTGGTTCACCTTTTGTCGCAAGTGGGGATCAACGGAGACGACATCATTGAAGATCGGAGCCTGGTACGCCAGCGCGTTGAAACAAAACCGGTGAATGGGAAAAACATTCCGACGCTGATTTACGAAACGGAAATCATTCCGATCGCAATCGGGGACATCAGCCTCGTGGCGCAGGCGTTTCAATCGGTGAATTTGTTTGGCGGCGCAAACCCCAACGCGGATGCGATCAACAACCCTCCTGATCCCTCGGTGCTGAAATTGGTTGACTCGGACCCGGTGACGTTGCGCGTTCGTCCGTTACCAAAAGAAGGCGAATTACCTGGATTCAACGGCGCCATCGGCAATTTCACCATCGACCCGCCGATACTTGCCACGAACACCGTCCGCGTGGGCGACCCGGTCAAACTGTCTGTCTTGATTCGCGGCAAGGGAAATCTCGCCCGGCTGCTGCCACCCAAAGCACCGGAGACAAATGGGTGGCAGGTTTTTGCGGCCGGCAGCGACAACGCGCTTCCGCAACTGATTCAAGCGCGGGGATTCGCCACGTTCCATTACACTTTGATCCCAACCTCCGTGGACGTGCGCGGAACTCCGGCGATACCGTTCAGCTACTTCGATCCCGGTCGTGCTGTTTACCAAGACCTGACAATTCCGTCAGTACCGCTCACGGTAAAGCCCGGCTTGCAAGCAACCCATCCCCAGACCGTCGCACAAGCGGAGTCGTCGGGCACAGGCCGGACGAAAGAGCGGCGATTGAGCGAACTGGCAACCTCGCCCGGCGCGATGGCAACCAGCCTCGTACCGCTGCCGTTGCGAACATGGTTTCCTTTTCTGCAAATCGCCCCTGTTCTGGGATTCCTTGCGCTGTTGGCTTGGGACTGTCGCCGGCGATTCCTTGAGAGCCATCCGGACATTCTGGTTCGGCGGCGTGCTCGGCGTGAACTACGCCGGGCCAGACGCCAGTTACGAAGCGCGGTCAGCCACAGTGACGCGGAAGGGGTTGCCAGTTGGGGAGTGAAAGCCATGCGCGTGGCAGTTGCGCCGCATTTTCCGGCGGAACCGCGGGCCTTGGTGGGAGCGGATGTTTTGGCTTTGCTCGGTGAGGAGGATCGGCGAGGCACGTCAGGTGCAACTGTTCGCCGTTGGTTTGAAGTAGCAGATGCCGCCCGATTCGACACGAAACCAGCGGCGCTCAGTGGCCTGCCCGCCGCGCATGCCGAGATCGAACGCGTGCTTGATCAACTGGAGGCGAAGTTGTGAACGCCGGGCGTCTCAAAATGATTCTCGTAGCCGGGTTGTTGGCACTTGGCCTGACCGGAACTTCAGGCCAGACATCGGAGGAATGGTTTCGACGCGGTAGTGAAACCTATCACGCCAGGGATTTCATTGCGTCCGTGGCGGCGTTTCGCCAAAGCGTCGCGCAACGACCTGGCGCTGGAGCCTTGCAGAATCTCGGCCTCGCTGAGTGGCAGAGCGGCAACGTGGGAGAGGCAGTGCTCGCTTGGGAACGGGCTGGCTGGCTGGACCCGGCCAACCGCGCCGCCAGGTCCAACCTGGAGTTTGCGCGGGAGAAAGCGCAACTCGAAGCTCCTGAATTGAGGTGGTATGAAGTGCCTTCCTCCTGGCTCTCCGCGAACGCCTGGGCGTGGATCACGAGCCTGGCTCTGTGGTTCACCACGGGAATCATCGTCTTGCCCATCGTGCTGCGAAAACGCCGCACGACCTGGCAACAAGCGTTGGCCGCCGCGGGACTGGTCGTGTTCCTCATCAGCGTTCCCGCGCAAGTTGGCGTCTGGACCCGCTCGCGCATCGGTTTCGTCACCGGCAAAGGCGTTACGTTACGACTCACTCCAACCATCGAGGCTGAGGCTGTGACTCAACTCGCGCCGGGAGAGCCGGTCCGTTGGCTGCGGGCGAGGGGCAATTACCTGCTCGTCCAGACGAGTCGGAATATTGGCTGGTTGGAGAAGCATGAGATTGGCTTGGTTTGTCCGAGATAGGCTTTGTCGGAATTCGACGCTCGTCTTCATCCGTCGATTATTCCGCCGGCAATCAAGCCCCTTAATCAATCAGGATTATTACCTGTCCGTGCGAAACGGTGAGGCCGGCAAGCCGGCGGCATTGCAAAGGTTTGGTTCAGCAGTTTCGTGCCAGCCAAAGCGGACAGCCACCGGCTTCGTCACGGCGTCGCTGCTTACCACTACGGTGTTCCCAACGATTTCGGCCTTCGCCTCGGCAAACTTTTTGTCTTCTCCGGCGATGGTGAACCAGGTGAGCGGTTTGCCGTCGAGGGATTTCAAGCCGTCACCGTGGTCAAAGGTCAGGACAACCTTGTCGCCTTGAACTTTCATCGCTTTGTAGAGGGGGCCGGAATATTCCTGACCGCTTTCCCCATAAGTCTTGGCGAAGGCCCAGAGCGAAAGCCGGCGGCCAACCTCCTCTTTGTTGCGCGGGTGAATGTCAGCCACGTTCCCGATATCGGTGATGACGGCCATGCCTGTGTTGCGAATGGAGAGCGCGGCGAGTTGCGCTTCCCAGATTCCCGGTAGCGCTTCGGGCTTGTTGTAACGGTAGGGAGCGAGTTGAACGTAGAGAAACGGGAAATCTCCCTGTCCCCACAGCCGGCGCCAGGAGCTTATGAGCGCCTTCATTTTTTCAAAGTACAACATGCCTTCGCCATTGTTGGACTCGCCTTGATACCATATCGCGCCACGAATGCCGTAGGGCACGAGCGGAGCGACCATCGCGTTGTAGATGCTGGTGGGACGAGTGCTCCCGTTCAACGGATGTTCCGGCATCCCGCCGGGGAAGGCGGGGAACTCGGCGCCTTGATTCAGCGCCTCGCGGCTCTGCTTCACCCACGCCTCGAGTTGCTCGAGTTTGGCGATCTGGTTTTTGCGGTTGAGACTGTCGGCATTGGCGATGAGTTCCGAGATGTCCTTCAACTCGGCTGAAACCTTGAACCCTTCCGGATCTGTCCACGGCTCAATGCGGGTGCCGCCCCATGATGTGTTAATGAGACCGATTGGAACGTTCAGTTTCTTGTAGAGTTGCCGCGCGAAGTGATAGCCCACCCCCGTGAAGTTTGCCGCGGTTGCGGGCGAACATACCGCCCAGTCACCGGGTAGGTCCTTCTGCGGCTTAGGATTGGTGACATGCGGCACCTTGAACTGACGGATCAAGGGATAATTTGCCGCCGCAATCGTCTCCTTGATTGTGTTGGGGTCGCCGGTGTTGTTCAGCGTCCACTCCATGTTGGACTGGCCGGAACAGATCCAGACCTCGCCCACGAGCACATTCTTGATCGCGACGCGCTGGCTGCCTGACGCGACGACAAGTTCGGCCGGTTCGGCGTTTGCCCGCAGTGGATCGAGCGTGACAACCCATTTTCCGTCCGTGCCCGCCGTCGCGGTTTTCTTTTGACCGGCGAAGGAAACTTCGACGGATTGCCCAGGGTCGGCCCAACCCCAGACTTTCGCCGGGATTTCGCGCTGCAATACCGTGTTGTCGGAAAAGATGCGGGGCAGACTCAGGGCGTATGCAGCGGTGCTGGTCAACCACAAGGCGGCAACAGCCGTTGCCAAGAGAAGAGTAGATCGGGATTTTGTCATGGGCGCATTCTAGTCGGGAACTGGAGCTTGGCAATGCTGGTTTTTCAAGTGGCTCTATTCCTTTGCAGCTCATCGCCAGGTCATTCTTTGGTTCAAAGTGGCAGAGGAATGTTTGTTGTGAACTGCTTTTGAGTACACTCAAAGCAGCAAAGAGACGACGAAAGGAGTCTCTGATCAAACGGTTTAACTTCGCCGACAGTATCTTCTCGTTTGCTGAGGCAACGGATCAGGCTGGAGGGTCGTCATGCCGGCTTGGCCGCGGCGCCGGCTTTCCTTTCTCAATTCGATTCATTTTCCCCAGCGCATCCTCCAAAAGGCCGAGCTGTTGTTCTCGCGCGGATTGCCGGATCGCTCGCGCATCAAGCAAGGCGATAATGATGGTCAAGGCCGTGAACAGGAAACAGGCGAGCCAATAAAGCAAGAACACCGCCCCATCGAGATGGGGTTTCAGCAGGGTTTGTCCCAGCACCAACATCACGGCGGCAAGGATCAGGCACGCCGTGCCGAACTGGCGCCGTCGATTTTGAGCGAAATTGGCCACAGCTTGAGTGTATCACCAAGGCGCGTTGCTTCCCAACCGGAATCTTTTGCCGGTTCCCCTCAAACCCTGGCATCTTTGAACGTGCTTTCCGCATTTCGCCGGAAGATCCATCTGCCTATCGAGCTTGGGCTCCAGGTGATCCTGCCGGCAAGATGCATGTCAGCACATTGCGGCCGCTCGCAATGGCACGGTTCGCGAGACACCTTACGAGTTAGACAAACGCGGAGGAAACGGCTAACCTCCTGAAGCAGATCTTTAACAGGAAGGAAAATTATGCAAATCACCAAACAACTCGCCATATTTCTCGACAACCGGCCCGGCATGTTGGCGCGCGTGGCCGACGCCCTCAGCGAAGCCAAAATCAACATCTACGCCGTCTCCACCAGCGACACCGTGGATCACAGCGTCATCCGCATGGTCGTGAGTGACTATCGCAAAGCACTGCTCCTCTTTGAGGAACACGGCACGCTGGTGGTGGAGGATGACGTGATCATGATTGAAGGTGACAACAAGCCCGGATCATTGGCTAGGCTGGCGCACAAGCTGGCCAGAGCGAAGATCAACATCGAATACTGCTACTGCGCCACGCCGCCCAGCGCGAAGAAGGGTCTCCTGATTCTGCGCGTCTCGGATGCAAAGAAGGCGCTGAAGGTTCTGAAGTCGTGATGCCGGCTGTGCTTTTGACCTTTCCCGGAGACGCTGAACGGTTACCGCATCCATTGAAGGAATAAGTCGCCGTTCGAGAATCACCTTGGAATAAGTTATTCACTGAGGCGGACATGAAGCGAACAGCCATGATTGGAATCACACTGTGTTTCCTTGCGGCGGGATATTTGTTCGTTTGCTATTCGCGCATGGAGGCCTATTGCTTTTTTGATCCCAGCATTGACACGAGGTATGCTCCAGGATTTTCAGAACCGGCGTTTGCCAAAATCGACGTAGGCATGATAAAGGAAGCGGTTCAAGGACAACTAGGCCAGCCGCTTCGTGTTCAAACCCAGGGTGTCGTTGAAACGTGGTCTTATAGCTTGGATGGCAAGTGCTCGTGGGGAGATTGGGCTTGGCTCTGCCGGGCTGTAGTGCTTTCGAATGGGACTGTCATTTCAATCGAACGGGAAATTCGCTACGATTGATGCGAGATTGGGGCGAAACTAGGTGGGGCAAAGGATATGGCATCGCTCGTAAGCTCCGCGCAAGAGTATCCCGCGAACTCTGCCCGACCACAGGGCTACTTTCATGGGGAGCGTGGCCAAAGGCCGGGTGAAGGGGACGCACTGTGCCGAAATGTGTTGTGTAACCGTGGCATGAGCCATCCATTGGTTTACGAAATCAACACGCGCTGTTGGCTGCGTGAGCTTTCCGGGCGCGCCGGCACCGCTCTCACGCTGGCGAATGTGCCCGAGTCCGAATTCTCTTTCTGGCGACGACTCGGCTTCACGCACATCTGGCTAATGGGTGTCTGGCAAACCGGCCCGCGCAGTCGCGCCCAAAGTCTGGTTAAGCCCGAAATCCGACGTGCCTGCGAGGAAGCTCTGGGGGGTTACCAAGACGAAGACATTGTCGGCTCACCGTATGCCATCGCAGATTACCAAGTGTCGACGGCTTTGGGTGGCGAAGTTGCCTTGAAGACTTTTCGTGAGCGGTTACATGTTGCCGGCCTTAAGTTGATTCTGGATTTCGTGCCGAACCACGTCGGCCTTGATCATTCTTGGGTGACAGAGAAGCCGGAGCTTTTCGTTCAAGCTCCTGCCGAGTCATCGGGATTTTTTCCGCAAGCAACGTGTGCTGGAACTCCCTGGTTGGCGCACGGTAAGGATCCCTACTTCCCGCCGTGGACGGACACAGTCCAACTGGACTACCGGAATCCCGCCACGCACGCCGCCATGATCGGACAGCTGAAATCCGTGGCGGCGCGTTGCGATGGCGTCCGTTGCGACATGGCCATGCTCATACTGAACGATGTCTTTGCCAAGACCTGGGCCGAGTTCCCTTGTCCTGCCGCGGCGTCCGTCAGTGATTTTTGGGCTGACGCGATCCCGCTCACCAAGCGCGCCATGCCGGAGTTTCTTTTCTTGGCGGAGGCCTATTGGGATTTGGAAACGCGACTGCAATCATTCGGGTTTGATTACACCTATGACAAGCGGCTCTACGATTTCCTGATGTCCCGTCAATCCGAGAAAGTTCAGCACCACTTGCTCGGAGCCGGTTCACACTTTGTCAACGCGAGCGTCCACTTTGTTGAAAATCATGATGAACAAAGGACCGCTTCCTTGCTTTCCGTTTCGGAGCATCGAGCGGCGGCGTTGGCCATACTCGGTCTTCCGGGTGCGCGATTGCTGCACGAAGGTCAACTGACCGGCGCGACGAAGCACGTCAGTATCCATTTGGGTCGTCGTCCCGGCGAACCGCTGCAACCGGAAATCTCAGCGTTTTACGAATCAGTGCTCGCGGTTCTGCGAACCACATCAGTCGGCAACGGGCAGGGATTGTTGCTCAAACCGTCACCCGCCTGGGTGGACAATCCCACGGCACGTAACTTTGTTATCGTTCAATGGCAAGCCGAGCCACCCGATTTTGATCTGGTGGTGGTCAATCTCGCCTCTCATCCGAGCCAGTGTTACGCACCGTTGACGATTGGAAGTTTGGCGGATCGCAACTGGCAAATGACCAACCTGCTCGGCCCCGAAAAGTTTCAGCGCAGCGGTGATGATCTGGCGCGAACGGGTCTCTACCTTGACGTCCCGCCGCACGGCGCACAACTGTTCCATTTCCAACCCATCGCCTGAAACCAGCTTTTGTCCCGCGTGATTCGGTCAGTCAACCTGCTTATCAAAAGGGCTGCGGATAGTAAGCGCCATAATACTAATTTGAGCTATTGCACTCTCCGCCAGTTTTAGTAAACAATAGCAAAATTTATATTCTAAATTTCATAGTGAGATGATTACATCCCCACCCTGAAATGACAGGCAGCAAGAACAAAATGAAGGATCGGAGTCTGATACAAACCGGGCCGCCAGCCAAACAAGGTCTTTATGACCCGCGGTTCGAGCACGAGGCCTGCGGCGTCGGTTTCGTCGTCAATATCAAGGGGCGGAAATCGCATCAGATCATTCGCCAGGCCCTCGACTTGCTGGTCAATCTGGATCATCGCGGTGCCTGTGGCTGCGAAGCAAACACCGGTGACGGCGCGGGCATCCTCATGCAGATGCCTCATGATTTCCTGGCGGATGTTTGCAAGCAGGACAAGATTCCACTGCCATCACAGGGACAATACGGCGTCGGGATGGTGTTCCTGCCGCAGAATCCTGATCATCGCGCGGGTTGCGAATCGCTCTTTGAAGGAATAGTTGAGGACGAGGGGCAGCGCGTGCTGGGCTGGCGCACAATCCCGACCGACAATCGCTCGCTCGGCCAGACGGCCAAAGCCGCCGAGCCGTTCATGCGGCAGGTGTTCATTGGCCGCAATCCGAACATCACCGACGACGAGGCGTTTGAGCGCAAGCTCCATGTCATTCGCAAGCGCGCCGCCCGCTCCATTCGTTACGCCAACACGTTGCCCGGTGGAAATTTCTTCTACATCGCGAGCCTGTCCTACAAGACGCTCATCTACAAAGGCATGCTGCTCACCGAGCAGTTACCGCAGTATTATCCTGATTTGACGAACCCGGCGATGCAGTCCGCGCTCGCGCTTGTCCACTCGCGCTTCAGCACAAACACATTTCCAAGTTGGGAACGTGCGCATCCGTATCGCTACATGGCGCACAACGGCGAGATCAACACGCTGCGCGGCAACATCAACTGGATGCATGCTCGCCAGGCGATGTTTCAGTCCGAACTTTTCGGCGACGATGTCAAAAAGATCGTTCCCGTCATCAACACGGATGGCAGTGATTCTGCCATGTTCGACAACTGCCTCGAAATGCTCGTAATGACCGGTCGCCCATTGCCGCACGCGGTCATGATGATGATTCCCGAACCGTGGGAGAACCATGAGAGCATGTCGCCAGAGAAGCGTGCGTTCTACGAATATCATTCGTGCCTCATGGAGCCTTGGGATGGCCCGGCCTCCATCGCGTTCACGGACGGCGTGCGCATCGGGGCGTGCCTCGATCGCAACGGACTGCGGCCATCCCGGTATTATGTCACGAAGGATGACCTCGTCATCATGGCGTCCGAAGCCGGTGTATTGCCGATCGAGCCGGAGCGCGTCGCGCACAAGGGCCGTCTCCAGCCGGGACGCATGTTTTTGGTGGATACCCAGCTCGGCCGCATCGTCGCGGACGAGGAACTGAAAAACCAATTTGCCAAAGCCCGGCCGTATCAAAAGTGGCTGGACGAAAACCATGTCCTTCTCGAAAACCTGGCCGAGCCGGCGCAAGGTTCTGAGCCGGAGCATCGCAGAGTTTTGCAACGGCAACAGGCTTTCGGGTACACGTTTGAGGATTTGCGGTTCATCCTTGCTCCGATGGCCAACGACGGCGTCCAACCCATCGGTTCGATGGGCACGGATACGCCGCTCGCCGTGCTGTCGAACAAACCACAGTTGCTTTACAATTACTTCAAGCAACTGTTCGCGCAGGTCACCAACCCGCCGATCGATCCCATCCGCGAGGAGATCATCACTTCAACGGAGACCATGCTCGGCAGCGAAGGCAATCTTCTGAAGCCGACACCCGAAAGTTGCCGGATGATCAAGCTCAAGCATCCGATTCTGACCAATGAGGAATTGGAGAAGCTGCGCCATGTCAATCGCCCCGGCTTCAAAGCGATCACACTACCGATTCTGTTTGAGGCTGCTGCGGGCGCGAAGGGACTTACCGATGCGCTTGACGAACTATTTGCCGCAGCCGACAGCGCCGTTGCCGAGGAGATCAACATTCTCATCCTGTCTGACCGCGGTGTTAATCCGCAGCGCGCGCCCATCCCCGCGTTGCTTGCTTTGTCTGGCCTGCATCACCATTTGATTCGGCAAGGCACGCGCACGCGCGTTGGCCTGGTGCTGGAGTCGGGTGAGCCGCGCGAAGTGCATCACTTCGCGTTGCTCATCAGTTATGGTTGTGGTGCGATCAATCCGTACCTGGCATTTGCATCGCTTGATGACTTGATCCACGAAGGAATGCTGGCCAACACCGACCACAAAACCGCAATCAAGAAATACATCAAGGCCGCGATCAAAGGTGTCGTCAAAACGATGGCCAAGATGGGCATCTCGACCATTCAAAGTTATCGGGGCGCACAGATATTTGAAGCCATCGGTTTGAATACCTCCGTCGTGGATAAATATTTCACCTGGACAGCCTCGCGCATTGAAGGCGTCGGTTTGAAGGAGATTGCCGCGGAAGTTCTGGCCCGTCACCGTCACGCGTTTCCGGAGCGCGCGGTCAATGGCGAGGTGCTCGATCCCGGCGGCCAGTATCAATGGCGTAAGGACGGCGAGTATCACTTGTTTAATCCGCAGACCGTTCACAAGCTTCAGACCGCCTGCCGGCTAAACAGCCCGAAAATCTTTAGGGAATATTCTGATCTCATCAACAATCAGGCTGCGAACCTCTGCACGTTGCGCGGTTTGCTCGACTTCAATTGGACGGACAACGCGATCCCAATCGAAGAGGTCGAGCCGGTTGATGAAATCGTGAAACGGTTCAAGACCGGCGCGATGAGCTATGGCTCCATCAGCAAAGAAGCGCATGAAGCACTCGCCATTGCAATGAACCGTCTCGGTGGCAAAAGCAACACGGGCGAGGGTGGGGAAGACCCTGAGCGGTACATCTGGGCAAACGAATTAGGAGATTCCAAGAACAGCGCGATTAAGCAGGTCGCGTCCGGCAGGTTTGGTGTGACGAGTAATTATCTCGTCAATGCGCGCGAGCTCCAGATCAAAATGGCCCAGGGCGCGAAGCCCGGAGAAGGCGGCGAATTGCCCGGCAAAAAGGTTTACCCGTGGATCGCCAAAACCCGCGGAACCACGCCGGGTGTGGGTCTGGTTTCGCCGCCACCGCACCACGATATTTATTCCATCGAAGACCTGGCGGAATTGATTCACGATTTGAAGAATTCAAACCGGGACGCGCGCATCAGCGTGAAGCTCGTGGCGGAAGTCGGCGTCGGGACCATTGCCGCGGGCGTTTCGAAAGCGCACGCGGACGTCGTTCTGATCAGCGGGTACGATGGTGGTACGGGCGCGTCGCCGCTCTCGTCCATCAAGCACGCGGGCATTCCTTGGGAGCTTGGCCTGGCCGAAACACACCAGACGCTGGTGTTGAATAATCTCCGCAGCCGAATTTACGTCGAGACGGATGGGCAGCTCAAAACGGGGCGCGACGTTGCCATCGCAGCGTTGCTCGGGGCGGAGGAATTCGGGTTTGCCACGGCGCCCCTGGTTACGCTTGGCTGCATTTTGATGCGCGTTTGTCATCTGGATACCTGTCCCGTCGGTGTGGCAACGCAACGGCCCGAGTTGCGGGAAAAGTTCAGCGGCAAGCCTGAGTATGTCGTCAATTTCATGCGCTTGATCGCCGAGGAACTGCGCGAGATCATGGCCAAACTCGGCTTCCGCACCGTCAACGAGATGGTGGGCCGCACCGACAGGCTCGTGCCATGGAAGGCGATCGAACACTGGAAGGCGCAGGGACTCGACTTCACAAGAATTCTCTACCGGCCGGATGTCGGCCCGGAAGTGGGGCGCTACCGGCAGATTAGTCAGGATCACGGCATTGAGAAATCGCTTGATGTGACCCGGCTGCTCGACATCTGCGAGCCGGCCATCGAACGGGGTGAACGGGTTCATGCTGACCTGCCGATCCGTAACGTCAATCGCGTCGTTGGTACCATCGTTGGCAGCGAAGTCACGAAGAAGCACGGTCCGAATGGGTTGCCGGAGGACACGATCAACCTCAAGTTCACGGGCAGCGCGGGCCAGAGCTTCGGGGCGTTTATTCCGCGCGGCATATCGCTCGAACTGGAGGGCGACGCCAACGATTACTTCGGCAAAGGTCTCAGTGGCGGAAAATTGATTGTCTATCCGCCGAAAGGTTCGACCTTCAAAGCCGACGAGAACATCATCATCGGCAACGTGGCGCTGTATGGCGCGACCAGTGGTGAAGTTTTTGTGCGCGGCATGGCTGGCGAACGATTCGGCGTCCGCAACAGCGGCGTTAACGCCGTGGTCGAATCCGTCGGCGATCACGGTTGCGAATACATGACCGGCGGGCGCGTCGTTGTGCTGGGTAAGACGGGACGCAACTTCGCGGCGGGAATGAGCGGCGGCATTGCTTATGTGCTCGATCAGGACGGTGATTTTGCCGCGCGCTGCAACAGGGAATTGGTTGGCCTGGAAAAACTTCAAGATGCGGACGAGATCGAGGAAGTTTGGAAAATGATCCAGCGCCATCAGGCCTATACGGAGAGCGAATGTGCCGCGAGAGTTTTGGCTGATTGGAACAGCCTTGGGCCGAAGTTCGGGGAGGTGTTGCCGAAGGATTACAGGCGCGGCCGCCAGGCCATGAGGAAGGGCAGGGAGCGGGGGCTGAGTGGCGACGAAGCCGTGATGGCCGCGTTTGAGGAAAACGCCAAAGACGTGGCCCGCGTGGGCGGTGGGTGAGTTGGTATTTTTGTATGGGACTGTTTTACGTTGGCTGCAAAATCACGAATCCTGCAAACCTGTCCAAATCCGCGGCGATTCAACGGGTCATGGTTGACACCGGCGCGGAATCCACTTGGATTGACGAGACGGTCTTGCAAAGAGTCGGCATCGAGCCACGCAAGAAGGACATGCAATTTCAAATGGCAAAAGGCCAGTTGATCACTCGCTCAGTCGGGTACGCCGTTCTGAACGTTGCGAAAAGTGAAACCGTGGATGAAGTCGTATTCGCGCAGAGAGGTGATATGCAGTTGCTCGGAGCGCGGGCACTTGAAGGATTGAATCTGAAGGTGGATTCACGCAGCAAGAAACTCGTGGCCGCCGGACCGATCCTGGCCGCAACGGCGGTGCCTCCCCGTTTTGGCAAGCTCATTCGCGTGCCGATCCGTGTTCCGAAGCTACGACAAAAGCGCGTGAAGCGAATCCATCCGCGCCGACGAATCAGACTGAAATCGAACTAGTCATCAAATGGGTAAACCGACAGGCTTCATTGAATACCTCCGTGAGTTGCCGCTGGATCGTGACGCGATCAAGCGGATCAGCGATTGGAACGAGTTCCACCACCACATGGAGGAACAAAAGCTCCGTGAGCAGGCCGCTCGTTGCATGGATTGCGGGATCCCGTTTTGCCACACCGGCACGTTGCTCAGTGGCATGGCCTCCGGTTGCCCCATCAACAACCTCATCCCGGAATGGAACGACCTCGTCTATCGTGGTCTCTGGAAGGAAGCGCTGGAGCGTCTGCACAAGACGAACAACTTTCCCGACTTTACCGGACGTGTCTGCCCCGCGCCCTGCGAAGGCTCGTGCGTCCTCGGCATCCATGCGCCGCCGGTCACGATCAAAAACATCGAGTGCACGATCATCGACAAAGGGTGGGAGGAAGGCTGGGTGGTGCCCGAGCCGCCGAATGCCCGCACCGGCAAAAAGGTCGCTGTCATCGGCTCCGGGCCGGCGGGACTTTGTGCCGCTGCCCAGCTCAACAAAGCCGGACACACCGTCACCGTTTTTGAACGCGCCGATCGCGTTGGCGGTTTGTTGATGTATGGCATTCCCAACATGAAGCTCGACAAGGAAAAAGTCGTGCAACGCCGCGTCAAACAGTTGGAGCAGGAGGGCATCAAATTCGTCACCAACACCGAGGTGGGCAGAAATTATCCGGCCGACAAACTATCAAAGGAATTCGACGCCGTTGTTCTCTGCACCGGCGCGACCAAACCCCGAGACTTGCCCATTGAAGGCCGCCAACTTAAGGGCGTCCACTTCGCGATGGAATTCCTGCACGCCAATACCAAGGCGTTGCTCGACGGCGACAAGAACGGGAACTACATCTCTGCTGCTGGCAAGGACGTCATGGTCATTGGCGGCGGCGATACAGGAACGGATTGTGTGGGCACATCTATGAGGCACGGCTGCAATAGTCTTGTTCAGTTGGAAATCCTGCCCAAGCCACCCCTTGACCGTGCCAAGGACAATCCGTGGCCGGAATGGCCCAAGGTTTACAAGCTCGACTACGGGCAGGAAGAAGCCGCAGCTAAATTCGGTGCCGACCCGCGCATCTATCTCATCACCGCCAAGAAGTTTGTCGGAGACGACACCGGCCATGTCAAGGAGGTCCATACGGTGCAAATCCAATGGGAACGCAACGACAAGGGTCAGTTTGTGCCGAAGGAGGTGCCGGGCACCGAACAAGTGCGCCCGGTTCAATTGGTCCTGTTGGCGATGGGTTTTCTCGGACCCGAACAACCGCTGCTCGAAGCGCTCGGTGTCGAACGCGACCCGCGCACCAACGTGAAAGCCGATTACGGTCAGTATCAGACCAGCCTTCCGAATGTCTTCGCCGCCGGTGATTGTCGTCGTGGTCAAAGCCTCGTCGTCTGGGCCTTCAACGAAGGCCGCGGCGCCGCGCGCGAGTGCGACCGGTATTTGATGGGCTACACGAACCTGCCGTAGTGCCTCTCGAATAACTGTTTAATCTGCGTGGTAGACTCCGCGTGGGTTTTTCTTTGCCAGAATATTCCCAAGGGATACGATTGCCACACTGCAATGGCTGATGAGAATCCAATCCTGAACAACCCCTACGAAGAGCCCGGCTGGCACTACGCCACGAATCTTCAGGGCGAGCTGGATTATTCGCGCCCGGTTAGGGGGCGTCGCATCTTCACCCCGGAAATTCAGACCATCCCGGTTCGTCAAGGTGCACAAGGTGAGTTGATGGAGCTAAACGAAGTCGCTGCTGCGGACCATGGCTCGCACGTCGTCAATCTGCTTCGGCGAGAGATTGGCGCATGGCGGCAAGCGAAGTATCCGCAAACGACGCGCATCACCCGGGAATTGCTTCAGTTTTGGTTTCTCAATCCCGAGCGGGACATGACGCAGTCCCTTTTCTTCGCGCAGCGCGAAGCCATCGAAACGGCCATCTGGTTGAATGAGGTCGCCGAGAAATCCAATGTTGGCCAGCACATCCTACGGCAACTTGACGAGGCGCAAGAAGTCTCCGCTACCCCCGAGAATAATCTCCCTCGCGTGGCGTTTAAGATGGCGACCGGATCGGGCAAGACCGTCGTCATGGGAGCATTATTTCAACCGCGCCGAATACCGGAATGATGTGCGCTTCGCCGATAATTTCCTCCTTATTGCGCCGGGCATCACCATACGAGACCGGCTCGGCGTGTTGCGCGTTGACACGCGGTCGGGTGTCGAAGCCGAAGATTACTACCATGTTCGCTATCTCGTGCCGCAGACGTGGCGCGAAAAGGAAATGCCAGAGCTGAACAACCGCCTTGTCATTACCAACTATCACGCCTTCGAGCCGAAAACACTTCAGGGCAACAAACGCTCGCCGATGGACGGGAAGTTCCAGGCGGACGGGACAAAACAGGAAGCGACTGAGGATTATTCGCAAGTCATCGGCAGGTTGCTTGGCGGTTTCCGACCCGGCTCGCGCTTGCTCATCATCAATGACGAAGCGCACCATTGCTATCTGCCGCGCGAAGACGATCAGAAGGCGGAGGGCGAGGATACCGCCGAGGAAAACCGCCGTGCTTCGGTTTGGTTCAACGGGCTTGTGCGCGTCATGCAACGCTTCAAGGTTCGCAGCATTTACGATCTCAGTGCCACGCCGTATTATCTGACTGGCTCAGGTTACGAGCCTTACTCGCTTTTCAAATGGGTTGTGTCCGACTTCGGCCTGATTGAAGCCGTCGAATCCGGGCTGGTGAAGATTCCGTTTCTCCCGTCACGCGATGACACGCAGCAAATCGCTTTGCCGGTTCTGCGCGACCTCTACACCCACATCCGCGACGATTTGCCAAAAGCGGGTCGCAAAACCGCCAAAGCCCGCGCGAAAGCGGAAGGTAAAACGCTCATCGAAGAACCGCCCCGGCTGCCGGAAATTTTACAAGCCGCGCTCAAGCAGTTCTACGAGCACTACCGGGAGGAATATGAAAACCGGCGACACTCCGCCGCCGCCTCGGGCTCCGATCAACTCTTGTTCGAGGACTCTCCGCCCGTCTTCATCGTTGTCTGCAACAACACTTCCGTTTCCAAGGAAGTCTATAAATATCTCGCGGGCTACGAGATTCCATCCGCGGACGAATCCGAACCGCCGCAAATCGTGCCCGGCATGTATGAGTTGCTTTCCAATTACGATCCCGTGACGCGGCAGCCGCGCCGAAAGCCGCCAACGCTTTTGATTGACAGCGACGCGTTGGAAAACTCCGGGCAGATTGACGACGAATTCAAGCGCGTGTTTGTGCCGGAGATCAAACGCTTCAAGGAGGAATACGCCCGGGTCCACGGCCAGGGCGCGGCGGAGCGTATCGAAGATTCTGAAATCCTTCGTGAAGTCGTGAACACCGTTGGCAAACGCAACGCACTTGGCGCGCACATCCGCTGCGTTGTCTCCGTTTCCATGCTCACGGAAGGCTGGGATGCGAACACCGTCACGCACATTTGCGGCATCCGTAAATTTGGCTCTCAACTTTTGTGTGAACAGGTTGCCGGTCGCGCGTTGCGTCGCCAAAGATACTACCTGCAAAGCTACGACAAGAATGGCGAACCCACGACCGACAAACGCCGTATCGCCTCGTGGAAATTCCCACCCGAATACGCGCACATCATTGGGGTTCCCTTCAAGCTGTTCAAAGGTGGCAAAACCGTCACCACGCCGCCGAAACCGACCACGCGCATCTTCGCCATGTCAGAACGGACCGCGCGTTACGAAATCACATTCCCCAATGTCGAAGGCTACCGGCTCGAATATGCCGAGGGCCCGCTCCTTGCGGATTTCGCCGGCGTCGAGGATTACGAGATTGACGGTTCAAAACTCCCCACCAAGACGATCATGGCCACGGCGGTCTCGGGCGAGGAAGTAAAACTCAGCGTCGAAAGCATCCTGGAAACACGCGAGCAACAGATCATCTACCGCATCACCAAAGACCTGTTGCGCGACCACTTCTCGGATGACAAGGGCAACCTTCAATTCCATCGCTTTCACGAACTCTGCGCCATCGTCGCGGAATGGTATCGGTCCAAAGTGCGCGTGCTGGGCAAGGGCGAGCAGTGGAAGAAATTGCTCTATTTTTACGATCCAAAGAAACTTGTCGCGCACGTGTCGCGCGGAATCAAAACGGGCAAGCCCGGCGAAGAAGCGATCCGCCCGATCCTGAACTATTACAACCCCACCGGGAGCTCCCGCTTCGTTCACGGCCAGACCAGCCGTGAGACTTATCCCACGCAACACAGCCACGTTAATGCCGTTGTCATTGACAGTGGTTGGGAAGGCCGGGCCGCCAAGGTGCTCGACGACCTGTACGAAGAAGGCCGGGTTGTTTCCTGGGTGAAGAACGCCTTTCTCGACTTTCACATCCCTTACACCGACATCGCCGGCGAACAGCGCGATTATTATCCCGATTTCATCGTGCGCTGCCGCAACGGCGAGCCATTGAATCTTGTCCTTGAGATATCCGGCATGAGGAAAGACAAGGCGCTGAAGAAATGGACGGTCGTCAATCGCTGGCTTCCCGCTGTCAATCGCATCCGCGAACAGCACGGTTGGGACAGATGGGAATTCCTCGAAATCGCCAATGAAACCGAACTGGCCGATTTGAGAAACATCCTCATCAAGTTCCTTCAAAATCCGTCCGCCACAAAAGTTTCGTCACTGATCTGGGCCAAGCGCGAAGATTACGTCGCCGCTCATGGTGAATTCAGCGACGACATCGAACTTCCCGAACGCCAAGTGGAGGACGAGCGGTTGCACAAAACCTCGATTGAGGATTGATCATGCCTGTCACTCACCTTCTCGACACATCGGTTTATTCCCAACCGATTCGGAGGACGCCTGTCCAGACGGCGATAGATCGGTGGCAGGCTCTGGGCGATACCGCGCTCGTCACCTGCGCCATCTGTGAGGCCGAGATTCTTTTTGGCATTCAAAACGAGAAACGCAAAAACACTTCGACCAAAATCGGCGAGCGTTATGAGGCGGTTCTTCGCGGTCGCTTTGATGTTCTTCCCGTGGATGCCGCCGTTGCTGCCACGTATGCCGAACTCCGCTGCGACTGCGAAGCGAACGGGCGGCAAGTCCCCGCCATGGATTTGCTGATCGCTTCCGTCGCCAGAGCGCACAACTTGATCATTGCCACTCTGAACTCGAATGATTTTCACGCCATCCCGGGCGTCACTATCGACAGGACGAACTCTTTGCCGCCGCCGAACTCTTCGGCAACGCCATCGGCCACGAGGAACTCGACAAAGTCTCCGACTACTACACCCACTCCGACGGCTGGACCAACCGCCTCATCCAGGGCGACAGCCTCCTCGTCATGACCTCGCTCCTCGAACGCGAAGGCATGACCGGCCAGGTGCAATGCATCTACCTCGACCCGCCCTACGGCATCAAATACGGCTCGAACTGGCAGATCCGCCTCAACAACCGCACCGTAAAGGACGGCGATGACGACTCCCTCTCCGGCGAACCCGAGCAGGTGAAGGCCTTTCGCGACACCTGGGAACTGGGCATCCACTCCTACCTCAGCTACCTGCGCGAACGCCTGCTCGTCGCCCGCCAGCTCCTCCATGAATCCGGCTCGTGCTTCGTGCAAATCTCCGATGAAAACGTCCACCTCGTCCGCAACCTCATGGATGAAGTCTTCGGGAGTGAAAATTTTATCGCGCAAATAACCTACACAACAACGAGCGGACAAACGTCGCGCTACCTTTCAAGTCCAACCGACTTCCTGTTGTGGTATGGGAAGGACGCAGAGCACTTGAAGTATCGCCAGCTTTACGCAGAAAAAGTTGGCGACAGTTTGGAAGAGAGCAAATACACAAGCGTGGAACTTTCGGACGGCAGTCGTCGTGCGTTGACGATGGAGGAAAAGCTAAATCCAAAACTCTTGCCGGCAGGCTCGCGCGTGTTTCGTGTCAGCGACATCACTTCTCAAAGACAAAACCGCCCTTCAGGCCCTGGCACAGCGATGCATTTCCCAGTCGAGTTCGACGGGGAAACATTCTTTCCCGTTGGGAATCGCGGTTGGACAACAACTGCTGATGGAATCCGACGCTTGATTGAAGCGAAGCGAGTTGTTCGCGCTGGGCGACAGCTTGGATACATCCGCTATCTCGACGACTTCCAACTCTCCGCAGTGAACACGCTTTGGAGCGATATTGGCGGAACGGTTCAGAGTCGCAAAGACCCGAAGCGTTACATTGTTCAAACCGGAAACGAGGTTGTTGCCCGTTGCATGTTGATGACCACCGACCCCGGCGATTTGGTGCTCGACCCGACGTGCGGTTCAGGCACGACCGCCTACGTCGCCGAGCAGTGGGGACGCCGCTGGATTACCACCGACACCTCGCGCATCGCCGTCAACATCGCCAAGTCGCGCCTGATGACCGCCACGTTCCCGTATTACCTCCTGTATGATTCCGAAGAAGGCCGCCGCCATGATTTGAGTGGTAGGGCGGGCAGTCCTCTGCCCGCCGAGGCGTCGCCTGCAACCGAACGGCGCGCACGGAGTGACGCGCCCTACCAATGCGACCTCCGCCAGGGTTTCATCTACAAAAAAGTCCCGCACATCACCCTCGGCAGCATCGCCAACAACGAACCGCCGGCGGAAGAG
>CAZYYS010000038.1:0-24298 GCA_964651015.1 uncultured Verrucomicrobiota bacterium
AATCGACCGTTGAAATACTGATCCGTTCAATGTTTGAGACTTCCGGCTCCTTTTGTTGGTTCCCACGAGGAGGGCGTGATGGATTAACGCGCGGGAATGGTGAGTGATTGTCCGATGCGCAACCTTCTCGGGTCGAGTCCAGGGTTGGCGGCCATCAGGGTGGTCACGGAGACGCCATACTGCCTCGCGATGGATGAGGGTGTTTCACTGGGCTTGACCGAATGGGTTTTCACAGCTCCCGTCGACGGCAAACGCGCGGGAGGCGCATTCGACTGGATTGAAGGGGACTGGTTAGGAGGCGGCTTGACTGCTAAATTGCCCACCGTCGAAATTACAGATGGCAGCGATGGCTGGTTTGTGCCTGTCTGACGGCTGCTCTCGTAATAGGCAAGCTTGCGTTTCAATTCAGCGTTCTCGGCTTCGACCGTGTGAAGACGTTCGAGGCTGAATTGCGTCGACGGCGGCAACGGTCCCACGGACACGGTCTTGGCCAGTTCCATTTTGCAGAAATCGATGTGTTCCTGAAAGGGCTTGCCGTCGTTCGGTTGGTTGCGCAGCCGCAAGAAGCGCTCGTAGTGGTAGATCGCCGCGACGTAATCCTTCTCTTGGGTTTCGAAAAGCAACGCGAGTTCCAAGTGGGCGGAAGCAGATCGTGGGTTGAAGGCCAATGCCTTTTCGAAGGAATCAATCGCGCCCTTGTAGTCCATATTACTGCGCCGTTTCATTCCAGTGAGAAAGTGGGGCTCCTTTCTTTCGTCCAGTTGATTTTCTCCCGCAAGAAAACAGCCGGTCAAACCAAGGCAAAGTAAAATTGAGAGAACGCTGCTCACTGACCCACGCAAATAGATCATGGTGCGAAACTAGACGAAGTCGCGGCAACACGCAATGATGCGTTACGGGGAAAACCCGCCGGAAATGTGCCGGCCAACGTCACGCGTTGATGTTCAATTTGCCGGAATGCCCGGTTCCCGGCGAAGTGTTCGAAAATGGGTTCGTTTTGCCGACACCGCTGCCGGGTCGCCGCGGGAGAAACAATGGGCTGATGATGAGATAAATCCATCCGATCACGAAATGCATGAGAGTGCAGAGGCCAAGCTGGATGAGATCAATCAGATTAAGCCCGTAAAAAAAAATTCCGGCTGCCAAAAGCAAGGCCCCCGGCATCAAGGCCGCCATCGCCAGCTTCCAACTTTCTCCCAGACTCAAGTCCCGGTTTTCGTAGAGGGTGATTATCCAGGCCGGGACACAATAAGCCGTGGCCAACAACGCCCACGTCACCATCAGTAACAGCGCCGTCAACAAAAAAACCACCACCAAAATTGCCGATTCGGATGCACCCCAACGCGGCTCCAGTTCGGTCCGGTTCAGTGCCACGATCCAGCCGGTTGGGTAACGAAAGGTGACGCACCCCAGCAACGAGCAGATTTTGAAATCGTTCGTTCCGAGTTCTACCTGAACCTGCGCCACTCGCCCAGCGCCGCCGCCATGATTCAGGTCCACCGCAAAGGACAAGAAGAGCCCTTCTGCCAGGCGCATTGGCGTGTCACCGCGCCAGTCGAGCCGTCCGCTGCGAATTTCGCCTTGCCCGGGCAAATTCTTGATCGCCTCCTGCACGGTGGGAAACCAGGCGTTATCCAGAAACCAGACGACGGTTGTCGCCGCCAGCACCGCCACGACTAATTGGACAAACCCAAGCCTTCCCAGCGACGCTGTCGCAAAGGCGGCAACCCCGCGCGGTGTCAACGGCTGCCACGCGAAAGGGGCGTGTTGCGGATCGATTGCCGAATGTTGAACGGGGGCCGACTTGGATTCGTCATTCGTCATTCACATCTGGGAGTCGTCAGGCGGGCGATTCTGGTGTGGTCGCCGGCGGCTGATTGGACGCGGGGTTGGGCGCGATGATGAGGGAGAGCGGATAGCGCAACTTCATAACATCGTCCACCAGCACTTCGACAAAATAGACTCCCGCCGTTTTGAACTCCACTTGCGCGAACAGTGAAACGTTCGTGGCGTGAAAGGTTGCGTCTTGAAGGGCGAACTTTACGTCGCTCTTCCGCAAGACCGTTGTTTGGTCCGGCGCAAACAGGCGCACACTTTCCGTGAATTGCCCCACGCCCGCCGTCCAGCGGTTGAACACCATCAGCTTGAACGCCGTGATCGGCACCTGCGGCACGCGGACGAAATTGATGATGCCGATCAGGAAGAAATTTCCGTTCACTTCCTGGCGCACTTCTTCGCACAACAACGAACATTGCAAATCAGGCAGGATACGAGTGGGTTGCATATTTGAATTGGCAGGGTTTCAGTTGGTTGACTTCAGATTCAGAGACAGTTCCGCCGCGCGAACGGTGTTTTGCATCAACATCGCAATCGTCATCGGGCCGACGCCGCCGGGATTGGGCGTGATCTTGCCGGCCAGTGGTTGCACTTGCGCGAAGTCCACGTCACCGACGAGCCGATGGCCATTCACGGCTTTCGGATCCGGGACGCGATTGACCCCAACATCCACCACGACCGCGCCTGGTTTCACCATGTCTGCTTTCACGAATTCCGCGACGCCCATCGCGGCGATCAAAATATCCGCCCGCCGGCAGTGCCCGGCAAGATTGCGCGTCTGTGAATGACAAAGTGTGACAGTGGCGTTGGCTTGCCGGCCTTTTTGGCAGAGCATCGCGGCCATTGGTTTGCCAACAATGTTCCCGCGGCCCAGCACCACGACGTCAGCGCTCTCAATTTTCACGTTCGATCGAATCAGCAACTCGCGCACGCCCGCGGGCGTGCAGGGCCGGAAGCCGGTCGGATCGTCCAGCATCAACTTTCCGACGTTAACGGGATGAAAACCATCGACATCTTTTTCCGGCAACACGGTTGAATAAACCACCGTGGCGCGGATGTGCGACGGCAAGGGCGACTGGACCAAGATGCCGTGGAGGCGTGGATTGTCGCCCAATCGATTCAGCAGAGCGAGCAGCTCTGCTTCTGTGATCGCTTCGGGGAGAACCGAGGTTTCAGAATAAATTCCCAGGTGTGCGCACGCTTTTTCTTTTCGCCCGACGTACACTTTCGAAGCTGGATCCTCGCCGACACGCACGAAGGCCAGCCCCGGCTGCACGCCACGCGCCTTCAGGGCGATGATGCGTTGGGTCGTCTCGTCCTGGATTTGCCGCGCGATGGCCCGCCCATCGATGAGATTCGCGAGCGTCATTCCTCCACGACCTGAATCTTCTGGATGGTAATGACCGGTGTGTTGGTCCAGCGCTCGTCCAGGCCTTCTTCGCCGGTGACAATGATTCTCAATCCCTTGTATTTCTTGAGGACCAGGTTGGTCGAATTCGAGTAAAGATAATTGATGGTTTCACCGTTTTCGGGGCTGACCAATTTGAAATAGGATGGTGACTGAATGCTTACTGTGCCCTTAACAATGCCTTCCCGTTCTACGATCCTTGGAGGAAGTGGTTCTTCCTCTTTTTCCGGCTGCGTTACCGGAGTTCCCAGCGGCGGTTCGGAAGGCGGTGGCGTGGCGGGTTGCGCCGTCCCCGGAGCTTCAACAACGGGCGCTACGGTCGGAGGGGTTGAAACCTGCGCGGTTTCCACCGGAGGTTTGGATTCCGCGGGCGGTTCCACCGCGGCGACAATTGTCGGTTTGGCAATCAGCAGATGCGATGCAATAAATGCATACGCGTTGGTGGGCGCTTGGATCTCCAGCCACCGATCCTTGGCGCCGATTTCCGTAACGGTCTCGCCACGCAAAAGTTGTCCAACGACGCTGTAGTTTTCTCCCGGCCCGCTGCGCACGTTCAGCTTGGCGGCCAACACCGCCTTGTTTGTGGCATCCACAAAAGTCCCGTGAACCCAGACATGAGCGTTGGTGGGGAAGACAATTCGCACCCAGTTGGCAGGCTCGTCCGCTTTCGGTTTCTTCAGCGTAATTTCTTCGAGCACTGTGACGGCGTCGCCTTTGTGGAGACGCGTGATTACTTCACTGTTGATGGCAGCCCGGGCGCGAACGTTGACCACATTTTGCCCGACGACCGCCGGCCCGGGGGGGACCGGCTGGACCGGCCTGGCAACCACTACTGGTTTCTTCGGCGCGGCAGTTTTCTTCGCGGTGGTTTTTTTGGCCGCCGGTTTTGTGGTGGGCGCATTGGTCGTCGCTGTGACCGTCCTTGTGGCATTTGTTGCCGGTGCTGCCGGTTGGGCCATGGCGCCCGTCGAAAGTATCAACGCCAACACCAACCCGTAATTCGTTTTCATAGCTTGGAAAGTAGAGATTTAATCTCCGGTTCTGTCAACGTCCGCCATTTACCGCTGGGCAGTTCGCCGAGCTTGATTTTGCCGATCTGGGTGCGTTGCAACCGGCGGACGGTCAGGCCTTGCGATTCAAACAGGCGGCGCACTTCCCGGTTTTTGCCTTCGGCCAGTTCCAATTCCACGATGCTCTGGGAATTGTTCACCGACCGCAGCCGGGCGCTCTCGGCCTTGAGCCTTTCTCCCTCGTGCGTCGCGCCGCGGGTGAACTGGCCGAGTGTTTCCGGTGACACGCGCCCTTCCACCGTTGCCAGATATTTTTTCCGGACACCGTAGCGGGGATGCGTCAATTGCAAACTGAACTGACCATCGTTCGTAAGAAAGAGCAAACCCTCGCTATCGAAATCCAGCCGCCCCACGGAGTAAAGATTGCTCCATTCCCGGGGGAGGAGTTCGCTGATCGTCCGCCGCTTCAATTCATCACTTCGCGAACAGACGTAACCGCGCGGTTTGTTGAGTGCCACGTAGAATTTGCGTTTCGCCCGGAGCGGTGTGCCATCCACCGTCACCTGGTCCTGATCAGGATCAATTTTGCTGCCCAGCTCGCGAATGGTCCGGCCGTTGACCGACACTCGCCCCGCCAGCATGATCTGCTCGCTGGCGCGACGCGAGGCCACGCCGGCTTCCGCCAGAAATTTTTGCAGGCGAACCTTCAATTGCCAGGTGCGGAATGCAGAATGCGAAACGGGCGGACGGCGCACGGCCGGGTTCCCTGTTTCGCCATCCGCATCCAAAGTTCTGCATCAATCAGGCTTCCGGTTTGGTCTTGCGCAGGCCGGTAACGCGGTCGCCCGGCTTCCATTGACCGCGTTTCTTGAGTAATTCCACGCGCTCAAAGCGTTTGAGAACATTCCGTTTGCCGCCCATGGTGGCGATGGCCCGCAGACTACGATGTTGTGACATAAATAAATTCCAAATGTTGTTGCCCACTCTTCGGTTGAAGTGGAAGCGCATCGTAACATGGCGGCTTTTGGGTTGCCAATGGTTTATTTGGTAGGAACGCACGACGGGACTTCGAGCGTATCAACTGCTGCTTTATCCGGTCGAGTGCAACTATTACAAGAATCTCAACGCTGTCCCGCTTGCGTAGATGCGATCCTCCAAGTTACATTCTGTCCATGCCAGCCGTATGCCCATTCACGAATCGAATGTGGAGGTGCGTGCTGTTGCTGCTGGCGGCGTTGCTTTGCGGATGTCCTCAACCGCCCCAACCGACGCAGAAAAATGGGTGACACTGAAAGGCTGCCGCTTCGTAGAGGAGAAATACCACGATGGCGACAATTTCCACGTTGAGCACAACGGTAACGTATACAATATCCGTCTATACTTTGTCGATGCACCGGAGATTGATAACAGCGAGCCCAAACGGAACAAGGAACAGCAGAGGCATTTCGGCGTGACAAAGGAACAGAATCTGAAAGTTGGCCAGGACGCAAAGGCCCAAGTGGCGGCATTATTGAAGGGGCGTCGCTTTGAGGTCACTACTCGTTGGCAAGATGCATTGGGTCGGAGTCAGCGCTACTACGGGACCGTAAAAATAGGGAACGAGGACCTTGCAGAAATATTGGTTCGTCGAGGGTTGGCTCGCACCAAAGGAGAGGACGCCATTCTTCCTACGGGCGAGACGCCTAAGGAGCGGATGAAATTATTGCGGGGACTGGAAAGCGAAGCCAAGAAAGAACGCGCCGGGGTGTGGAAGGATTCAACAAATCCTGAATCCAAGCCATCTTGGTGGAGGCGTTGGGCACAGAAGGTATGGTCATTTCTGAAGGAGCTGGTGCAATGAGATGTGAATTAGAGGATATCGTTCCGCTAATTCCTACCCAAACATTCGTCGATTTGCTGACAGTGCGATGAGTGCAACCATCCCTGGGCCGCCGACCGCTTCTGTCAATCCGACTCTGGCCATCGTGACTGATTGCCGGCTTGGTGGGTTTGAGGAGTGAGGCGGGGCAAAAATCGCGTCCGCAATGGCAGATAGTAATTTATCGACTTATCAGGCGGACGGAATAGAGTGGGCGTAGTTCATGGCAACCCGCAGCAACGTTTTGGTTCTAGGTTGGCGGAATGGGACACGTACCCTTTCCGGCAGCGACGGCAAATCTTCCTACGAGGCCCGTTTAGCTACGGGTCCGGAGGAAATCCGCGCTGCACAGGCGCTCCGTTTCGCGGTGTTCAATCTTGAGTTGAACGAGGGGTTGCAGCAGTCGTATGCCACCGGCCTGGACGCTGATCCGTTTGATGAGGTTTGCGATCATCTCGTGGTCGAGGAATTGCAGTCGCATCAAGTCGTCGGTACGTATCGACTGCAAACCGGGCAGACGGCAGCGGCGCACCGCGGTTATTACAGTGAACAGGAGTTTGATTTTGCGCCGTATGAATCGTTGCGCGGCGAATTGCTGGAATTGGGACGCGCCTGCGTCCACAAGGACCATCGCAACCTGGCTGTGCTCAATTTGCTTTGGAAAGGCATCGCCGCCTACGCGCAGGAACGGGGCGGGCGCTACCTCGTTGGTTGCAGTTCGCTGACTTCGCAAGACCCCTTGGAAGGCGCTTCGATGTACGCCGCGCTACAGCGGAAGCATCTGGTAAAACCGGAATGGCGCACGGTTCCGCGGGAAGCGGTGGCTTGTCCACTGGAGCGACAGGCAGGGCGACCCTCCAAAGTGCCGAAACTCCTCGCTGCATATCTTGCTTTCGGCGCCAAGATTTGCGGCCCGCCGGCGATTGATCGAGAGTTCAAAACCATCGACTTCCTGACGTTTCTCGATTTGCAGTCCCTTTCGGCGCGGACGGTTGAAAGGTATCTAAGTTGAACGGACGCGAGTTCCTGCTTCGCGAGATGGGAACTCGATTATTCCAAGCGATCCAATAAGCTGCCGGCGATGAAGCGCAATCCATTGCGAGTACTATACCGCCTTTTCGTCTTTTGCCTTCTCGTCGCTCTTTGTCTGGTGGACTTCGTGGTGTTCATCTGGCTGGCAGGCCGGGCGCGTTCAGCCCACGCGCGGTCACAATGGTTGCAACGCTGGAGCCGGAGGCACCTGCGCAACCTAAACGCCGACATCAAACGACACGGTACGCCACCCACGCAGGGCTTGCTGGTCAGCAATCATCTCAGCTACCTCGATATCCTCGTGTTGGCCGAGGCGCAGCCGATGGTTTTCTTGTCCAAGGCCGAAGTGCGGAACTGGCCGTTGATCGGCTGGTTGACTCGTTGCGCCGGAACGTTGTTTATCCAACGCGAGCAGCGGTCGGATGTGGCGCGCGTGAACGAACAACTTACCACAGTGGTGGAGCAGGGGATCGTGCTCGCCATTTTTCCGGAAGGCACCAGCACGGATGGGAATACACTCCTGCCTTTCCGTTCCCCGTTGCTGGCACCGGCGACGGAGAAGAAGTGGCCGATCACGCCCACTTGGATTGGCTATTCGCTGGCCGACGGTTCGGTGGAAGATGAAGTTTGCTATTGGCGGGACATGACCTTCGGGCCGCATGCTCTGAACCTGTTGTCCAAGCGGAGCCTCAAGGTGCAAGTGGCCTACGCCCCATCAATTGAACCGGATTCAGATCGCAAACAACTGGCGCGGCAATTACACGCCCATGTTTGTGAACTGGCCGAACGGCACGGCGGCAAAAAGTTGAGTGTTGAACCCGAGCCGCGGGAGTGAAAGTCAGCCAGCGTTGTTGAACGATATTGATTCAATCGATGAGCGGTGGGTTTTTATCAATTGGCCACAGCGTGGTCCGGTCAGGTAGGTTCGCGGCGTGAAATTTGGTTCTCAGTTCGGCAATAGGTTTAGCGTTCCAGCGGTCGCGGATTTCAATTCCCGGCAAATCATTTAACAGTAAGTCTGCGGTGAAATGCATCGGCAAATGATGGCTTCGAGCCTGAACGTCTCTCAGCGAACGTGAAGTCAACGGCATCATGAGAAATAAAACCCTCTCGCCGTTCTGGCTGCTGTTCATTCTCACGGGTCTCAACCTGTTCAACTACCTCGATCGCTTCGTGCTCTCGGCCGTGCTCACGCCGCTGCAAAAGGAACTGGCGATCAACGACGGTCAAGCCGGCCGGCTCGTTACGGCATTCATGATCGGTTATTTCGTGACGTCGCCTTTCTTCGGTTGGCTGGGCGACCGCTTTTCGCGCAAATGGCTCATCGCCGCCGGTATTTTCGTCTGGAGTCTTGGCACCGTGCTCACTGGATTTGCGCCCACTTTCGTTTCCATGATCAGTTTCCGTGTGTTGGTCGGTTTGGGAGAAGCCAGCTACGCCACGATCAGTCCAAGCCTGATCTCCGACAGTTACGGCCAGGCGAAGCGCAATAACGCGCTCACCATCTTTTACGTCGCCATCCCGGTGGGCGCCGCACTCGGCACGATCATCGGTGGCTTTATCGCGGCGCATTGGGGCTGGCGACACGCCTTCATCTGGGCGGGCGCACCGGGTTTGCTTCTAGCGCTCGTCTTGTTGCCGTTTGCAGAACCGCAGCGTGGCCAGGCTGAGGGCCGCACCGCCGAAGCCGCGCAGAAACCCAAGGTGCGGGACATTGCGAATCTGTTCTTCATCCCAGATTACCTGTTGGTCGTGCTGGGCTATACCGCTTACACTTTTGCGCTTGGCGCGTTCGGGCACTGGGGACCGACCTTTTTGCACCGCGTGCATGGTGTGCCGGTGGACCATGCCGGCGGATTCTTCGGAGTTGTGCTCGTCGTGGCTGGTCTCGTCGGGACGATGATCGGCGGCTTCGCGGCCACGGCATGGCACAAGCGCAATCCCGCCGGCTACGCCTGGACGCTCGGGCTTTCGTCGCTCGTCGCGGTGCCGGTTGCATTCGCGGCATTTCTGGTTGGAACAAAAGTGCTGTCCATGGTGTGTCTCGCGGCGGCGATGTTCCTGCTCTTCCTGCCGACCGGTCCGGTGAACACGCTCATTCTCGAAACCGTGCCGATTTACCTTCGCGCCAGCGCCATGGCAGTTTCCATTTTTACGATCCACTTGTTTGGCGACATGTGGTCGCCGGAAATCGTCGGGCGACTGGCGGATTACTCCAACTTACAACGCGCCGTCCTGATTTTGCCGGCTGCGTTGCTGGTGAGCGGTGTCCTCTGGTTGGCGCTTGCATTGAAGACAGCGCGCGCTCGTAGCAACCCATCCACTCAGATTGCCACTTGTGAAAAACCCTGAACAACGTGGTTGGTTTTTTCTGCGATGGCTGTTGAGCACGGTTTTGTGGGTGCTGACCCATCTGATCTATCGCATCACAGTCATCGGACGCGATCACGTGCCGGCGACCGGCGGGATGCTGCTGGTCTGTAATCACCTTTCGCAAGTCGATGCCATGCTGTTGTTCGCGACCGGTCGCCGCCGCATCCGATTTTTGATGTACAAAGGAATTTACGACCGGCCGTGGATCAAACCGTTCGTGCAACTCATGGGAGCGATTCCCATCTCATCGGAACTGCGTCCCCGCGAAATGCTCCAGTCTTTGAAGGCAGCGAGTGAAGCGATCAAAAACGGCGAGGTGGTTTGCATATTTGCCGAAGGTCAAATCACGCGCATCGGTCAACTGTTGCCGTTCCGTCGTGGCTTCGAGCGGATCATGAAGGAGGTCGATGCGCCGATCGTCCCAGTGGCGCTGGAAGGCGTGTGGGGCAGTATTTTCAGTTTCGCCCAGGGACGTTTCCTCTGGAAATGGCCACGGCGGATTCCGTATCCCGTGACCGTGCATTTTGGGAAACCGATGCCGGCGAACGCGACGGCTTTTGAGGTGCGCCAGGCAGTGCAGGAACTGGCGGCCCAAGCCTGGGAGGAACGCAAACCGCGCATGCGGACATTGCCTCGCGAATTTGTGTCCACGGCACGCCGACATCCCTTTCGGTTTGCCATGGCCGACGCCCAGATTCGCAAGATCCGCCTGGGTGCAGTGCTCACCGGTACGATCTTTTTTGCGCGCCGACTGAGAAAGGTGTGGTCCGGGCAGAAGTTGGTGGGACTGTTGCTGCCGCCGTCCGTGCCGGGCGCGCTGGTCAATTTCGCCGCCTTGTTGATCGGCAAAGTACCGGTGAACCTGAACTACACGGTGGCCAATGAAACCCTCGCATCGTGCGTGCGCCAGTGCGAAATCCAGACCGTGGTTACCGCGAAAGCTTTTCTGGATAAAGTCAAACTCTCGATCCCCTGCCAGACGGTATTGCTCGAGGAACTCGCAGCAAAACCGACTCTGGGCGAAAAGTTTACCGCCCTCGCGATGAGTTGGGTACTGCCGGTTGGCTGGCTGGAGAGGGCGCTGGGCTGTGAGAAGCAGGTCGCGCTCGATGATCTGGCCACGATCATTTTTTCCAGCGGTAGCACGGGCGAACCCAAAGGCGTGATGCTGACCCACTACAATATCGTCTCGAATGTTGAACAACTTGGGCAGACGTTCGCTTTAGGGAAGGAAGACCGGCTCTTGGGAGTGCTGCCTTTTTTTCATTCGTTCGGCTTTACCGGCACGCTTGCTTTGCCCGCCTGTCTGGGGGTTGGCGTTGTTTACCACCCCAATCCGCTGGATGCGAAAGTCATCGGCCAACTGGTCAACGATTACGCCGTCACGTTTTTGCTGGCGACGCCGACGTTCCTGCAATTTTACATGCGCGGCTGTTCGGCGGAAGAATTTGGCAGCCTGCGTTTCGTCATGGCGGGGGCGGAGAAATTGCCGGATCGGGTCGCGCTGGCGTTTGAAGAGAAATTTGGCCTGCGGCCGGTGGAAGGTTACGGCTGTACAGAGTGTGCCCCCGTGGTGACGGTGAACACCCGCGATTTCCGGGCGGCGGGATTCAGGCAGGTTGGTTCCAAACGCGGATCTATCGGCCATCCGCTGCCGGGCGTGAGTGTGCGCATCGTGGATCCTCAGACCTTCGAGCCGCTGGGCACGGGTCAAGCGGGACTCATGTTGATACGCGGGCCAAATGTGATGAAAGGGTATCTGGGCCGGCCGGAACAAACGGCGGAGGTGTTGCGCGACGGCTGGTATGTTACCGGCGACATCGCGACGTTGGACGAAGATGGCTTCCTGCAAATCACCGACCGCTTGAGCCGCTTCAGCAAGATTGGCGGCGAGATGGTGCCACACATCAAAGTGGAGGAGAGGTTGCACGAATCAGCGGGCGTCACGGAACAGGCGTTTGTTGTCACCGGTGTGCCGGACGAAAAGAAAGGGGAACGACTGGTCGTCCTGCACAAACTTTCCGACGAACAACTGAAAGCCTGTCTTGAAAAGTTTGCGCAAGTCGATTTACCGAACTTGTGGAAGCCGCGCGCCGACCAATTCTTCCGCGTCGAGGCGTTACCCTATCTTGGAACCGGAAAACTCGACCTCCGCAGAATTCGCGAACTGGCTGCCGAGTTTTCCAGAGCTGAAGCCGATTAAATCATGGGACGGTTGGGAGTGTTGGCGGAGGATTGAACCACACCGTGACTCTCTGCCCCGAGTAGATCGGTTGCCTTGCCTCCACAATCTCACACAAGACCTGCAACGTCCGCGTATCAATGCGCGCCGAAGTGTCCGGATCGAACAGCCGCTTCGGGCCAAAGGCTGGCAAAACTGCTTGAACTCGTAACCGGCCTCTTTCACCCTGTAGCCCAAGCACTGTGAAACTCCCTTCGGTTCCCAACTGGATGCGATAGACGTCCGCCTCGTTCACCTCGACGCGCACCTGCAAACGTCCTGTGTCCGCCATGCGCAAGATCGGGGTCGGGTAGTTCAGCAGGACTTGATCCCCTGCGCGCCGGTGAAGTTGCAGGATCGTTCCCGCAAATGGCGCCCGAACTTCATGAAGTTCGTAATTGACCCGCGCTGCTGCCACTTCGGCACGGGCGACGGCGACTTCTTCCGGCAATGGCCCCCGCTGCATCGCCTCAAGCTGCTTCTGCAAGCTGGTCACTTTTTTCTTCAAGCTGTCCACCCTCTGTTGCCTCGCCTCCAAAACATCATCCGAAACGACCCGTTCGGTCTTCAGCTTGCTCGCCCGCTCCAGTTCGCTCTCCGCAAAGACCAGTTCCGCTGACAGGGCATCGCGCTGCGCGGCGGTTGCGGCGATTTCTTCCGCGCCGAATCCCGCCTGCACCCGTGCCAGCCGCGCCTCATCTAACACCAGTTGCGCCTTTTCGCGGCGCGCGTCTACCATCGCCAGCAACGCTCCAGCGTCAACTAGTTGACCTTCCTTCACCGGCACGGACACGAGCGTACCCACCATCTGCGCGGACACGTCCACTTCGCCATCCACCGGCTCGACCCGACCCACGCACACAATGAATTGCGGAACGTCATCTGCCGACGCTCGGGCATCACCGTCCGGGGAATTCGTTCGCGGGCCTCTCGTGGCCTGAGTTGCCACCCAAGCAACGGACGCAACAAGCATCACGACCGCGCCCAGTGCGATTCGTTTCTTCCATCTACTCATAAAGCCTCCCGTCTTGCAGCGTCAGCAGCCGGTCCGCGATGCGGTGCAAGCGAGTATCATGCGTGGCGATGACCACCGCCACATTCGTTTGGCGCGCGGCTTCCTTGATCAGCGAGGCCAGCGCATCAGTGGCATGGCTGTCCAACTGCGACGTCGGTTCATCCGCCAGCAAGATGGTGGGCTGCGGCGCCAGCGCGCGGGCCAGCGCTGTGCGTTGCTTCTCCCCGCCGCTCAACGTGGCGGGCAGTTTGTCCGCCTTGGGCGCAATGCCCAGCAACCGCAACGTCTCGATCACCCGTTGATCTTCCACAGGTTGCCGCTTGAGCCGCAATCCCAGTGCGACGTTGTCCCGGACGCTCAACGCTTCCACCAAATGAAAATGTTGGAAGACAAAACCAAGATGCTCGCGCCGCGCCGCAGTGCGGGCTGCTTCGGAAGCCTGGTTCCACTCCGTTCCGGCAATGCGCACCGTTCCTGCATCGGCGCGTAACAATACCCCGGCGATCTGGAGCACCGTGGTTTTGCCCGAACCAGATGGACCTTGCACCAACACGATGTCCCCTCGTCGCACCTGCAATGTCAAAGCTTCCAACACCCGTAACGGGCCGGTCGGCTCGGCGAACCCCTTATGCACGCCGTGCAATTCCAGTATGCAATCCCCGTTGTTCATGCGCGAAAAGCCTCCGACGGTTCCAAATGAACGACCTTCCACAACGCCGGCAGACAGGCGAGCACCGAGGCCAGTGCGATCAATCCCACAACCGCTAGCGCGGTGATGGGCGAAATCACCACGGAAATGGTCGTACGCGACAGCGCCACCAAAGCCATTGCCAACGTAAACCCGGCCACCAAACTCCCGACCACGAACATCACCGCCGCCTGAAGGCCAATGACCGCGGCTACCTCGCCGTCGGACGCCCCCAGCGCCTTCATTGCCGCAAACACCGGCAATTTTTGGACCGTCAGCAGGTAGAACGTCAGCAGCACCGTGAGAAAACCCACCAAGGCCGCAAGAACCGCCGCCAGGGAAAGAATCGGGCCGATGCCGGTTCGGCTCGCCCAATACCTTTGTGTCAGTTGATGCAATTGCGCGGTGCTCATCACCCGCTCACCCGGAAGCCGCGCCTGCAAACGACCGATCAGCATTTCCGCGCGCTCATTCTTGGCGCAACGGACGGCGATGTAGCTGACGTGGTTCTCCGGGTAATTCAGGAACGCCCGCGCATTGTCCAGGTCGGTTACGACAAGGCACAGCGTCGTGAACAGGTGACGATCCTTTACCAGCCCAACCACGTCTGCACGATGACCATTGATTTCTGCGTGGTGCGGACCGGCGTCCGGCAAACCAAGGGTCGCGCGGTCTTTTGGGTCAATGAGCACGCTGCCCTGCGGTCGCAACAAAGCGCCGAAATCTTGTTGAGGAACGCCCAAATCGAATTCGACGCCCCGGTCAAATTCAACGCCAAGCACTTGTACCCCCTCCTTCTCCCCGGTGACGGGCGTGCGCCAGCGCGCCCAATCGAAAACCACCCGTGCGGCAGATTCGACGCCACGTGTGCTCAATACCGTTGCATGAACTGCGTCCTCAATCGGAAAACTGTAGTCGAAACCGCGAAGCGCCTTGGGAACTACCCAGACATCCGCATTGCAGGAATCTTGGACTATGGAAATGTCCCGCCGAAATCCGAAATAAAACCCCACTTGCAGCAGCACCAGAAACAGGGCAAAAGCGGTTCCCGCCGCCGCGACGGCATAGTTGCGCTTTTCGTTCCGCACCATCTGCCATGCAATTCGTATCAGCATGGTGTCGCTCCCGGCGCGGACGGGTTGTTGGCAGTTGCGGCAAATGCCTCGCCGCGAGCCGTTGCCTTGGGATCTTGGTCAATGAGAGTGTTGCCCTCAGCGAATGCGAACTGCGGCAGTAGCGAGAACGTTGCTCTGCCAACCGCAAGCCCATGATTGAGCGATTTTCCGAGCACCATTAGCTTGTGAGAATGGTCTGAACGCCTAATGATCTGGTTTGTCATGTTCTTCCACTTTCCAGTTAGGTAATGCCGCCTTCGTAAGAATGAGACTGATCTCCTGTGATCCACTCATAGAGAAGGGCATTTCTTCGTTTGAGAACTATCTGAGCTTCCTTGAGGCAGAGTGTAGCGTAATAGGTTCTACAGTCCGGGTCGAACGTCGTCGAGCAATACACCACACGAAAGGGAAACCCGATTTTACGAAGCGCTGCGAAATACCTTTCTGTGACCACGACATGCCAAAGCACAAGATTATGACGAATCGCCCATCGGTAACTGATTTTGTAAAGCATCAGTGCGACACGGGATCGGTCTCCACCAGTCATTGACGGAGCGGTACAAATTCGCGACACCTCAGCGGCGCGAAGGTCGTTAACGCAACATTTTGATGGGTCAAGCTCCGCAAACTCTTGTTCGAGCATGAATTTGATGTCGCCGCCAGGTAAGAGCCGGCAATAACCAGCCACATTTTCTCCTTTAAGCACAATAAAATGCGTTGCATGTGGATCACAGCGGTCCATTTCTTCCTTTTGTGGAGACTGAGCTACCCAGCCCAAGGATTCGGCAAACACGTCGTGGCGGAGCTTTGCGGCTGCTTTTGGCACGGTTGAGTTTTCGATCACTCTTGCTACGAGACCGAACTCAATGGCTGCTTCTAGTCCACCTTCTGCCAGCACGTTCTTGGACTGATAAGTGGGCAAGCTAGGAACATGCTCATTGGCATCACGGTGAGGATTCATTCTTGGTTGCTTCCCGACGCAACCTCGAAGCACGGAACAGAAGGGGCGCGAACTCAACGCACCCCCGATAGAGGCACCGCGAAGCGCCTTGCAAGAGAGTGACATCAAGCCGCGCCCGGGTGGGCGCGTGCTCGACTTGGTCTCTTGCAATTGAAAATTCGCGGTTTTCTATCGAGACCCGCAGCCGAAGCTACGCAGAATTATTTTTGTAAGGAGTTCTGGTCGTTAGTTTTTCTGTTTGGTTTCTGACGCCAGTGAGAGTAGCGGGGCAAACGGTGCTTGCAACGCTGGATTTCCGTTGCCTGCAAAGGCTTGGATTCACTTGACGACTCCACAAGGCGCTAGCCGCACGGCCCGTACCGTACGGATCAACACGCCGGGTCTTGATGCGACACCTGTTGTTCGGTGGCAAACTGCCACTCTGGCTCGGATTCGATCGCGAGTTGGAAATACCAGGAAATCGCGCCACCGTGCATCAGGGGCAGATTTACCGGGGTGGTGGCCGCGAGACTTCATTCGCCCCTTCCCTGCGCTTTATCACTGATCTGGCGACGGACGAAATCCACATCAGTCTGGCGGGCGGCCCCAGTGATCGGCGATTCTCGAAATGGTACGCCAGCGGTGTCGCCGACTGGGTCGCGGGGCGATACAAAACACTCAGCGGGCCAAGCCAGTCAGCAGGAATCGGCTGCGTGGCCGATTGAATGGAACGACGGTCATAATTTCTTAAACTCAGCGCAAATGCCGGAATCGTCGCAAGTAAGAATCGCGACGCTGCGTTCCAGACTAAACCGTTGCTTGCCCGCATAGCCCGGATTGAAATAGAGAGTCTTGCCAATCGTTTGATTGTATGGCTTGTGCGTGTGGCCGAAGACGACAACGTCAGGCCTTTCGCGAAGGATGCGTTGCTGAATGATTTCGCCGGGCGATTGCGGATCGACGATGTGGTGCAGGAGAAATTTGCGGCCAGCCAATCGGACCACTTCAATTTCGCCGAAACTCAAGCCGTCATCGGTGTTGCCCAGGACAGCGGTCACCGGCGCGATTTGTTCCAGTTCCAGAATCAACCACGGTAGGCCGATGTCGCCCGCGTGCAGGATGTGATCAACTTCTGAAAACAGCTTGAGGATTTGCGGGTCGAGGTACCCGTGCGTGTCTGAGATGACGCCGATTTTCATCGGAGGAAATAGTTGCCGAGACGGATTTCCGAAAAGAACACCACCTCCTCACCCGGCCTTTGGCCACGCCCTTCCCATCGGATGGGGAGAGGTGTAAGGTGAGGGGCAATTCGGAAATAAACTTCGGCAAACTTCATGTTGTTCATTGCCGAGAGAACTTGGGCGTCGAGGACTGAAAGCTGAACGTCGGCGACTCACGCTTTCGCTTCTTCGGGCTGTTCGGCTTCCTCCTCGACCGGTTCCTTTTCCTTGGCCGATTCGGCTGATTCAGTGAGTTTCATCGCGCCGGCAAAGAGGGCCGTGAAGATGCCTCCGCTGAGAAGCGTGTTGCGAAAAAACACCCAAGTCTCGGGATAGCCCGCCGTGCCTTTGGTCAAAGCGATGAGCCAGCCCGCCAGGTTTTTTGTGTACTCGGGATTGTGAAACGGATTGAACAACCAGGAAGCAGTGTTGGTGATGAGATAAAAAAGAATCGCACCCAGGATACCGCCGCCTACGAGCTTGAGCCAGGACGCCTTGGCGCCGATTGTTTTTCCCAACGCGATCAGGACGGCGTAAGAAAGATAATTCATCGACAGATGCACAAGTAGGGACGGTTCAAACGCGTCGATGCGCAGGTAAAACTGGTAATAAAGGTTAATCAGGATATCCGTCACGAGCAACGTTCCGATCGGCAACCACCAAGCCATGCGGCCGGGAAAATAGACGCCCGCGCAAAAAGCCAGCGCGTAAGCGGCGCTGAAGTTCCAAGGCATGACGCCCGGCAAACGCGTCAGCGCAAAGACCAGTATCAAGACCAGCGGCAATCCATACTTTTCTTTCACCGGGCCCGATGATACGCCAACCGGCGACGATGACAAGCCGGACGATTGCAGATTTCTGAACCGCGGCGACCGACATGGAGAGGCGCATTTCAAAATCCGAAATCCGAAACAAGTCAGAGCCGACTCGCATCGGCTGCTACGAGGAGTCATGGGAAGTTTCGACCTCCAACTGTGGACGCGCATTGGGGCCATGAACCGGCTTTGCCTTGTAACGCCGGTTTTCCAACCGGCAAGACTCGCCGACTGGAAAGTCGGCGTCACGTTGCATCGGTTCATGGAGAGGCTGGCCGCAGGCCGGGTGAGAAATCCCTGAAAAGAAAAATCGCGCGTTGAACCTCTGAACCGGTTCAGCTTCGTAGCGCTGGTTTTCCAACGGGCGAGAGAAGCGCCGACTGGAAAGTCGGTGTTACGGTCGCCTAGTTCATGGCGAAGGGATTGATCGGTTTGATCCGCACATTTATGTCGGCCATCGCTCAGCCTGCATTCGAATTGCACTGACAAACTTGTTTCCTTAACGGCAATCATCAGGTATTCATCAGGATGATGAGTGAGAACTCGTCAGGGTCCGTGCCGGACGCTAACCGATTGTCGGAGACGACTGATTCTATCCCTGCGGCGGGCACTCGGCGCGCGGAGCTTCCTCCACCTGCCATTCCTGATCACGAGCTGCTTCGCCTCATCGGATGGGGGAGTTATGGCGAAGTGTGGCTCGCCCGCAATGCCCTTGGTTCGTATCGCGCAGTGAAGGTTGTCTATCGAAAATCGTTCGACCACGACCGACCTTACGAGCGCGAGTTCGAAGGATTGAAAAAATTTGAACCGATCTCCCACGCGCGCGAAAGCCAGGTTGATATTTTCCATGTCGGCCGCAACGACGAGGCCGGGTTCTTTTACTACATCATGGAACTGGCGGACGATGCCAACGTAGGGCAGGCTTCCAGCCTGCCAGTTCAACGGGCATCTCTGCCCGATGAACAGAACGCGAAGCTGGAAGCTTCGCCACCGGCAGGCAGGATGGCTGCCCTACTTTCGAATCCTGACTCCTACTTGCCGCACACTCTCAAGCACGAGCTCCGCACGCGTGGTGCGCTGCCGGTGGCTGAGTGCGTGCAAATCGCGCTCTCACTCACACGCGCGCTGGCGCATTTGCACGGGCACGGGCTGGTCCATCGCGACATCAAGCCGTCGAACATCATTTTCGTGAACGGCGTGCCCAAGCTGGCGGACATCGGGCTGGTGACGAGCGTGGATGCCACGCGCTCGTTCGTGGGGACCGACGGCTACATCCCGCCCGAAGGTCCTGGAACTCCGCAAGCCGACCTCTACAGCTTCGGCAAAGTCCTCTACGAATGCGTTACCGGCAAGGACCGCCTCGACTTCCCGGAACTGCCCGCCGACTGGCGCACGCGCCCGGACTTCGAGCAACTGCTCGAGTTCAACGAAATACTGACCAAAGCGTGTGATGCTGATCCCAGCCAACGCTACGCTGACGCCGAATCGATCCGAGTCGAGTTGGAATTGGTGGAGGGCGGCGAATCGGTCAAACGCAAGCGTGCGTTTGGGCGCCGTTGGAAGTTGGTGAAGAGTATTGTTTTGATGACGGTTGCGCTCAGTCTAGCAGGCGGCGGTGCCATCTTTGCCCTGCACGAGCGGAACCGCAATCGCCCGCTCTCCTCCGATCCGGAGGCAGTTACGCTTTACAGCCGGGCCAAGGATTACATCAATCGTGGAACTCTGGAAGGGGGCCTCGAAGCCTACGCGAACCTGGCAGAAGCCGTGAAACGTGACCCGCGGTTTTTGGACGCGTACTACTTGATGTTCGAGCTCTATTTCGCTGGCCCGGGTGATCGGTTGCCCCCGCGCACGAACGAGCAGGCTAATCTCCAATGGGTCACCGACAAACTGCGTACATTGAGTCGGAAATCTGCGCAATACCACACTGCGGCGGCGTGGCTCGAAGCCACTCATTGGGAGTTCGATAAAGTGATTGAGCACTTGGAACTGGCCCTGAAGGCAGACCCGAAGTTCATGCGAGCGCACTGTCTTTACGCCGCAACCAAGGTGCGCATTTTCGGGGACGCCGAGGGCGGGCTCCGCGAGTTCAAGACCGCAGAGCGCCTGGGGCCTTGGGATTATATTGTGCAGTTGTATCTCGGCACTCCGTACTACCTCAAGCGGGACTACACCAATGCCATCGAGCATTATCAGAGAGCGTTGCGCGTGGAGCCTCGCCTGGCGGCGCACTTTTTCCTCGGTCGCGCCTACGAAGCGAATAGACAATACGACCTGGCGCTCAATCAGTATGAATTGGGCGAGAGGGCAGCCACTACAAACCAAGCGCAAATTGAAGGCAGATATCAAAGATGGCGGTCCGCCCTTGCCGTGAGTGGGCCTGACGGGATGTGGGAAGCGATGCTAAACGATCGGAGGAGTCAATTGGATGATTCTTACGAAATGGCGAGGCTCTATGCACGTTTGGGCAATTCTAACGAAGCTATTGTTCTGCTGAACAAAGCCTTCGCCGAGCGCGATGGCCCGTTGGTTGACCTCCTGCTGGATGACTGCTGGGACACCATCCGACAGGATCCGCGATTCCAGGAACTCGTAAAGCGCATGGGGCTCAAGCCGAAACGCTGACGCGCAGAGCTATTGTGTCGCGTTCTGCTCGCGTCATTGGAGCGGCTTATACCACGTCCAATCCTTGCCTGGGTCAAGACCGTGGAGTGGATTCCTTTTGATGATCGATCCGAAGTCACATTGCTGGGCGTGCCCGTCCACGAAACCGACTGGCCCCCTGAATTTGTCCGGGCTCACTCCAACGGTTTTCTCATCGAAAACTTTTCCGGGGTTGGAAGTGTTATGCCATTGGCTGATACCAATCGAAGCGCCTCCATTCCAGTAGGGGTAAAGCGCTATGTCGTGCATCAGGATGAACCGCGTCGGCTCTGAAACCCACGATTCCTTCTTCATACCCAAGTTGAAGAGCGGATCCTCTGCTACGCTCGCGTATTAATCCCCCTCCAAAGACCAATTGAAGCGATAACTGTTGCCGAGCACGCCGGCAGTGGTGGGATGAATACTCGGACCAAAACCGTGATCCGCCGGGCAAACCCAGGCTTGATGGGCGGTGACATACGAGTTCAACAGGCGATCCTTAGCCAGCGGAACGTGGGGCGAATCCGTTGGAGCCGGATCATTTCCGCCGAGGAAGTTGCCGATCCAATAATTCTCAAGGGAATCCCATGCGAGAGTTGGATTGATCTGCTGCGTCGCGGCGGGTGGGAAGATGTCCTTGTGTTCGTTCACGTAGATCTGCATCCCGAGGCCGATCTGATGTAGATTGCTCAGGCACTTCACTACCTGTGCACGCTGCTTCGCCTTGCTGAGCACGGGCAAGAGAAGCGCCGCCAGGACCGCGATGACGGCGATCACGACGAGCAGTTCGATGAGGCTAAAGCCACCCGCCAGCGATACACTCCTTCTCGGCCACTTGGTGTCGAGTCGTGGTGCTCGCGGTGACAACGAGCTCACGGTTCGTGATCGCGGTTCCATAGACTCCACACATTGAAGAGTTGATTGTACTTGCGGGATTCCGTGTGGCCATCGCAGAACACCGTGTTGAATTTTCCGTTATGGCGCACAGCTTGGCTAGGACTCTTTCTTAGATGTCGTATATCCGTTTCGAGTTCATACGATTCGGAACTTCATTGCCCTAGTTGCGCCGCACGATAAAAACGGTGGGCAAAACCCGGCGCATTCTCGTCCGTGAGGGAGACTGTGCCGTTGAGATTGGTAATGGTCAAATCCCCAAGCGATGTCCAGACACGCACATCTTCTGACGCTTCAATTCTGTAATGGAAGCCGCGTCCGCCTTTCAACGTCAACAGAGGAACGCCGTTTGTTACGTTTGCAGACAAGCGTGGCGGCTCGGTGACGGTGAGGACTTGTCGGGCTGCGACGCCCGCAATTTCCTGCACGATACCCGAAGGCCATTCAATCCGCAGCATTTCGACATTCGGGGCGTTGCCGAGACCGAAGTGAGCAACGAGCGGCGAGCTGCTGTACCCGAAATTCGCAGTGACTTCGCGCATTTGCCAAAAGGTTTTCCCGCCAATTGTGGCGCGCGCTCGCACTTTCGCTCCGATGGCCGAGCGGTTCGATACGGTACCAAGACATTTGATTTCAAGCCATGAATTGGTGTTGCCGTCGTTATGGTAGAGCACATTCTTGCCGGGCCCTTGATCGGTATCGCCGCCTGCGACAAACAAATCCAGGAAGCCATCATTGTCATAATCGACCCAGCTTACTCCGAAGTACCAGGTGTTCGTGCGTCCGTCATCCTGAGGGGCGCCGGATAAGATTTCGGTGAACGTTCCGTCGCCATTGTTATGGAAGAGTTGGTTCCTGCCGTGAACACTGCTCACGAAAAGGTCGAGATAACCATCGTTGTCGTAGTCCCCCCAGGCGCAGCCGGTTGATTGGGCGCCGGCTTGATGAGGCAGCATCGGCGCGGAAGTAATCTTTGTGAAAGCTCCGTTCCCTTCATTATGATAGAGACAGTTCTCCGTGTCGGGCCCCGCCGTTAAGAAGAGATCCGGCAGACCATCGTTATCATAGTCTCCCCAAGCTCCGCCATTTCGGGCTCCACCGCCCGTCCAGATGTCCTCGGCGATGGCATTCGTGAGGACGCGGCTGAAGGTGCCGTTACGGTTGTTGTGATAAAGAAGGTTTGGCCTGGCCAGGTCATTGGCGATGATGAGCAGGTCTGCGAACCCGTCCTTGTCGTAATCAGAGAATAGCGCTGCCCAAGGTGTGGTGATATCGGAAGGGAATGCCGTTGAGGGTGCGTTGGTGAAATTCCCCGCGCCGTCGTTGTGAAAAAGGCTGAACTTTCCTCCGGCTGCGAAGTCTGCGACATTGCAAACGAGCAAGTCGAGAAATCCGTCGTTATCGTAATCAGTCAGTGTAGCGCCATAGTAACCGGCTTGGTCCACGACACTGCTACCCCTTAATCGATCGAAGGTCCCATCGCCCTTATTGTGGTAAAGGAAAATGTAACTTGGTGTCGGTTCAGCCAGATATCCGGCTGGTGAAAGCAAATCGAGATTGCCATCGTTGTCGTAATCCGCCCAGGAGGCGGAGACGTATGTGTCCGCGCGCACGACCATGTCGCCTTGAGTGATTTTGGTGAATGTCCCGTTGGTGTTGTTGCGGTAAAACAGATTCGTGCCTCCGTAATAATTAACGAAGAGATCGAGATAACCGTCGTTGTTGAAGTCCCCCCAAGCTCCTCGCTTAAAATTCTCTCCAAGATCATTGACGATGTCGCCTTCGGTGATTTTGGTGAAAGGAGTTTGGGCAAGCGCTGTCCACGAAGTGGCGGCCAGCAGAAGTAAACAAGTCAGAGTGCGAGTGTTCATGGTAATTCAGTCAGGTTGGTGTTTACTCATATGTACGGATACTCGTTTGTTGTGTCATTTGCATCAGTTCATTCTTTCGTTATTCAGGCGGGTTTTGAGGGACACATGGTTGCGTCCTTCAAACCCGTCGCCAGTTCATCCGAGCTGGCCAGTACTCATGGATTCCCGGCGTGGGGAGGTTTCTTACAAAATATTTTTAGCATGTCCTCCGTGATCATTCGCTCGACGGCGAGGAAACCGCGGCATGACTTGGGCATGACTTGGGGGTTGCCTGACCAATGGTTGCCGGATACATTCGGTTTGTGAGTGAACTGGCGATTCCGGTCGCGGAAGCCGCCAAAGATTTCTTGCACGTGCCCGATCTGGCGGAGAGGCGAGGCGAGCCGACGACCTTGCTGCGAGACGGCAAACCCGTGGCCAAACTCGTCCCGCTACCGCAACCGGCGGCGAGTTGCGAGGAGCTGGCCGCGCGTTGAGAAAGACTTTACAAGCTGCCTGCGGACGAAGCCGAAGCCTTTGCCAACGATCTTGAGAGTGCCCGTGCAGGTCTTCTCTCGCTCAAACCCGCATGGGATTGATCCCCTTCTCGACATGAATTCAAACTTAATTCGCCAACGATTACAGCAGGAGACAAAACCGTTTGTCTTTCGACTCGGCGACGGGACAAGGGTGGCCGTCGCGCACCCGGACTTTGTCGCTGTTTCTCCTGGCCAGATCGTGGTGATCGGCGAAGACGAGGGACTCACGCGAGTTGATCCGTTGCATGTCGTGGCCATCGAAGAAGCGCCTCCGAAGCGCCGTTCAAACGGGAAGCGGTCTCATTGATTCCGTTGGCGCGGTCGTAAAAGGAGGTTGTAAGATTTCTTGGGAACGCGGGAATATCTCCTTGGGCCACGTTCATGAAGGACGACGAATTCATTCCAACCCGCCGCAGTTTGTTGAGCCGGTTGAAAAATTGGCACGATCAAGAAAGCTGGCAGCAGTTTTTCGATACATACGGTCGGCTGATTTACCGTGTCGCGACCAAGGCGGGACTCACGGATGCCGAGGCGCAAGACGTGGTGCAAGAAACCGTGATTGTCGTCGCGCGGAAAATTCCGGGCTTCAAATATGATCCGGCGCTCGGCTCGTTCAAGAGTTGGCTGCTGCTGATCACGCGGCGACGGATCGAGAAGCAGTTGAAGAAGCGGATGCCGGTCAACGTAGGACAGGCTTCCAGCCTGTCCATGGCAGGCAAGATGCCTGCCCTACTTTCGGACGAAACCAAGCGCACCGCCACCGTTGAGCGCGTGGCCGACCCCAACGCTTTCGATATCGAAGCTGCGTGGGACGCCGAGTGGAATAAGAATCTCTGGGATG
>CAZYYS010000039.1:0-10533 GCA_964651015.1 uncultured Verrucomicrobiota bacterium
TTCTGGTCGTGAACCACCACCGGCATCGCAATGCCGGAAAAAGGCGACGCTGAGGCGGTTGTCGCCAAGCCCGCAGGGGTCAGGTTGGTCGGGTCTATACCAAACCCAAACCAGCGTCGGCACCTCGCCAGATTTGTCACCGCCAAATGCCGCCACCCGGATTGCGTTTACGGCAAGGGCACATCTTCATTCGGATAGGATTTGCCGGCCCACTTTATCAGCCACGCATTGGGGGACTAAAACATTTTCTTTCTTCCCCTGCCCACTTTTGGTTTCCTCGCGCCATGAGCTTGATAAATCTCCTCATTTTCCGGCGGACGCTTTGCGTCGGGTTCGCCCTGCTGAAATTGGTTTCGCGCACGGTCGCGGCGGAAGGCTTGCCCCGGATTGAACTCCAGAACGCTTTTCCGGCGCAACAATTCAACCGACCAATGTGGATGGAGGAATCGCCAGACGGTTCCCAACGCCGGTTCGTAATCGAGCAGGCCGGCAAGATTTGGATTCTACCGCAGGACCGAAACAGCAACGAGAAGGGCTTGTTTCTCGACATTACCGACCGGAAGCCACTGGTGCAAAACGAGGAGGGATTGCTCGCATTCGCGTTTCATCCCCAGTTCAAATCGAACGGGAAATTCTACATTTACTACACGCAACAGGCTCCGAAGCGCAATGTGCTTAGCGAAGTGCAGGTTTCCAAAACGGACCCGAACAAAGCCAATCTTGCGACCGAACGCTTGTTGCTTCAAATCGAGCAGCCATATTGGAACCATGACGGCAGCACAGTGCTGTTCGGTCCGGATGGTTATCTTTATTTCAGCACCGGTGACGGCGGCGCGGGTCGCGATCCGCACAATGTCGGCCAGAGCAAACATCATCTGCTCGGGAAAATTCTCCGTATTGACGTAAACTCACGGACCGGTCGGTTGCCGTATGGGATTCCCAAAGACAATCCTTTCGTGGGTAGAGACAAGGATGGCCAGCTTGCGGCTGACCCGTTTGATACCAAACCAGAGGGCATGCGGCCGGAAATCTGGGCATATGGTCTGCGCAACGTCTGGCGGATGAGTTTTGACCGTGAGACGGGCGAATTGTGGGCCGCCGATGTGGGACAGGACAAATGGGAGGAGATCGATTTGATCGTCAAGGGCGGGAATTATGGCTGGAATGTCCGCGAAGGTTTTCATCCGTTCAGAGAATTGCCAGGCCACGAAGGCAGAAGAGAAACCTACCTCGACCCCGTCATCGAATACGCGCACAATCCGGCGCTGGCGAAGGAGTCCAGGTTTCCCGAGCACAGTCACGGCACCAGCATCACCGGTGGCTACGTTTATCGCGGCAAAAAAATGCCCCGACTGCGTGGAGTTTACATCTACGCGGATTTCAACCTGGGCACCATCTGGGGGTTACGATATGAGAACGGAAAGGTAGCTACCAGCGGCACTTTGGCAAAAGCCAATCCCAGCAGACAAGTTTGTAGCTTTGCGGAAGACAGTGCTGGTGAGGTTTACCTGCTGACGTTTGATGGCAAGATTTACGGACTGGTGGAAGCGTCTGAGTAATTGGAAAATCAACGACGCCGTTTATCGCGCAAACAACGCGACCGGCTCCGGAAGCTGGCGCTGAATTTCGTCCAAGCGATAGCCGAAACCCGCCCCGTCGAGTGAGGACAAGTTTATCCTCCCTTCGCGTCGCCGATACAGACCGGGGTGAACTCTCTCCTCAGCCAGCGACGCCTCGGGGTAAAACTGCATTGAGTTGGTCTCCACCCCCATGATCGTCCCGACATGCGCCGCCAGCAGCACATGCGGAATCTGAGCCAGCATGGGATTGGTCAGGTCTTGCACCATCAACGCCATGCCGTGCGCCCTGGCCCAACAACAGCTCAAGAGCGCACCGGTTTGCGTTTTGCAGGTTTTCAACGCCACCCCCGACCAGCCCAGTTCGCGACCTCGTTTCACCACCAACCAGTCATGGGCGCTTTCGTCGAGAAATAAGGGTTTGCGGGCTGAAACACTGTGGACGTCAATCGGATGGTGCTCAAGATCGTAAGGAAACGGTTGCTCGACGTAGAGAATCATTCCATAAAGTCGAGGGTGTTCATCACGCAATCCATCCAGAATGGTGTTGACGTATTCCGGGTCAGTAACGGTGCAGTTAAAATCTGCGGACAACCACTCCACAGAGTTTTTCACCGCGATATTTCCGACCCTGACCATTCTTTGAAAATCCCAATCTGCGTCGTTACCACGTAGTTTGACCTTCAGACACTTCAGCCCGTCCCGTTTGATCCAGTCGGCGAGCAGTACGGGGTAGTCATCGTTTGGTTCGCTGCCGGTCAACTCCGATTTTTCCAAGGGGTCGACACCCCCCACAAGGTGCCAGGTGCGGAGTTCCTTCGGAAGCTTTGCTAACAGGAAATCTCGCGGAAACTTTCCCTTGAACGTAACCCTGCAATCGCTGGCTGGCGTCAAAAACTCACCCAGGTCGCAATTCATGAAGGGCGGACCGTACATTTCATAAATCGGTTGCTGATGCAAATTCCCATAGGCATCGTGCAAGGCGAGGTCGAATGCGGAACAGCAGACCAGGGCGGCCAGCCAGGGCATCGGTTCGCCGGCGTGGCCGAAATGAATATTCTTTTTCTTCAGCAACGCCGGCAAAATATACTTCTGAAATTCGTGGCCGATCTCGACGGGATGTCCTTTGCCGTCAAAACCCGCCCACGCTTCTGTCAGCAGGATGCAGAATTGTTGAAGCGTATCCAGCCGCGCTTCGTAAGTCAGCTTTGCTGGCCAAACCCATTGCACGCTCAAAGGGGTCTCGCCCCATCCTTCCGCTGTGCGACCCCGCTCGTCCACCACTTTCAAACAAACGCGAGCGCAATCGACGCAGGTAACTATTTCAGTTCCGAACTTCAGTGGAACGCGTGTTTTGACCGGGAGAAAATACAAGGATGCCGCGATGATTTGAATGTCCGTCGGTTGCGCCATCCGTCCCATTAAGCCGCAAACGATCAGAGAAACAAGCCAGATTTGAACTGCTAAAAAGCCAAAATTTGTCGGCCTTCAGCCGTGCTTCTTCGAAACCGGTATGGCTGAAACCATGAACACCACCGCAATGCGCTCACCTGTGGCCTTGACAGTTCTCTAACACAGTCCGACGTTAGATCGGAGATGATATTATGAAAACGTTCACAAAGCTGTTCGTCGCGGTGCTCGTTTCGACGGTCGTCGCCCGGGGGCAGGATGCGGTGAGCGTAGTTTCCAAAGACACACACGTGACCACGTCCGACCGGGAGAAGCCCGCGCCTACCGTCCAGGTAGAATCACCCCGTCAAATAATGGGGAAAAAGTTCAAGTATGATGGTGCGTTGGTGAAGTTGACCAAGGCAGACAATCCTCTTCAAATGATCAGTCCCTTCGCCCCAGCCAGGTACGGTTCGGGCTTCGACAATCTGGTGCGCGACCCCATCGACGGCAGAGGTGCCGGCATTTCGCTGATATCAATTAAGTTTTGAGGTCAGATCTGCGCAAAGCCGGATTGCATTCCCGGAAAACGGGTTGAGTTCACAAAAGGCGCGCCGAACGAATCCCTCCGCGCGATATCGGGATTGCATTAAGAGCCAATCTGTTCCTTCATTCCTCCCATGCCAATGCCATAGGCACGTGATCGGATGAGCGAAGAAAAAATCGAAGCCCCTGACTGGTTCAAATGCGCGGTTTCCACCTCCAAGGAGGATCGGGTGGTGGTGGTGGACGGCTGTGCCATTCATTATCTCCGCTGGGGCAACACGGCCAAGCCCGGGTTGCTGCTCGTGCACGGGAGCGGCGCGCACGCGCATTGGTGGGATTTCATTGCCCCTTACTTCACCGACCACAATTGTGTCGTGGCGATTGACTTAAGTGGCATGGGCGACAGCGGCCATCGCCAGAGCTACTCATCGGAGATGTTTGCCAAGGAATTGATCAGTGTTTGCGCGGATGCCGGCTTCCATCAAGACACGGTGATCATCGGCCATAGTTTCGGCGGCTTCGTAACATTGAAAACCGGCCTCATTTACGGTGACAAGTTGACCGGCGTAGTTTTGGTTGACGCGCCTGTGCGACCGCCGGATTACGAGTGGGAACGCGACCCAAAATATTCTCCGATCCAACGTAAAAAGGTCTATCCCGATTTCGAAACGGCTCTCTCCCGCTTCCGGTTGGTGCCGGCACAACCATGCGAGAACAAGTTTATCTTGGATTACCTCGCCCATCATTCGCTTGCCAGAGTGGAAGGCGGCTGGAGCTGGAAATTCGATGACCAGCTCTTCAACGGGTTTAGAATTGGAAACATGTCCGAAGACCTTTCCAATTTGGCGTGCCGCGTAGGTGTCATCTATGGTGAGAACAGTCAACTTTTCTCTCAGGAGATTGTGGACTACATGTTCAAAGTGCTTGATAGCAGCGTGCCGTTCGTGGCCATTCCGGAAGCCCATCATCACTTGCTGCTCGACCAACCCATTGCTTTCGTCTCCGCGATCCGGGCGGTCATGGCCGAGTGGCGACATTCAAAGCCGCAACGTGGTGCGCGCCCGACTTGAAGGTTATCCCTGCACCCGGGAGGAAATGCCAGTCACCGCAGATGACTGGTTCTCGCGAAGCGCAGATTTGGAAAGTCGCCGAAGTAATGATGCTTTACCTCGACGCTCGTTGCAGTCGGGCGAGTTCCTTCTTCACCAGCCGCACGACGCGGTGCTTGGCCATGTACACGACCGCCGCGCTGGCCTTCAGTGTCCGCGCTGTCTCCTGCACGGATAATTTCTGCAATACATGCAGATCGAACATTTGAAACTGTCGAGGACTGACCTGCCGCTTCACCCGCTCCAGCGCCGCAGCCATCAAGTGTTTCTCCCATTCCTCCTGCCACACTGCATCCAACGCCGCGCCCGCCGGGTCTGGAATACGCTCAATCGGGCCGGTGGAGCCGGTGTCGCCTTGGCGTAGTGCAGGCGTCTCGCCTGCCCCGAACAGGCGGGACGCCTGCTCTACTCTGCCGCGTTTCCGCCACTGGTCCGCGATGCGCCAGCGCGTCAATTGCATCAGCCACGCACTGAAGGAACCATGCGCCGGGTCAGCTTTGAAATCTCCAATCTTCCGCGCCACGGCGATGACGGTTTCCTGAACCACCTCCTGGGCCTCGGTATCCGACAGCCCGGCCTTGACCGCCACGTTGTAGATCAACAGCCAGTAGGTGTCGAAAAAGTCCTGCCAGCTTGTCTGGTCGTCCCAATCCTTGAGCCGGTTGAGCAGACTGTGGCGGGTAGGGATCGGGTCAATTGATTTTTCCGGCATACGCGGCAGTGCTGACAATGAAATGACCTGCACAAGCTATACACGAAACGAAAGGCAGAATTCTAACAAACTTTTTTTGTTAAATCGCACTCACCCGTCGCGTGAGTAGCTTGGCAACTCGAGCGGACCATCGGATAGGCCGTAAGGTTTCCTGGATATTCCTGTTGTAATGAATATGCGCCATGTCAGGGCACAAATATGAACAACCACAACCCTATGTTGGGTCACAACGAACTAAAGGAAGAGTATGAACAACCGATTCGACGAGCTCACTAAAAGCCTGGCCCATTTGGTCACGCAGCGTGTCGCGCTCAACAAACTCAAGGCCGGCTACCGAGGCATTTATCTCTGCTTTGTCCTGATGGTTTTCGGCCCGCTGACGCTGCATGCGCAACCGGTAAAGCCCGAAGTGCTTTGGGATTTCCCTTATGGAAATCCCGGAGCTGGTCCGGAATACCCCTATGGGAACCTCATTCAAGGTAACGACGGCAATTTCTATGGCACGACCGCCGGTGGCGGCAGCAGCCGGGTTGGAACCGTTTTCAGAATGACGACCAACGGCGCAATCACCACGCTTGCCTCGTTCAACAACACGAACGGGTCGAACCCACACGCCGGTTTGACGCTGGGGCCGGACGGTGATTACTACGGCACGACCTGGCTTGGCGGCAGCAGCGGAAACGGGACAGTTTTCAAGGTGACGACCAATGGCGTGCTGACCGCGCTCGTTTCTTTCAATGGCACCAACGGAGGTTATCCCGAGGCGGCGCTGACGCTGGGCCCTGACGGCAACCTCTATGGAACGACCAGCCAGGGGGGCAATGGTTATTATGGTTATGGTGGTTATGGAACCGTGTTTCGGGTAACAACTAATGGCACATTAACCACGCTCGTTTCGTTCCACTACGCCAACGGGAGTGCTCCTTACGCAGGCCTGACGCTGGGAAATGACGGCAATTTCTACGGCACGACATCCAGCGGCGGGGACAATGGTTACGGGACGGTCTTCAGGATGACTGCAAACGGCGGGCTGACCACGCTCGCGTCCTTTGATGGCACGAACGGCGATTCCACGCACGCGGCGCTGACTCTGGGAAACGATGGCAATTTTTACGGGACAACCTATTCGGGAAGTGGTGGTTACGGGACGATCTTCAAGGTAACAACCAACGGTGCGTTAACCCGTGTCGCCGCGTTCAATGGCGTCAACGGGTTTGGACCGGTGGCAGCGCTGACGTTGGGCAATGACGGCAATTTCTATGGCACGACCGGTTGGGGTGGCAACAGCAGCGGGTACGGAACGGTTTTCAGGGTGACAACCAACGGGGTGTTGACCCGGCTCGTGGCGTTCAACGGCGCCAATGGGATTGAACCTCACGCGGGCCTGACTCTGGGCCACGACGGCTATTTCTACGGGACGGCCGCGGCTGGCGGCGGCGGGGGAGTCACCGGAAGTGGAGCGGGAACCGTGTTCAGGATTACGAGCGGTGGTACACTAACCAAGCTCGCCTCGCTCGGAAAAATTGTCGGATCAAGTCCAAGAGCCCCTTTGACCCCTGGCCCGGGTGCAGATTTCTACGGCACAACATTTGGCGGCGGAAGCAACGGTTACGGGATGGTCTTTAAGGTAAACACCAATGGCAACCTCACCGCGCTTGCTTCCTTTAACAACGTCAACGGGGCATATCCCCACTCGGCCTTGGCGCTCGGTGACGACGGCAATTTCTACGGGACGACGTCCGATGGCGGAAACAGCGGAGTCGGGACGGTGTTCCGGGTCACGACCAACGGCGCACTAACCAGGCTTGTGTCCTTTAGCGGCCCCAACGGAGCCTACCCGAAGGGGCCGCTGACACTGGGCCACGACGGTTACTTCTATGGCACGACTGCCTACGGCGGCCTGAGCGGCGGATCTTTGACGGGGTGGGGAACAGCGTTTAGGATGACGACCAACGGAACTTTGACCAGGCTCGCCACGTTCAACAACACCAACGGAGCATATCCGCTGGGGGCACTGACACTCGGCGGTGACGGTAGTTTTTACGGCACAACTTGGCGCGGCGGTAACAGCAGAGCGGGAACGGTGTTCAAAGTCACGACGAATGGCATATTGACGACGCTCTTCTCGTTCAGCGGAGACAACAACCAATACCCCCAGGGAGCCCTGACACTGGGCAGCGACGGCAGTTTCTACGGTCTGACCGGTTCCGGTATTCTGCTTTCAGGGAGTGGGACACCATCAGGTGTCGGAACAGTGTTCAGGATAACGCCCGAAGGCGCATTGACCACTCTAGTTTCGTTCCGCAACGAAGGCGATTGGCCCCTACCAAACCTGACGTTGGGGCCAGACGGCAACTTCTATGGCTCAACTCCCGGTGGCGGCAGTGATAGGCCGGGTACCGTGTTTCAAGTGACTCCCAACGGCGCGTTTGCCACTCTCGTATCCTTTGCCAACACCAACGGCGCCGTGCCGTCCGCACCCGTCACATGGGGCAGCGACGGCAGCCTCTACGGCACAACCACAGGAGGCGGCAGCCAATGGGATGGGACAATTTTTCGGATCAAGCTCGGGACGCCGGTTGTCTTCGGCCAGCCACACCCGGCCAGCCAGATCGTCAGGGCAGGAGTGGACGTCACGATTAACGCCAATGTATTCGGCGTTACTCCGCTGAACTTTCAATGGGTGTTCAACAACACCATCCTGCCGGGCGAAACAAATGCCTCGCTTACCCTTAACTACGTTACGCCCGCCATGTCTGGCAATTATTCCCTCCGCGTGACCAACAATCTTGGGGTTGCCTTGAGCAGCAATGCAACGCTAACAGTGCTGCCTGCTCTTATCACCAATCTCCCGGTGACTGGGATTACCGCAACGGGTGCGCTACTCAACGGAACGGTGGCGCTCGGCCCGAACGACACCTTGGCGTGGTTTGAGTGGGGTACTGACACCAACTACGGCCAGATAGACGGCGTTATCAGCATTCCCGGTGGCAGCGGCACGGTGACATTCAGCGGCGCTCTGAGCGGTTTGAATGAAAACGTGGTCTATCACTACCGCATCGTTACTTGGAACAGTTTTGGGTTTGTCTATGGACCCGACCAATCCTTTCGGGTGGGCGCCATTTATGCCTACGCGCAAAGTGTCCTGGCCGACGAACCGCTGGTCTATTACCGGTTTGACGAGACAAACGGGGCGGTTGCAGTCAATTCCGGATTTCTCGGCGAGGCTGGCAATGCCACTTACAACCCCACCGTGTCTCTCGGCGGCGCCAGTCTGGCTACGAAGTTCGGTTACGCGGCAGGATTCAACAACATCAACAGCGGCGTGGCGGTGCCCGCGCTGGGTAGTTACACGCAGATCACGATCGAAGCCTGGCTCAAGCCGCGCAGCTTTCCGCGCAACGACATCTTCGATTCGATCTATACGACAGATAATTGGGTTCCCGGCGCTCTGCACACGCACCTTGTCGACCGCGTCTCCTTCCCCCAGTACGAATTTTCGATCAACGGCAACAACCCGCAGTGGATTAACCCCGGGTATGCGGGGCTGTTTCTCACCAACTCCTGGGTTCATCTGGTTGCGACCTACGACAGCAATGCGCGAAAAGCCATCACTTACGTGAATGGCCAGCCCCTGGCGACCAACAGTTTCACCACAGCCGTTCCGGTAGATTTGACTGCGGCGCACATCGGAGGGAACGCCGGGCAGGGGAGCTGGTTCGATGGCGCGATTGATGAGTTTGCCATTTACGGAACCGTGCTACCGGCCAGCCGCATCCAGGCGCATTACGAGGCGGCCGGGAACCCCTTGATTCTGTCCCAGCCAGCCAGCCGGACCAACAACTTCGGAACAACCGCTTCTTTCAGCGTTCTGGCGGGAGGCACCAGCCCGCTGCAATATCAGTGGCTTAAGGACGGAGTAGCGTTGGCGGATGGCGCTCTCGTCAGCGGAGCAAAGGCGGCCACCTTGACGTTGAGCAACGTATTCAAAGCGCGTGAAGGCGCTTACACGGTGGTGATCGCCAATGCTTCCAGCAGCGTAACCAGCTCAGTCGCCCGACTCACCGTCCGCGAACCCCTCATCACCTCGCCGCCCACCAATCAGGTGGCCGAACCGAACGGCGCCGCCGCTTTCAGGGTGGTCGCCCTCGGCACACCGCCGCTGAGTTATCAATGGCTCAAAGGTGGGCTGCCGCTGGCCCAGGCCACCAGCGCCACTCTGTCATTCACGAACGTGCAAGCTGGCGATTTGGGCAGCTACGCGGTGGTGGTGAGCAATCAGTATGGCAGTGTCACCAGTGCGGTAGCAATGCTGACGGTCAACGAGGTCACAGCCGATCCTACCTTCAACCCAGGGACCGACAATGACGTCTATGCCTTGGCAGTGCAGGCGGATGGGAAAATACTGGTGGGAGGAAGGTTCAGCACATTGAGCGGCCAGCCAAGAAACTTCCTCGCTCGGCTCAACGCCGACGAGAGTCTGGACGTCTCCTTCAACCCGGGAATCGATGGAACCGTCTATTCCCTGGCGATCCAGAGTGACGGGAAGATTCTCGTAGGTGGGGATTTCGTCACGTTGGGCGGACAACCTCGAAATCACATTGGCCGGCTCAACGCCGATGGGAGTCTGGACAGCACGTTCAACCCGGGGACCGATTCCGGTGTCTCTTGCCTGACGGTACAAGCCGATGGAAAGATCCTGGCAGGGGGTTATTTCTCCACGTTGGCCGGGCAACCGCGTGCCAACCTCGGTCGGCTCAATGCCGATGGTAGCCTAGACACTACTTTTAACCCGGGGACAGGAGGGGGTTACCCTCGTGTCAGTTCCCTCACAGTGCAGGCCGATGGAAAAATCCTGATAGGGGGATTTTTCACAACGCTGGGTGGTCAGGCGCGTACCAACATCGCCCGGCTCAATGCCGACGGGACCCTGGACACTACTTTCAACTCGGGGACAAAAGGGTATGGAACCGGAGGCTATTACTCTTTCGTCAATTCCCTCGTGATGCAGGCCGATGGGAAAATCGTGGTAGGGGGCGGTTTCACCTCGCTCGGCGGGCAGATGCGCACCAACATCGCGCGTCTCAACGCCGACGGAACCTTGGACACGACGTTCAATCCGGGGACCGGAGTATATTACTCTTCCGTCAATTCCCTCGTGATGCAGGCCGATGGGAAAATCGTGGTAGGGGGCGGTTTC
>CAZYYS010000039.1:10633-24185 GCA_964651015.1 uncultured Verrucomicrobiota bacterium
ACCTCGCTCGGCGGGCAGCCGCGCAAGAACATCGGCCGGCTCAACCCAGACGGTACCGTGGATCTGGCTTTCAGTCCGGGGACCGACTACGGTGTCAATTCCTTGGCCATTCAACTCGACGGGAAGATCCTCGTAGGGGGTAATTTTTCCACGCTTGCTGGGCAACCGCGCAGCAAGATCGGCCGGCTCAACAACACCGGGCCCGCAACCCACAATCTCTCCTACGACGGCTCGACACTCCTCTGGCAGCGCGGCGGCACCAGTCCCGAAGTCTGGCGGACCACCTTTGAAGTGACCACCAACAGTCTGAACTGGACCAGCCTGGGCGCCGGCACCCGCATTCCCGGCGGCTGGCAGTTGTCCGGCGTGTCTCTCCCCGCTGCCTCCACCGTTCGCGCCCGGGGCTTCGCCAACTCCGGTTATCAAAACTCCTCCAGTTGGTTCCTCGAAGATTATTGGGGCAAACTGGTCGTCGCGTATCAACCGTCGGGCCGGACCAATGATGCCGGCACGACCGCTACTTTCAACGTTGTGGCCGGAGGCACGGAGCCGGTTCAGTATCGGTGGTTCAAGGATGGCGTGGCGCTTTCGGATGGCGGGTTGATCAGCGGTGCGCAAACCGCCACTTTGACCTTGAGCAACGTGCTCAAAGCAGACGAGGGCGCTTACCGCGTGGTGATCACCAACTCCTCCGGCAGCATTACCAGCGCCATCGCCCGGCTTACGGTCATCGATCCCCTTATCAATTCACAACCGACGAACCAGGTGGCGAAGCTAAACGGCAGCACCACCCTGAGCGTTGTCGCCGCGGGAACCGCTTTGAGGTATCAATGGCTCAAAGAGGGACTGCCACTTGCCTTTGCCACCAATGCGAATCTTGAGCTAACGAATCTTCAGCTTGTCGATGCGGGCCGCTACGCGGTGGTGGTGAGCAACCAGTTTGGTAATGTAACCAGCGCAGTAGCTGTGCTGACGGTGAACGGCGTCACCGCCGACCTCACTTTCAACCCGGGGGCAGGAGGCGATTATTCATCCGTCAATTCTCTCGCGATTCAGCCCGACGGGAAGATTTTGGTCGGCGGCAGTTTCACCACGCTTGACGGTCAGGCACGGACCAACCTCGGTCGGCTCAATGACGACGGAACCTTGGACACGGCATTCAAGCCGTGGATAGGAACATATTACGGCTCCGTCAATTCCTTGGCGGTGCAAGCCGACGGGAAGATCCTCGTCGGTGGATCATTTGACACCATTGGTGGGCAACCGCGCAACAACCTTGGCCGGCTCAATGTCGATGGAAGCGTGGACATGCCCTTCAACCCAGTGGCCGATGGTTCGGTTTCTTCCATCGCCATGCAAGCCGACGGGAAGATCGTGGTCGCAGGGGGGTTCACGACGCTTGGCGGCCAGGCACGGACCAACATCGGCCGGTTGCTTGCCGATGGTGGCGTGGATAGCGCCTTCAATCCGGGGACGGATGGCTGGGTCTCTTCTGTCGCGCTGCAGGCTGACGGAAAGATCTTGATCGGCGGCGGATTCACGATGGTTGCTGGACAGCCACGGAACTACATCGGTCGGCTAAACGCCGATGGCACCTTGGACACGGGTTTCAATCCGGCGATCGGCCCATCATACGGTTCTATCAACTCCTTGGCAGTACAGGCTGATGGGAAGATTCTCGTGAGTGGATCATTTGGCACCATTGGCGGGCAACCGCGCAACAACATCGGCCGGCTGAATGCCGATGGCAGCGTGGATATGACCTTCAACCCAGGTGACGTTGGTTCGGTTTCTTGCATCGTGTTGCAAACGGATGGGAGAATCCTCTTATCAGGCTACTTCACCAGTCTGGGTGGATTGGCGCGCAACAACATCGGACGGCTGAATGCCGATGGGAGCGTGGATCTGAATTTCAACCCAACGGCGGACGGTTCAGTTTCATCCATGGCGGTGCAGCCCGACGGAAAGATCCTCGTCGGCGGATATTTCAGCACACTCGGTGGTCAACCGCGCACCAACTTTGGCCGGCTCAACAATACCGGACCCGCAACCCACAACCTCTCCTACGACGGTTCGACACTCCTCTGGCAGCGCGGCGGCACCAGTCCCGAAGTCTGGCGGACCGCCTTTGAAGTAACGACCAACAGTCTGAACTGGATCAGCCTGGGCGCCGGCACCCGTGTGCCCGGCGGCTGGCAGTTGTCCGGCGCGTCGCTCCCCGCTGCCTCCACCGTTCGCGCCCGGGGCTTCGCCAACTCCGGTTATCAAAATTCCTCCAGTTGGTTCCTCGAAGATTATTGGGGCGATGTACTCGCCGCGTATCAGCCTTTGAGCCGGACCAACAACGCCGGGACAACCGCTGCTTTCAGCATTGTGGCGGGGGGGACCGGGCCGTTGCAGTACCAGTGGTTCAAGGACGGGGTGGCGTTGTCGGACGGCGGGGCGGTCAGCGGTGCGCAGGCCGCCATTCTGACCCTGAACAGCGTGCTCAAAGCGAATGAAGGCAACTACACGGTGCTCATCACCAACGCTTCCAGCAGAGTGACCAGCGCGGTCGCGCGACTGACCGTCGTGGATCCGTTTATTAACTCACAGCCAACGAACCAACTGGCTGAGTTGCACGGGGACGCCACGTTGAGCGTGGGTGCAGCAGGGACTGCACTGAAATATCAATGGTTCAAAGGTGGATTGCCCCTGGCTGCGGCCGTGAATTCAGCGCTGTCGTTCACCAACCTGCAGTTGGCGGATGCGGGCCACTACTCGGTGGTGGTCAGCAACCAGTTTGGGAGCGTCACCAGCAGCGTAGTCGCGCTGACAGTGAACGGAGCAACCACCGATCCGACCTTTAACCCGGGCGCCGATTCGGTCATCGATTCGATGGCGATCCAACCGGATGGGAAGATTCTGGTCGGTGGGAATTTCACCACCTTTGGGGGGCAGACGCGCAACAGGATTGGCCGCCTCAATGACGACGGAACCTTGGACATGACCTTCAACCCGGGAACGGATGGCGAAGTTCTGTCGCTCGCTGTGCAGACGGACGGAAAGATCCTCGTCGGCGGAGTTTTCCTGGCCTTGAATGGACGCTATATCTATGGCCTCGGTCGCCTCAATTCCGACGGCACCCTGGACACCTCCTTTAATCCGGCGGCGGGCACAGGCGTCTACTCACTGGTAATCCAACCGGACGAGAAGATTCTAGTGGGAGGAGGATTCTACAGCCTGGGGGGACAACCGCGTTCCTACATTGGCCGACTCAATGCCAACGGCACCTTGGACACTGGGTTCAATCCGGACGCAAATAGCAGCGTCCTCTCGATGGCAATCCAAGCAGACGGGAAGATACTGATTGGCGGGCATTTCACTATTTTGCAAGGACAAGATCGTTATTACCTCGGCAGACTAAACCCCAATGGCACTTTGGACACCACGTTCAATCCGGGAGCCGATGGACCAGTTCAATCACTGGCGGTACAGGCGGACGGAAAGATTTTGGTGGGAGGATACTTCACCACCCTGGCAGGCCAACCTCGCAACAACCTTGGCCGACTCAACGCTGACGGAAGTTTGGACACCGCCTTCAGAGTGGGAACCGACGGTGCCGTTTCCTCAATCGCCTTGCAGGCCAACGGGAAAATACTGGTAGGAGGAGGATTTTCCACATTAGGGGGAAGCATTCGCACCAACCTTGCCCGGCTCAATGCCGATGGTAGCGTGGATCTAAACTTCAACCCGATTGCGGAAGGTTGGGTCTCAACCGTAGGGTTGCAGGCTGACGGAGAGATCCTCGTCGGGGGATTTCTGAGCACGCTGGGTGGTCAGACGCGCGCCGCCATTGGCCGTTTGAACAACACTGAACAAGCCACGGAGAATTTCGCTTACGACGGCGCAACACTGCTTTGGCAACGTGGCGGGGCCAGTCCCGAGGTCTGGCGAACCACATTTGAAGTAACAACCAACAGCGTGGACTGGACGAGCTTGGGAGCCGGCACGCGCGTGTCCGGCGGCTGGCAGTTGACCGGAGTATCTCTGCCCGCCTATTCGAGAATCCGCACCCGCGGCTTTGTGATCGGGGACGGTTATGGAGTCTCGAGCTGGTTCGTTGAAAGCTTTTGGTCGCCAGGGCCAGACCTTGAGGCGGCATTGGGCCGCGCGGTTGTCGGCGTCGGCACTGGCGGGTGCGTGCCATTATATCTGTCGTCCCGTTACGGGCTGACCAACCTGAGCATCGTCGTGGACTTTCCCGCGGGCCATTTGACCAATTTCACCATCCAGGCCACCGCTCTGGAGGTCGGTACGTCGGCCATCGAACTCGTGGGAACCAATCGGGCAGTAATAACCCTCTCGGCTAAACCTGGCTTTGTCCTGCATGGCTCGGCTCAGGTTGCCTGGCTTTGTTTTGACGTGAGTTCGGGACACGACTCCAGCTTCGTAGAGTTGGAAGGGCAGGAAATCTTCGGGGTGCGGAATAATGGTTTTCCCGTTGAGTACACACAAATCCGATCCGGACAAGTGGCCGCCGTGGGGCAGTCCCCGCTGCTGGAATGCGTCCGGGGGAATAATGGGCTGCCGCTGTTGATTCTCCATGGCCAACCGGGTGGCGGCTACGATATCCAAGCGGGCCCAGGCGACGGAACCTGGACCACGGTATGGACCAACCTGAGCCTGACTGATTATTCGCTCGCGCTGCCTGCGCCGGCAGTAAACGGGCCGGTGACGCTCTTTCGCGCAATTCGAACTGGCCAATAGAAAGGTACCTCAATGTGCAAGCCCGCTCATCGAGTTGGTTACGTCACCCTGTGCAGCCGGATAATGGTGAGTTTCGCTCTTTCAAGTGTCAGAAAACTTTTAGGCAAGCGAGCGATAATGAAAGAGACGTGAGAACTACAGGGTTTGATGTTTCTCCGGCCATGGGAGTCCGCTTCAGGGATTACCTCCTGGAAAATGTCTATCTTCGCACAACTCAAGCCCAGCGCTTCGAAATCATGGCGCTTTGGCTCGGCGAGGGGGCACTCAACGATCAGGCCGAGGCCGAACGGCGGACTCACGAAGCGGTGTTTCTTGTCCGCAATGCCTCGGGCGAGCTCGCCGGGTTAAGCACTGTCGGCTTGGTGCGCATCAAAGATGGCCGGGTGTTTTATGCCTACCGTATGTTTCTGCGGAAGCGTGACCGCGTGCCTTACTTAATGGTGGAGGTGATTAAGGCGACCCGGGAATTTCTCCTAACCTTCCCGCACCCCGGCCTGCAACCCGCCGGGATAATACACATAAATGAAAATCCCAAGCTGATGCGACCGGGCGTGCGCAAGACCTTCGAGCGGCACGGCTATCGCTGCTGGGGAACGACGCCGGAGGCTGAGGAAGTCTGGGCGATCGAATTCTGTGCGCAGACCAGGAGCTTGACCCCGCCTGCCCAGTGGCGCGAAGCGCTAAAGCAATTCATGCGCTCTCTGGGGCGCGGTCAGAACCGCAACCTCGAATTCACACACATTTCAGGAGTCTCTAAACCAACACAAACCACACCAATCTAAACAACAAACAAAAAGGAAGCGTATGAGTAACAAGTTCGACGAGATGGCCAGGAGCCTGGCCGGACCGAGTACGCGACGGCAGTTGCTGAAGAAACTCAGCGTCGGCCTGGCGGCAACGGGGCTGGCCTGTTTCGGGCTGGCAGGCCGAGCAAAGGCAGACCAAGGAGGGTGCAAGGAGCCCGGCAAACAATGCCACAACGGTTCCGAATGCTGCAGTGGCTGGTGTCAAACCGGGTTCGGAAAGTACAAGAACCGCCCCAAAGGAACATGCCTCTAAATCAAACCGCCGACCTAGGGAGTGCTCTCTGCGGGCACTCCGGGCCGGCGGCCTTTTCACACAAGCGCGTATGAACCACTTTTTTCTTCTTGTGCTCATTGCCGCGTGGGCAGCCATACTGGTGGTTTGCTGGTTGGGTTGGCAATTGCTGCGTCAGAATGGGCGGATGTTGCTGCGGCTCGACGCGCTCGAAAAGCGGTTGGAACAATCCGACAACGGCGGCGACGAGTTGACCGTGCCGCCGATCGGCTCGCCGGCACCGGATTTTGAGTTGCCTGCTCTCGCGGGCGGTCAAAAGAGATTGAGCGATTTTCTTGGTCAGCCAGTGCTGCTGATCTTTTTTGATCCCGACTGTCACTTTTGCCGAGAGCTGATGCCGAAGCTGGCGGAGGTTGCAACGCGTAGCCGCCGAGGTAACGAGGCGGATGGGCAGGCAGTCACTGAAGTCCACCTCACCACGTCAGCGGCTACAGCCGAGCAGCCTTTGCCCCTCCTCCTCACCACCGGCGATGCGGAAAAGAACCGGCAGTTTTTCGCCGGGCACAAAGTCGATTGTCCGGTGCTGTTGCAAAACGATGGGGAAATTGCCAAAGCGTACCAGGCCAACGGCACACCCAGCGGTTATCTCGTCGATGCGTCGGGGCGGATCGCCAGTGAACTGGCCGTCGGGGCGGAGGCGTTGCTGAAGTTGGCCAACAGAGGCCCTGCCCCCCAGCCCTCCTCCCATCCGATGGAAAAAGGTGGTCAAAGGCCGGGTGAGGAAGACCGCGCCAGTCGCTTCAGCAACCACTCGCTCGCGCACAGCCGAATCAAGCGCGACGGACTCAAGGCCGGCACCCTCGCGCCTGAATTCCGTCTGCCGCGTCTGGCCGGCGGAGAACTTTCACTGGCTGAGTTGCGCAATCGGCCCGTGTTCCTCGTGTTTTCCAGTCCGCACTGCGGCCCCTGCAACACGCTGGCGCCCAAGCTGGAAAAATTCCATCGCAAACACCCGGACTTGCAGGTCGTCATGATCAGCCGCGGCGAACCGGCGGAGAACCGCGAAAAAGTGAAGGAGCACGGATTGACTTTTCCAGTGGTGCTGCAGAGGCAGTGGGAGATTTCCCGTCAATACGCCATCTTTGCCTCCCCGGTCGCTTACTTGATCGACGGCGACGGCGTTATCACCAGCGACGTCGCTGCTGGGGTGGATCCGATTTTGGAGTTGATGACCCGGGTCGATCCAATGCTCCGCCAAACTGCGGGAGACGAAAAACCGTCTTTGCACAGGCGCATGGCTCGTTGGCCGGTCGCCGTGACAGCCAAAATATTCGACTGGCTCTTGCGGCGCGTTACGCTGACGAAAAGCAGGATCGACACTTTTGAGTTGAAGCATTTCAAATTCGTACCGCGAGCGGACGACATCTTCATCGTCACCTATCCGCGCTCCGGCACGACTTGGATGCAGATGATCCTTTACCAATTGACCACCGACGGCAGCATGGAATTTACCCATATTGCCGAGCACAGCCCTTGGTTTGAACGTTCGGCGGAATCAGACCGGGGTTATGAAGAGCGTGCCAGTCCGAGGGTTTTCAAGTGCCACCTTTCGTATGCGGACATTCCCAAAGGGCCAGGTCGTTACATTTACGTCGCACGCGATGGGCGGGACGTGGCGCTTTCGTACTATCATCTCTATCGGAGCCACAACGGTTACAAAGGCACTTTCGCCGAGTTCTTCGAGCTGTTCATGGGCGGCAAGGTCATGCACGGCTCCTGGTTCGAGCATGTGGGCGGTTGGTGGAAACATCGGCACAAACTGAACGTGTTGTTCCTGACCTACGAGGAACTTGTGGCCGACCTCGAGGGAAGCCTCCGCCGGATCGTCGGGTTTTGCCATTTGAAGGTGCCGCCGGAGCAATGGCCCCTGATTGTTGAGCGCTGCAGCTTTGCTTTCATGAAACAACACGAAAACAAATTTGATCCAGCGGTGGAAGGGCTGTGGCAGCAAGGGGCCAGACTAAACTCATTTGTTCGCGCCGGACGAGTGGGCGAGGGATCACGCCAGCTTGACAAGGAACAACAGGCCCGTTTTGAGCAGGCGTTCCAAGCGCAATTGGAGCCGGTCGCTTTTGTCCGGCCCACTCCAAACCCTGTTCCCGTTCCAGCTGTGGGCTTTGGGTCAGCCTAAGTGCGATCGGACCAGCTTTCTGCTCGACACACACAAACGTGATATGCTGAAGTCAATGTGTAGCCGAAGTTGAGTCCACGTCCTGCGAAAGGACCATTTGTGCGTCAATACGTGCCAAACATTTCGCCCGGCAAGGCTTCGTTGCCGAAGATGGGATTCACTTTGATCGAACTATTGGTGGTCATCGCCATCATCGGAATTCTGGCGGCGCTGTTGTTACCGGCGCTCAACAAAGCCAAAGCCAGGGCACATTCAGCTACGTGCCAGAATAATCTCAAGCAACTCCAGACAGGCTGGCTGATGTATTTGCACGATCACGACGACCAGCTCGTTCCCAACAAAGACGCTCCCAACGCCGTCGGGGATTATCATTCACTGCCGGGTTCCTGGGTGGTAGGGAACGGTCAGCTGGATACTTCGACCACGAACATTGAGAGTGGTGTGCTGTTTCCCTACCATCCGACGGTAGCGATTTACCGCTGCCCGAACGACCGGACTACGGTGATTGATGCTCCCAACCTACCGCGCACCCGCAGCTACCAGCTCAATGTGTGGCTGAATGGCGCCGACGAGTTCCTGACCGTCCTGCCGTACATCCGGACGAAATACAGTTCATTGATGAATCCCGCCCGGATATATGCGTTCATCGATTCCGGCAATGCTGACAGCGGTTCGTTTTACCTCAGCCCTTTTGGCTACGGATACCCTCCCGAGTCCGAATGGATGAACAGTCCCAGCGGCCGGCACAATCGCGGATGCAGCCTTTCCTTCGCCGACGGGCATGTCGAGTATCATCGGTGGCGATGGGAGAAGATCGATGACTGGCCTCCTCCGCCTCCATTGCCTCCCGAAGACCTGGCCGATCTGAGGTGGTTGCAGGATTTGCTACCCAAAGAATAGCGGATGGCCAATCGTTTCCGAAAAAATCACTTTTCCAGGCCGGCTTTCTTCAACAGCGCCTTGAAGCGCGGCTCGTCATGAAGGGTGTCGTACATTGGTTCGTACTTGAGCTGTGCCCGAACGTGCGGGCGATCGAACTGCTTTTCGATCTCATCAAGCGCCTTATCGTTTTCGCCGAGCCGGGCATAATAGCCCGCGATGTCATCGATGAAGAATATTTGTTCAGACTCAGGAAGGGCTTCATTTTCTCGAATCAGTTCGATGTACTTCCGCAAATAACCCTGCTCACCCTCGGTGTCATAGGCCTGGCGTAACGCGTCATAGCTGGCGGCCACTCTGGCCGGATCGCGGCCGGCCAGCAAATCGTAGTTTTTCCACACTTCGATGGCGGCCACATAGTTGGATTGCGCCTCGTAACATCTGCCAATGAAATTATGCGCTTCAGCCCAGTGCTTCTCCAGCTTTACAGCCCGTTCAGCCTGCGCGATTGCCAGATCGAATTGCCGGGCTGCGAAGAATGGCGACGCTGCAACCAGTGCCGTGGTGCGGGCGGTGGGGGCGAGTGCCTGGGCCAGTTGCCCTTCTCGCATGGCTTCCCCGGTCCGCCCCAGCAAGGACAAGTAGAATCCATAGATGTCGTGAGCGATTGGATATTTTCCGTTGAGACTGATCGCTCGTACGATTTCCTCTTCCGCCCCAACCCAATCCTGATTGAGGAATTTGTACCACGACAAAGCGGTATGGCCTTCCGCCGAATTGGGATCTATGGCCATCAATTTGTCGGCGATTTCCTTGGTCTTAAGAATCCGCTCTTCCTGGCTGGCGAATAATCCCGGCTGGCCCCAGACATAGAGCGCGGTTAACTCGCCATAGGGCTGCACAAATTTGGGATCCAACTGCACCGCCCGATTCAAATGATAGAAGGCATTAGTGTGCGCTTCGGGAGTCAACTGCTGGTAAAACCACCGGCCCAGTTCGTACTCCTGCGCCGCCTCGGGACTTGGGGTGTGGCCCCGTTTCGATCCTTTCAAGAAATGGAATGCAATGGCCAGCAGCGCCAGCACGGCGGCAGCGAGGCCGAGTCTTTTTATTGCACCACGGCGCCGTTGCCAAAGCCGATGGCGTTTAACGGAGTGGCCGCGCTGCAACAAATCCAAGTCTTTGCTCAAAGCCGCGGCGTTGGCATAGCGTCGGCGCGGGTCCGATTCGCAGGCTTTGAGAATGACTTCGTTGAGTTCGAGCAGCGCGGCGTAGTCGGGATGCGACTGTAAATCCGGCGGCAGTTGCGGAAAGTCCTGGCGGTCTTTGCCAAAGGCGATTTCGTAAAGGACTTTGCCGAGGCTGTAGAGGTCGGCCTGCGGCGTGCCCGGGCCTTCCGGCGGAATGTAACCGACCGTCCCGACCAGCGAGTGCGCCTCGTCAATCGCCGTCACCAAGCCAATGTCCGCCAGTTTCGGTTCGCCGTTCACGAAGATGATATTCGAGGGCTTGATGTCGCGATGCACGAGGCCATTGGCGTGCAGGTGTTCCAAGGCGGCAGCGAGCTTGAGTCCGACGGCCACGCACTCGGCGGGCGGGACGTGGCCGCGCGTCTGGAGTTCGGAGCGGAGGGTGTGCGGGGCGTAGTTTTGAGGATGGAGGATGGAGGATGGCAGATGGCAGGTGCCGCATTCAGAGCCTTTGCTATCTTCTATCTTCGATCGTCTGTCTTCGCTGTGCAACTTCGCCGCATCCGCCAGTTCCATCACGTAGAAGAAATAACCGGCATCATCGCGGCGGCCGATTTGCAGGATGTCCACCAAACCGTCGTGGGAACGAGAGATTGGCTCGAATTTGAGCAAGCCATTGAATTCGCGCTCGAAGTGCTCGGCGCGCTGGAAACTCTGGCGGTGGACGATCTTCACTGCTCGAGGTGTGCTGATGGCGTTGCGGGCCAACCAGACTTCGCCGTAAGCGCCGCGCCCGATCAGGCAAAGCAGTTGATGATCGGGAATTGTGGGAGGCGGCAGGTCGAGGCTTGAAGGCTGAGAGAAAGCTGACGGGCTGCTGGTGATCGCTTTTCGGCCGTCGGCTTGCATACCGCTTTCCTACCACAAGACTGGGACAAAGGCACGATAGAAGATTGGGGGGCGTGAAAATGGCGGTTATGACCCATTCTATGAACCGGCCAAGGGCCTGCCCAATCCGCCTCTCAACACGGAACGCCCCCTGGAATAATGCCGTATCAAGCGGCCTTCGCCGACGCTCGTTTCACCGGTTCGACCAGCTTGATCTGTCGGGCGTTGATAATCCGGAAGTGCCCCTGCTTGTCGTAAAGAACAACGGTCTGACGATCCAGACTGACCATGAGATAATCGGGATGTGCCACGACGAGACTGCCGGTTGCCGAGTACGATGCGAACCGGCCGGAATGGCTGTGCCCACATCAAGTCTTTGATCTCGTCGGCGGTCACGGGAATGAAGTTACCCATCCTTCCAAACTAGAGCAAGGTAGAACCAGCGAACAATATTTTCCGCCTCGTCACTCCGGCGGCTACTCCCGGTGCTACACCAGCTTGGCCAGCAACTCTTCGTTGGTCTTGTGCTTCTTGAGCGCGGCCAGCAGGGTTTCCATGGCTTCGACCGGGTTGAGGTCCACCATCATGCGGCGGAGCTTGCGAACCGAATCAATTTGCTTCGCGGGGAATAACTTTTCCTCTTTGCGCGTGCCGCTCTTCGGGATGTCGATGGCCGGGAACAAACGGCGGTCAGACAGTTTGCGGTCGAGGATCAACTCCATGTTACCCGTGCCTTTGAACTCCTGGAAGATGAGTTCATCCATGCGGGAACCGGTGTCAACAAGCGCGGTGGCGATGATCGTCAGTGAGCCGCCCTCTTCAATCTTCCGCGCGGACGCAAACATCTTGCGCGGAATCTCCAAGGCGCGCGCATCGACACCACCGGACATTGTGCGGCCGCTGCCGCCGTGCACGCTATTGTAGGCGCGCGCGACACGAGTGATTGAATCCAGCAGGACAAAAACATCCTTGCCCGACTCCACCATGCGACGGCACCGTTCAATCATGAAGCGCGAGAGACGAACGTGAGTTTCGAGGTCCTGGTCATTGGAAGATGCGACGACCTCGGCCTTGACGGAACGTTGGAAGTCCGTGACTTCCTCGGGACGTTCGTCGATCAGCAGAACCAAAACATGCACTTCCGGATGATTCGTGGTAATGGCGTTGGCAATCTGCTTGAGAATGGTGGTTTTGCCGGTGCGAGGCGGCGCGACGATCAGACCGCGGGTGCCTTTGCCGATTGGCGTAACCAGATCGATGATGCGCGTTTCCAGCAGATCAGGCGTCGTTTCGAGGTTGAATTTCTCGACGGGATCGATCGTCGTCAGGTTCTCAAACCGCACCGCCTTGGTGTAATCATCGAACGGCATGTCGTTGACGAGATCGACTGATTTCAGTTGCGGACTGTTGCCGCGATGGGGCGGTTGGATCGGGCCGGTTACCAAGCAGCCCTCCCGCAGGAAGTTTCGCTTGATGGTGTCAGGCGTGACGAAGATGTCAGTGGGTTTGGGTTGAAAACGGGTCTCCGGTGAACGGAGAAAGCCGAAGCCTTTCTCAGAAATCTCCAAAAAGCCGGAGCCGATCTCCGCTGTGGAACTGGTCGTATTGCTCATATTTTTTATCCTGCTCATCAAAGGGTCTGCCAAACCATCCCCGAAAACCGCTGTGAACTCTGAATTTTGGGAAACCGCTGCGATCGAAAGAGTGAAGAACCTCAACTCACCGCGCACAGCCTTTCAGGCTTGCGACGGACGGACTATCACGAAAGTTCCCTTACAATGCAACAACTTTTTTGATTTTTCCTAAAGCCTGGTTTTGGGCGCAGGAACTACGGCTTGGCATCCTCAATCGACTCAACCGCCAACTTCCGCCTTGGCTTCGGCGGCCAGCGGCGTGCTGAGGTAACGTTCGCCCGTTGAACAGGCTACCGTAACAATCATTTTGCCTTTGTTTTCAGGGCGTTTCGCCACTTCGATGGCGGCAACAACATTCGCGCCGGTCGAAATACCCACCAAAAGTCCCTCTTCCTTGGCCAAGCGACGCGCCATCGCAAAGGCGTCGTCGTTGCTCACTTGAACGCACTCTGTGATCTGCGGATTCCCCTTTTCATCCTTCAGGTGCAGGTTCTTGGGAACGAAACCCGCGCCGGTCCCTTGAATTTTGTGCGGCCCGGGCTTCAGGGGTTGTCCACTGAGAGTTTGTGATATGACGGGCGAATCCTTCGGTTCAACGGCAATGGCTTGAAACGACGCCTTCCGAGGTTTAATCACCTCGTAACAACCCGTGATGGTGCCACCCGTCCCCACGGCCGCGACCAGGATGTCCACCTTGCCAGCGGTATCGTCCCAGATTTCCTCCGCCGTCGTGGCGCGATGGACGGCAGGGTTGGCCGCGTTCTCGAACTGTTGGGGAATCCAAGAGTTCGGGGTTTCCTTGGCAAGCTGCTCCGCACGGGCTATGGCGCCCTTCATTCCTTCCGTCCCGGGTGTGAGCACCAACTTCGCTCCCAACATCGCCAATAACGTTCGTCGTTCCAACGACATGGTTTCCGGCATTGTGAGGATCAGCTTATAGCCCTTGGCGGCAGCGACAAACGCGAGCGCGATTCCGGTATTGC
>CAZYYS010000040.1:0-22336 GCA_964651015.1 uncultured Verrucomicrobiota bacterium
AATCGGCCTGCCGCGTGAGCGCGTTTTCTTCGAGTTGACCAAAGAGGCCAAGCTTTGGCGCATCGCGCGATGCGGCTGCACTCACTTTATCGATGATCTGCCGGAGTTTCTGGGTGAGCCGGCGTTCCCTGCGGATGTGCAGCGGGTTTTGTTTGACTCAAACAATCTCTACGTGAGCGAAGTTCGCTTTCAGAGGATTCAGAATTGGGCTGAGGCGTACAAACTGATTTCGCCGAACGTGAACGAGGACGATCAGACGACAGCATTGCGTGAAAAGGCTCTGCCGTTTGTCCGCAAGTGCGGCGTCAAAGGCGAGTTCGCCCTGGAGCCGCTTCCCGGGGGCGCCAATAACCGTGTTTATCGACTGCAGGCGGACGACGGCGGCGCCCGCGTCCTCAAGGTTTACTTTCAGAATCCGGCGGATACCCGCGACCGCTTTCGCGCAGAGCAAGCATTCTACAGCTATCTATGGAGTCAGAATGTCCGGCGCACGCCCGAACCGATAGGTTGGGACGCCACAAACCGCTTCGGCTTGATCGAATTCATCGGGGGCCGGAAGCTGCGTCCGGAAGAAGTAAATGAAGGAATGGTCGGGCAGGCGCTGGAGTTCATCGTCGAAGCGAACCGATCAAGGCCGACAATGCAAACGGCCTCGATCCCTATCGCGTCCGAGGCCTGTTTCAGTGTCGCCGAACACCTGCAATGTGTGCAAAAGCGAGTTGTCCGCCTGCAACAAATTGAGCCGGGATCGCGCACAGAGGATGAAGCCGCCGCGTTCGTCCGCGAAGAATTGAATCCGGCGTGGGGGAAAATTCAGGCGTCGATTTCCACGGCGACCAGACAATTCTCAAACGAAGTGCTACCGCAAGCCGGGCGCTGCCTCTCCCCTTCGGACTTTGGTTTTCACAACGCACTACTGCCAGCCGACGGACGGCTCCGTTTTTTTGACTTTGAATACGCCGGTTGGGATGATCCGGCCAAGCTGGTTTGCGACTTCTTTTGCCAGCCGCAACTCGCGGTCAGCCTGGAGCATTGGAGTAGGTTCGTGGCCACACTAACCGGCGCATTGCACTTTGGTGAGCGTTTCCCCGAACGAGCCAGACTGCTTTTGCCGGCATATCAAATCAAGTGGTGTTGCATCATGCTGAACGATTTCATCCGTAGTGACCAGGCTCGGCGCGAATTCGCGCTGGGAGACCACGCGACTGAAGAACGCAAACGGACGCAACTGGAGAAGTCGCAGCAAGTCTTACGACACGCGCTGCAAGAGCGGAGTTGCCTTAAGTGAACGAATTGCGTTGATTATCGGCGCGTTGTTTATGGCATACATCGATTTTATCTCGCCTCTGCACAAAAAGACGACACGAGATTACCTCGGTCGGGTGAACGAATTTCCCAAGGCAGAGGCTGCAAAAATCGCCAAACAATTCGGCAAGCATTATTGGGATGGTGACCGCAAAGTGGGTTACGGCGGGATGCGCTATGACGGACGCTGGCGCGTCGTGGCTGAAGCGATGGCCAAACACTATGGCTTGAAGTCTGGCGACAAAATTCTCGACATCGGGTGCGGCAAAGGATTCCTTCTTTATGAGTTCACGCAAGTCGTTCCTGGAGTAGAAGTGTTGGGACTGGACATTTCCAGCTACGCCATCGAAAACGCGAAGGAGGAGGTGCGACAATTTTTACAAGTGGGACACGCCAATCATCTGCCGTATGGTGATGCGAGCTTTGACCTGGTCATCTCAATTACCACACTTCATAACCTTTATTGCTACGACCTAGAAAGGGCGCTCAGAGAAATCCAGCGCGTAGGAAAAAGACACCGCTACGTATGCGTGGAATCATACCGCAACGAGGAGGAGAAGGTAAATCTCCTTTACTGGCAGCTAACCTGCGAAATGTTCTGTACGCCGGAGGAATGGGAGTGGTGGTTCAAACATTGCGGGTACACAGGTGACTACTCTTTCATCTATTTTGAATGACCCCCGAGCCATCAGTAAACACTTGTCACTTTTGCCATACGTCACCGATCACAGAGTTTCTTGATTGCGGGTTACAGCCGCTTTGCAACCGATTTCTTCGGTCACCGACTGAACCGGAAGTGCTCTTTCCCATGATCATCGGTCAGTGTGGAGCGTGCGGGTTGGTACAAATGAGCCGTCCGGTTCCTCCCGAGGAGATCCGACCGCGTTGCGACTGGATTCACTACAATGAGCCCGAAGGCCATTTGGACCAGTTGGTTGAGGAGTTGTCTGGCCTTCCGGGCATCACGACCAACTCAATAATCGGGGGAGTCGTTTTTGGGAGCGATTCCACTTTAAACCGGTTCGAACAAAGAGGCTATCACCGGACGTGGCGTATCGATTTGGCGCGGGACTTGGGTGTCTTTGATCGGAACGCAGGAACGGAAACGATACAAGACACGCTGACTCCAGCCGCTGCTGAACAAATCGCCCGGCGAAACGGCGAAGCCGATGTGTTGATTGTGCGGCATATGCTCGAGCACGCGCATGACTTGCGCTGTTTTCTCGGAGCGATCAAGCAGCTGGTAAAATCCAGCGGTTATGTTGTTTTTGAGGTGCCAGATTGCGAGAGACCCTTCGCGACGTGTGACTACAGCATTCTGTGGGAAGAGCACGTTTTTTACTTCATGCCCGAAACTCTTCGTTTTTCGCTGTTACAAGCGGGCTTCGACGTGTTGGATATGCAACGCCCAACCTATTCGCTCGTCGCAATTACTCGACAACGGCAACCGGTTGAGAACCACGCGCGGATAGCAGAGCAACTTTTAGTCGAGGAGCGGCGACGGTTGCATAATTTCGCGTCCGCCTTCCTCGGCCAACAACAACGCGTCGTAAGGTTCTTGACAGGTGCACGCACCGAAAGAGGTAAGGTAGCTTTCTTCGGAGCCGGCCATCTAACTTGCGTCTATATTAATTTGCTCCGCTTGAAGGATTACATCGAATTCGTGGTGGACGACCATCCAAAGAAGCGAGGGCTGTTTATGCCCGGATCACATTTGCCCATTTGCGGGAGCTCTGCCTTGGTGGAGCGGGACATCCGCCTTTGCTTGTCCGCTCTGAGTCCCGAAAGTGAGCTTAGCGTCCAACGGAAGAATCAAACATTCCTAAAGGATGGTGGTTCGTTTGTATCAATCTTTTCTGGCAGGCCCAACTCGTTGTTCCCACCTGATGGGCTTTGATTGATCTTACGGTTGCTTGGAAGGAATTCGAGTGTAGAGTGCTTGATTGAAATCAAAAGGGAACACAGCATTCACGCTGATCGAACTCCTGGTAGCCATTACCATCATTGCCATCCTGGCCGGGCTGCTTCTTCCGACACTCTCCAAAGCAAAGGAAAACGCGCGCCAGATTGCATGCCTTGCCAATCTCAGACAGTTGCAAACTGCCTGGCAGATGTACTCCGATGACAATAATGGTTCACTGCCAAAGAATGAAACCGACCAGAACGGCATCTACGCGGCCAGCACTCCCGGGTGTTGGGTAACGGGCAGCGCACGATTTGGAACCAATGTAACTGACATTCAAAATGGCACTATTTTTCCGTACGCACCTAACGTTGGGGTTTATCGTTGTCCCTCCGATCGCTCAACCGTTCTTCCAAGTGGTATGCCTCGGCTGCGGAGTTATGCCATGGACGCCTTCCTGAACGGGATGCCTGATTCGATCATCAAAAGCACCCAGATTCGTCGCGCTGACGCGGTTTTTGTTTTTCTGGATGAACATGAGGAATCAATCGATGACGGATTTTTTCTGGTGTATCCCGACCCCAACCCCAACTGGCCCAACCTGCCGGCTGACCGACACAGCCAGGGTGCCAACGTGTCGTTCGCTGACGGCCATTGCGAAAAGTTTCGATGGAAGGCGCCTAAGAAATACGTGCGGTTTATCCAACCGACCACGGGTCCGGGTGATCGAGAAGACTTGAAGAAACTCCAACAAACGCTGCCTGACTTCCGCTGACGGCGCAGCCCGTTTTGCGACGCTGAATTCCGCTGCGACCAGAACAGGAAAGCAGGTCCCCATCAACAGATCTCCTGATCTTTCTTGGCAAACAGGATTCATTTCAGGATAACTTTATTGTGCGCATCAATGAGCTAAGTGACGAAGTTTATGTCGCCGCCGAGCCGATCGTCAAAATTGGCAGGGCAGAGATTGATCTGCTCAAGAAAAGGGTTCTGCTCGCTCCCCGGGGACGCGTGCGGATCTGTGCGCATCAAAACAGCGATGAGCCGCTCCACGAAATGATCATCGCGTTGAAACAGAATACTTACATCCGCCCCCATAAACACCTGAAGAAAAGCGAATCCTTTCACATCGTGGAAGGAGAGGTTGATGTGGTCGCCCTTGATGATGCCGGAGGTATCAGGGAAATCATCAAATTAGGAGAACCTGCCTCAGGGAAGAATTTCTATTATCGGCTTTCAACTGCGGTGTTTCACACTTTGCTCATTCGCTCCAACCTGTTGATTCTGCATGAAACGACAAACGGTCCATTCCAAACAGGCGATGCAATTTTTGCGGCTTGGGCGCCAGAGGAAAGTGACGTCGCAGCGGCGCAAGCCTATATGGCCGCGTTGTCGGATTCGGTCGCCAGATGTTCCGGGGCCACTTGATTTGAGCCTCGAATACTTTTCATGAAAACGCACAGTCTAATCGTCGGCGGCACGCGCGGTATCGGACGCGTGCTGGCGCAAGTTTTAGCTGCGGAAGGACACGTCGTATCGGTCATCGGACGGCGTATTCCTGTGGCGAAACCAACTGGGAACATTCGCGTTTGGCGGGTGGACCTCTTGGATCGACGAGCTTTGTCGAAGACGTTGGGCAAGGTCATTTTGGACAACGGAAAGCCGAACAACTTGATTTTTCTTCAGCGATACAAAGGCCACGGAGATAAGTGGACGGGAGAAATAAAGACTTCCTTGTCTGCGACTAGATTTGTGATTGAGTCGCTCATAGACAGGTTCGGCAGCGGAGAAAAATCCATCGTGGTCGTGAGTTCAGCCGCCGGCAACGTTGTGGCGGACGAGCAGGATGTCGGCTATCACGTGGCGAAGGCTGGCCTGAACCAAATGACCCGCTATTATGCGGTGAAGCTGGGGCCAAGGCGGATTCGAGTCAACACCGTTTCGCCAGGGACCGTGATCAAGCCCGAGAACGAGGCCTTTTACCGCCAAAACAAAAAACTTCAGGAGCTTTTCAAACGAACAATCCCATTAGGCCGGATGGGTACCGCGGAAGACGTCGCCAATGCCATCGCCTTTCTTTGCAGTTCCAAAGCCTCATTTGTGACCGGCCAGACTCTGTTGGTGGATGGCGGTATCAATCTGCTTTCCACGGAAACACTCGCGCGCAAGTTGAGCGCGAAATTCAGACCAAACAATTGACTCATGAGTTCCATTTGTTTTCGCCGGGCAGATTGCCGGCTTTGCCAAAGTCGAAATGTTGAAATCGTTCTTCCCCTGAAGCCCTCGGCACTGGCTGACGCCTACGTTCCGGCTTCGCGACTGAGCGAACCACAGGAGCGATATCCACTGGATGTTTTTCTTTGTCGCGATTGCGGCCATGTGCAGTTGCTGGACGTCGTTGACCCTCGGGTTTTGTTCAGCAACTACCTTTACGTGACATCGGTTTCTTTGGGTTTGCTGGAGCATTTCAAGAAATACGCCGACGAAATCGTCAGCCGCATGTCTCCAGCAAGCGGATCTCTGGCGATTGACATTGGAAGTAACGAGGGTGCGCTCTTGCAGAATTTCAAAAGGCATGGTCTGCGGGTGCTTGGAGTGGATGCCGCCCAAAACATTGCTGCGCTCGCCAATGCCGCCGGGATCGAAACGGTAGCCGACTTCTTTACTGCCGATCTGGCCCGCAAAATCCGGCAATCTCACGGCCCAGCCTCCGTCGTGACAGCGAACAACGTCTTTGCTCATTCAGATGTGCTGCCCGACATGGTTGACGGAATCCGCGAACTGCTTGCGCTGGATGGCGTTTTCGTTTTCGAAGTTATTTATCTGGCTGACCTCATTGAGAAACTGACGTTTGACACAATTTATCACGAGCATTTGAGCCACCATTCGGTAAAGCCGCTCCAGAGTTTTTTCCAGCGACATGGAATGGAGCTCTTTGACATCCAGCGCATCTTGACAAAGGGCGGTTCGATCCGTGGGTTTGTCCAGTTGGCGGGCGGTCCGCGTTCGATTTCTCCTTCGGTCGCAGAACTGATCGAGCTTGAAAAACGGGTGGGATTGCATGAGCCCGAAGTTTTTCATAGGTTCAACGCCAAGTTGGAAGGGCTCAAAAGCGAACTGCATCGCCTCGTGCACTCGTTGAAAGCGCAGGGAAAGCGGATCGCCGCGTACGGGGCTTCGGCGACCTGCACCACCTTAACGCATCACTTCGAGTTGGGCGAACTGTTTGAATTCATCGTTGACGATGATCCGCGCCGCCACGGACTTTACAGTCCTGGCTACCACATACCCGTTTTTCCTTCGAGTGCCCTGGCAGAGAAAAAGCCGGATCACGTGGTTGTTCTTGCCTGGCAATATGCCAACCCGATTGTGAGGCGCAACCAGAGCTTTTTGGATCAAGGTGGCCATTTTATAGTACCAATGCCGGGAGTTCGCGTCATCTGATTCGGGTAATTTACCCTCACTTGTTGATTGAGAAAAAGCAAACCATCGGCATCATCCTTGCGTGAACACAGTTGAAAAGCCACAGTGCCGGCTATGCGGCAACCAGGAACTGCGGTTGCTCATTGATTTGGGCAATCAGCCGATTGCCCATCGGTTGCTCGACAAACCCGAGGAAGAGTTTACGCATCCCCTGCGACTTCATTTTTGCGAAGCGTGCGGGCTCGGGCAGATCAGCAACCCGATTGACCCGGAGGTCCTCTATCGCGGCTACAATTATTGTTTCAGCTCGTGGAAACCAGAGCCACATCGCGAAACCGAACTGAATCTAATTTGCGCGCACAAGCAAAACGCGAAGATCTTTGAAATCGGTTGCAATGATGGCCTGTTTCTTGAGCAGTTGAAGTTGCGCGGCCAGAAAGTCTGCGTGGGCTTGGAGCCGAATGCGTTCGCCAAACAAATTGCCACCGAGCAGCGTGGCTTGCACGTTTACGAAACGTTTCTCGACACCGCGACGTGCCAGGACGCGCTCAAAAGATACGGTCGGTTTGACCTCGTGATGGCGCGCCAGGTTCTCGAGCACGTTTCAGAGATCAAACTTTTCTTCCAGTGCGTTGACTCTTTGCTGGCGGATGATGGGTTGGTATTCATCGACGTGCCGGACGTTGGTCCGGGATTGCTGGCTGGCGATTGTACCATTGTTTGGGAGGAGCACGTGAATTATTTCACGGAAAACGTCCTGGCGCGTGCTTTGGACCGTTTCAGTTTTACGCCGGTCGCGTTCGATAAGTTCAATTACAGCGGCGGCACGTTGGCCGTCCTGGCCCGGCGCAAGACCGCTACAGACCAATTTACCCCAACTCAAGATTTTCACCGCCTTGCCCAAGAGTTCAGTGAACGGGTTAAGGCGTATCGTAAAAAGTTATTGATGGCCTTGCAGCAGGCCAGGAAATCTTTTCAAAACGTGGTCATTTACGGAGTCGGGTGTCGTGCTTGCACGCTGATCAACGGGCTCGATTTGGGCAAAGCGATCGATTTCGCGGTGGATGACCAGGTTGAGCGTCAGGGGAAACTGATGCCTGGCTCGCTTTTGCCCATCCGCAGTCCCAGCGTACTGGCCACGCCCGGCGCCAAGTCGCTGGTCATTCTGGCTGTCAACCAGGAAAACGAAAACAAGGTAAAACGGAATCTAAAATCCGCATGCCCGGATTCCTCCTTCCAATTCCTGTCAGTGCTCGGCCCAACTTTTATTCACGATGAGTTGGAGTCCTTGACCCGAACTTTGCAATCGTCCGCTCCCTGATTCTGATGCGAGAGAATACGATTACCCGGTCATGAGGGCGGCCGTTTTCTTAGACCGAGATGGTGTGCTGCTTGAGGATGTGGACCTGCTGACCGACCCAAGTCAGATCAAAGTGCTACCCGGCGTGCCGCAGACACTTAAGCGACTGAAGCACTCGGACTTTGAATTGGTCGTGGTTACCAACCAGACCGTCATTGCGCGTGGCCTGACCTCCGAACAAGGGGTGCTGGAGATTCATGCGCACATGGAACAACTCATTGAACAGGCCGGAGGTCCTCGGTTGGACGGCTTCTATTTTTGCCCGCATCATCCCAACGCGACGCTGGCGGCTTTTCGCATCGATTGTGATTGTCGCAAACCCCGCCCGGGCCTTTTGCTGCGCGCGGCCAAGGAGCGCGCAATCGATTTGAAATCGAGTTTCATGGTTGGGGATCGTATCACGGACATCATTGCCGGTGCTCGTGCTGGATGCCGCACCATCCTGGTGCAAACCGGAAGGCATCTGGCACCGCCGATTGAAACGAGTGAGCCACTCGACAAGACAATTCAACCCGATCATATTTGCGCCGATTTGTATGCAGCAGCCGACTGGATTCTGAAGAAATGAACTCAAGTCGGCACGATTCCATGAAACGGGGAGCGCATGCGGCCCGCGTGCCGTCGGCGCCGGCCCGGCGACGACTTCTGGCCTCTGACCTGCGATCGAACCAATGGGTGCCGCGTGGATTTCCGCACGAGTGTGTTCGGCGGGCCGCCGAACACGGCAGGCCAGCGGCCTGCACTCCCCGGACCAACTGCATTGTTGGTGAGGAGACCGCTACTGTGCTGTCCGCCAACATCACCGCGTCCGGGGAAGGTTTTGGAGCGCGGCTTCGCCGCAGTGTCCTTCCGCATTTTTCATTTTTCATTTTTCATTTTTCATTCACACGATGAAAGCGATGGTACTGTGCGCCGGCCATGGAACCCGGCTGGGCGATCTCACAAAGGAAATTCCCAAGCCGATGCTGCCGCTGCATGGCCAACCGATGCTGGCGTATATCCTGTGCCAACTGCGAAACCATGGCTTCGATCAAGTTGTCATTAATCTCCACTTTCGACCGGAGATCATCCGCGATTATTTCGGCGATGGTTCGCGACTGAACACGCAACTGACCTATGCTTATGAACCGGAACTCTTGGGCACGGCCGGAGGCGTCAAGAAGATGGAAGATTATTTTCGCAGAGAAACGGCGTTTCTGGTTCAATATGGAGACATCATCACTGATCAGGATTTCAGCGCGATGCTAGGTTTTCACCGTACACGGAATGCGCTGGCGACGCTGCTCGTACACCAGCGGGCAAAATCAAACAGCATCGTCAGCATGGATGAGTCAGGACGCATCACTGGTTTTCTCGAGCGCCCGAGCGAGGCGGCGCGGCGGGGAGTGAAATCGTCCTGGGTCAGTTCGAGCGTTTTTATCTGCGACCCGAAAATCCTGAATTTCATCCCGGCAAACACCGTCAGCGATCTGCCGCAAGATATTTTCCCGAAACTCATCGACACCAGCCGACTCTACGGTTTTCCACTGACCGGGTACCGTTGCGCGGTCGATTCGCCGGAGCGGCTGGCCGAGGCGAGAACGGCGCTGGCACAAGGCCAGTGCCGTATCAGCAAGCTTTAGTTCTGTTTCGGTTCACTACGGCACTTTCACCGCCCGGTAAAACCGAAGCGACGTGTTGGTGGCCGCCGAATCGATCAACGGCACCGGTCCGAGCGTAAACACGGTGAACAACTCCGTCCAATCCAGCAGATTCGTCGAGCCATCGACGCGGTATTGGCCACCCAACTCTCCGGTGAGCGTCAGGTGAAAGCCTTGGCTGTTCAATCGCTGTGGACCGGGTTCGAGCAGATCGGACTGGGTGAAGTTGGCCGTGATGACTTTGCTCCCGGTCATGGTGACCTGCAATGGATTGCTCGTTCCGCTGGCATCGCCGCTCCAATCCATGAATTGCTGTCCGGCGTCCGGAATGGCCGTCACCGTCACATTCTGGCCGCTGCTGTAGCGATTGGTCTGTGGGCTGACCGTGACCTGGCCGGAGCCATTGGGGACGACCGTCAGCGCAAACTGCCCGGTGCTCAACGACGCAAACAAGGACGAAACGGTCGGGTTGGCGCTGTTTACGGTGAAGTTCAACGGGTTGCTGCTGCCGCTGGCGGCGTTCCCCCACAGCGCGAAGTAGTTTCCCGTCTGCGGGGTGGCATAAAGTTGTACCAGCGTTCCGTACGGATACAGCGGAACCGACGGGATCACGGTAACGGCGCCGCTGCCGGCGACCGTCGTTCCCAGCGTGGTGCCGAAGATCGCCTGGACTAATTTGTTGGTGTTCATCAGCAAATTGACCACTGGATTCGTTCCGCTCGCGTCTCCCTGCCAGGCCATAAACGTCCACCCGTTGGTCGGCGTGGCCGTGACCGTGACCAGCGTATTGCTTGCGTAGCTGCTGTTGGTGGGATTGAACGAGATGCTGCCTCCGCCCGGCGTGGTCGCTGTGATCGTGTAGGTCGGGATGATGATCAATGCGATCGCATCCGCCTCGTAGAATTGGAAGAAATCCGCGCTGTAAGTGACGACTCGCAAGAAGGACGATTGGTTGACCTGGAACGGCCCGAGGTATTGGGGCGACGCAAAGCTCGGGGTCGAGCCATCCAGCGTGTAAAAGAGGGTGCCGTTGGTTAACAAGGTCTGCAATTGAATGCTGACCGAGTCCACAAAGCTGTGTTGACTATTGGTAAGCGGTTGACCGTTTCCAAACGCCAGCACGTAAATGACCTTCAAATTGGCGGGCGCGCTGGTGACGGAGTTGACACTGTTGCTGACCACCACGGTGTAACTCCCGACGTGAGCCGCCTGGGCGTTGCTGAGCACCAGCGAGGAATTCGTGGCGCCGAGGATGTTTGTGGTGTTGAGTTGCCACTGATAACTCAACGGGGGAGTTCCGGCTGCCACCACGTTGAAAGTGACATTCGTGCCGGCGTTGACCGACCGGCCCTGTGGCGGGGTCAGGATCGATGGCGCCAAACCGCATTTGCCTGAACTGCCCGCAAAGTAGATGGATTGAATTTCATTGGTTGACAGTGCCCGGTTGAACACATCCAGCTCATCAATCGCTCCCCAGAAACCGCTACCCAGACCGCCCTCAGCGCCAATCGCAGCATTGCTGGTGAACGTAAAAGTGGCGTTGTAATTCGACGCGGGATAGGCCACGCCATCCACGTAAAACACCACCGTGCTTCCCACCTTGGTAACCGCGACGTGATGAAAGCCGGTGTCGGTGATTTGCGCCGTCGAGATGACCTGACTGACACCGTTTCGGGTCAGAAAGAGCCGGCCGTCATTCTTCAATCCAAACGCGTAGCCACCGCCGCCGTAGCCAAAGAAAATCCCCTCCGCCGGTCCTTGCGACGGTTGGGTGCTGTTGTTGCGTCTTATCCACGCATCAATGGTGAACGTTTGCAGCCGCAGACTGCTTGGATTACCCAGACTCACCCCGTCTCCGCTGCCGTCAAAGCTAAAGGCCTGGCCTGATAGGCCGGTGGCATAAGTTGCATTCCCCGCCAACGTTCCGTTATTGGTGCCAGTATCAAGCGCGTTGCCCTCCGCTGGCCACCAACTGATCAAACCCGACGGTGCGGGGAAACAGACCGTCGGATTCACCGTCAGAGATGCGTTGCTGCTGGTCACCGAACTCACTCCGTTGTTCACCACGACGCTGTAGTTGCCGGCATCACCGAATTGCACGTTCGTCAAATTGAGTGTGGCATTGGTGGCGCCGATAATGTTGGTTGTGTTCAGACGCCACTGAAATCCGAGCGGACTGCTGCCGGTCGCCACGACTCTAAACGTCACATCGACACCCACCGGCACCGACTTGCTGGCCGGTTGAGACGCAATGGAAGGTGCGATGCCACACTTGCCCGTGCTGCTGGCGCTGTAGATCGACTGAATTTCCCCTGCTGAAAGGGCGCGGTTGTAAATCGCCAGTTCATCGATCGCCCCGAAAAAGCCGGAACTGAAATTGTCACCCCGGGCACCAATCGCCGCGCCCGAGGAGAAATTATAAGTGGTGTTATAGACTGGGACCGCATGGGCCGCGCCATCAATGTAAAAGAACACCGTGCTGCCCGATTTTGTCACGGCCACATGGTGCCAGTTGGTATCAGTTATCCCGGTGCTTAACGTCACGTTATCAACGCCAATCCTCGAGAGAAACAAATTACCGCCATTCTCGATTCCAAACCCGTATCCACCGCCGCCGTGACTGAAGAAGACAGCCGTTCCCGCCCCGGATCCATCGGCATTGGCGACCGTGGCGCTGCCGCGTTTGATCCAGGCTTCGATGGTGAAATCCTGCAGCTGTAAACTGGCCGGATTGCCCACGGACACCGCGTCTCCACTGCCGTCAAAACTCAGTGCCTGCCCTACTCTTCCGGCGACAAAAGCTGCATTCCCGACCAACGTTCCATGGTTCGTGGCATTGGCATCGAGCGTGTTGCTTTCCGCCTGCCACCAACTCACCAATCCCGGCGGTGATGACGTGCATATTGAAACGGGCACCACTAAAACGCTGTCGAGCAACACATCCACTGCGACCGTCGCCGATGAAGTATCAGTGAAAGTCAACGTTGATGTCGAAGTTGTGGCTGTGAACGTAAAGCTTTGGACTACACCATAGCCAGGTGAGCCCGGTGCGGCGGCGTTTAGTGACCCCAGCACCGCGTTAGAGCTTGAGGTAACTGCCGCCAATAGGCTCATCGCGCCGCCGCCGCCACCGGCGCGGCCTACGTAAAAGCTTACCGCGTACGTTTGGCCCACGATGGTGTTGAAGGTCTGAAAGATGAACGATCCGGGAGCAGCGTTCCCGCCATTGAAGCCAATGTGCTGGTTGCCTTCAACCGGGTTAACGCCAGTCGAAGGGCCATTTTGCCAGCCCATACCGGCGAGGTTTCCCACCGTCCACCCCGTAATCGCGGTCGAACCGGGGGGCAAGGCTTGGCCCAAACCGGTTGGTTGAGGCGGCAATTCAAAGCTACCATTGGTGAACGATGATACGAATATTGGCGGAGGACACTTACCTGTACTGCCCGCGTTGTAAATGTTCTGGACTTCCAAAGCATTCAGCGCGCGATTGAACACATCCAATTCGTCAATGACGCCCAGAAAGCTATTAGCGGAATTGTCACCACGCGCGCCAATGGCGGCCTGACTTCCGAAAGTAAAGCCTGGGCTGTAACTCGGTGCCGCGTAAGCCACCCCATCCACGTAGAAGAAAACAGTGCTGCCGACTTTGGTTACCGCCACATGGTGAAAAATGGTATCAGTTATTTGAGCAGTTGAAGTGATTGCGCTGACACCGACAGCGCCTAAGAATAGATGCCCATCATCTAACAAACCAAAGACGTATCCACCGCCACCATAGGCGAAGAAGAGTCCACCGCTGGTTTCCAACGAGGGCTGACTTGCGCTGCTGCGGCGAATCCAAGCTTCAATTGTAAAGTCTTGAAGTTGCAGGCTGGCCGGGTTGCCCACCCGCACCGCATCGCCGCTGCCATCAAAACTAAAGGCTTGCCCAACTTTGCCGGGCCCATAGGTAGTGTTGCCAACCAACGTCCCATGATTGCTATCAACACCGTCGAGCGCGTTGCCCGCTCCCTGCCACCAACTCACCAAGCCAGGCGGGGACTGAGCGCAGGTCGAAGCAGGATTAACCGTCAGAATTGCGTTACTGCTGGTTACCGAGCTTACCGAATTACTTACAACGACACTGTAATTGCCACCGTCAGCTAATTGTAGGTTGGTCAGAGTAAGCGTAGCATTGATAGCCCCGGCGATGTTCGTGGTATTGAATCTCCACTGATAACTCAATGGGCTGGCGCCCGTGGCCGCAACAGTGAAGGTCACGTTCGCACCCGCTGTTACCGTCTGGTTTGTGGGTTGGGAAGTGATGGAGGGACCTATGCCACACTTACCTACTGCTCCAGCATTGTAAATACTCTGGACCTCCAAGGCGGTCAGCGCGCGATTGAACACATCCAACTCGTCAATGACGCCCAGAAAACTATTGGCGGAATTGTCACCACGCGCGCCAATGGCGGCCTGACTTCCGAAAGTAAAGCCTGGGCTGTAACTCGGTGCCGCGTAAGCCACCCCATCCACGTAGAAGAAAACAGTGCTGCCGACTTTGGTTACCGCCACATGGTGAAAAATGGTATCAGTTATTTGAGCAGTTGAAGTGATTGCGCTGACACCGACAGCGCCTAAGAATAGATGCCCATCATCTAACAAACCAAAGACGTATCCACCGCCACCATAGGCGAAGAAGAGTCCACCGCTGGTTTCCAACGAGGGCTGACTTGCGCTGCTGCGGCGAATCCAAGCTTCAATTGTAAAGTCTTGAAGTTGCAGGCTGGCCGGGTTGCCCACCCGCACCGCATCGCCGCTGCCATCAAAACTAAAGGCTTGCCCAACTTTGCCAGGCGCATAGGTAGTGTTGCCAACCAGTGTCCCATGATTGCTATCAACACTGTCGAGCGCGTTGCCCGCTCCCTGCCACCAAGTAACTAATCCGGATGGACCGGGAACACAGGTTTGCGACTGGGAACACTTGCCCGCGCTGCTGGCACTATAGATTGATTGCACTTCGGCCGCCGAGAGGGCGCGGTTGTACACCGCCAACTCATCAATCGCTCCGAAAAAACCAGAATTCAAATTGTCACCTCGCGCGCCAATTGCCGCGCCAGAGGAAAAATTATAGGTGGTATTATATGTGGGTACTGAATGCGCCACACCATCAATGTAAAAGAACACCGTGGTGCCAGCTTTCGTTACTGCCACATGATGCCAGTTGGTATCAGTAACGCCCGTGTTCAATGTGACATTGTCAACCTCCACTCTTGTGAGAAACAAATTTCCACCGTTTTCGATGCCAAACCCATATCCGCCGCCGCCATGGCTGAAGAAAAGCGCCGTTCCAAATCCGGACCCATCCGCGTTGGCAACTGTGGCGCTGCCCCGCTTGATCCAAGCTTCGATGGTAAAATCCTGAAGTTGTAAGCTGGGTGGATTACCTAGTTGCACCGCATCTCCACCTCCGTCAAAACTAAGAGTTTGGCCTACCTTTCCCGTCAAATAGCTTGCGTTCCCAGCTAATGTTCCATGATTTGTGCCGATGGAATCCAATGTATTTCCCTGCCCCGGCCACCAACTGACCAGACCCGCGGGAGCAGGGGTGCAGGTTTGCGCTTGATTAACGAGGGGCAGGAGGGTCGTTAGAGCGCTTAGACCGGCTACAATCGCGAGCCTTATGACACTACCATGGTAAGGATTTGTTGGCATACATTTTTATGGGGGGTTGAGGGGCTGGGATTTGCGGGCAACATCGGGTAAAAATTATCACACGTTCTTCACAAACGCCAAATAAAAATTGCAAGGCGTAAATCAAGATCAGGCGCGCCTTTCGATTCCCTCGGTAAACACCCCTTCAGGTTGGAACGGTGAACACATTTTTTGCTTCCACCGTAACTAGGAATTATGAACTCTTAATTTTAGATTTTTATGGCGAATCAAAAAAAGGGTCACCAGATGCGGGAGGTCAGTTTCTTGCAAAAGGTCATGGGAAGGCTCCGCAGTCCGCTCGCCTCAGTAACAGAATGCCGTCACATGACAAGTTTTATTGAAACGGCAACGTACGGCGCAATGGCCACTTGGTACCGTGCTGTTTCCGAAGCTTTGGTTTATGCCGTTCAATATACGGTTCACTGTTCTGTAGAAGGCGATATTGCCGAATTTGGATGCCAAACCGGCCGTACTGCGACCGCGATTTCTGCGGCGATGAAATTAATTCGCGCAGATAAAACCCTATTCCTATTCGATAGTTTTAAGGGGTTGCCAGAATCAACTCACGAAACTGATCGGGAAAATGAACACGTGAAATCGGGAGTTTGGGGCAGAGGAGAATTGAAAGGCATCAGTCCAAATCAACTCCGGAAGAAGTGCAGGAGGTATTTGCCAGACGAATCAATAAAAATCTATGAAGGCTGGTTTTCAGACTCCCTGCCGAAAGTTCCAGCAGAGACAAAATTCTCGATGCTGCACATAGATTGCGATCTTTATCAATCAACCATGGACGTCCTTGAACATGTGTTCAGGACAAAATCCATTAGCGAGGGAGCGATTTTTCTTTTCGACGATTGGGATTGCAATTGGGCATCGAATGAACACGGCGAAAGAAGAGCTTGGCTGGAGATATGCAAAAAATACCAGGTTGTTGCCAGCGATGGCGGCGGTTATGGCCCTGCCTGCCACAAATTCATCGTTCATTCATATGTCGTCTGATGAAAATGGTTCGTATTTCATCAGTCCTTGACCTGCTGATAAAATTTTCGGTTGCGAAATGAGTTTTCACGGCGGTAGCGAGCCATTCGGAATGGGTCAACTATCAAAGCCAGCTTGGGAAGGATTTCACGACAGAAAGTTTCCGAAAAAACACCGCGCAACCACGCCTCCACGCGACTGCCAGAGGCGGATTGGCTCGCCGGACTTGATCCGGTTGCTTGTTGCCACTGCACGACGTAGTCGCTTTGCTGTGGGGTTTTGGCAAAAATGTTTTCGCGGAATATTTTTTTGGCCAAGATCATTAGCAGGGCAGACTTGTTGTTGATCAGCATGATTCGCTCGCCCACAACCGCTGGGTCCCGCACTTCGTACCACGGGCCGTCAATCGCAAAAGGATATTTAACACCGGCTAAACTGGCCATGCCAACGCTGTTCACAAGTCCAACCATGCGCTGGATTTGAAATCCGTTTTCCGGGGACAGCACGCGGTAAAACAGTTCCGGGCTGAATTGATAAAACCCGTGGCCGCAGAGATTGTTGGCGGGTGTGCAGGTGATGAAGTGGCCGCCGGTCTTCACCATTTTCATGCAGTTCGCAATGGCCACCGGGAAATTGAAGATGTGCTCCAACGTGCCGCCGTCAAAGATCACGTCAAATTTTTCCTCCCATTCCACTGGCACCGGTTGATTCAGGTCATGCACCAGTGAAGCGCCTTCATAAGCGGACGCGTCGCAGGAGGAAATTTTCTTCGCCCCCAAGGCGCGCGCAAACACATCAAACCGCCAGGAGGTTTTTGCCGCCTTGAGAAATTCGGCGGCCCCTTCCGGTGGCGGCCAGATGCCGTATTGCTGAAGAATGGCTACCAGGCGTTCGGGACCCACCAGCATGTGCTGGCGGCCCAGAGTCAGGGTTTCGTCGAAGCGAACCCCGGCCTTCCGCGCCAGGGTCAAAAACTTGGTTGAGTCGATTGAAAGTCCCATGCTGATTGCGCGCGCGTTATGTTAAAACGCACGAAATTATAGGCGGTGTCCCATCGATAAAGGAAACTTTTTCCAAAGAATCTTCGCGCGTTGGGACGCCGGGATTATCTGCGCAACGGCGCGTGCGGATAAGGCGCATCACGGTGCTACCTGCCCTTGGAGATGCGGCTGTCTCAGCCGCAGCAGGTTCGAATGTATCCAGAGCATCCGGGTTTTCGGGCATCCATCACCATCGGGAGTGCTGCGGCTGGGACAGCCGCGCCGCATTTTGGCTGCAACTTTGCCCGCCACGGCCCGGCGCGCTCCAGGCACATGGAATCCATTCGCAAATCAATTTGGTAAACGCTGCGGTTCGATTGGCTGCGCAGTTGCGCCCAAGCATGGCTACCGATAAGCTGGCTGGAGAGAGCGGGATTCGTATTTGCAATAAAACAACGAACGGATCGCAAATTCGATGAACCCGTCTGAAGAGATCAAAGACATCGCACGCGACTTACCTGCATCAGAGCATGACATTGCCCACCCTGTCGGTCATCATGGCCAATTACAATCACGCGCAATTTCTGCCACGCGCTTTGGGAGCGTTGATTGGGCAGTCGGTCCAACCGCTGGAGATCATTGTCATTGACGATGCCTCCACTGACAACAGTGTGAGCGTTATCCAGGACTTCGCAGCCAGGCATCCCGTGATTCGTTTTTATCGGAATGAGAAAAACCGGGGGGCGCTTCTGAGCATCGCCCGCGGACTCGAACTGGCGCGTGGAGAGTATGTAATTTCGACGGCGGCGGACGACGAAGTTGTCCCTGGCCTGTTTGAAAAGTCGTTGTGCCTGCTCGCCGAACATCCCAATGCCGCACTCTCGGCTACCATCAGTGAATTCCATGAGGCGCATACGGGTCTCCGTTGGTTCTGGGGCGTTGGCATCACCGAAACGCCAAGTTACCTTTCACCGGCGCGCATGGTGGAAGTGGAGCAGCAGGGCAAGTTCTACATTCCGCCCAATAGCGTGATTTTCAAAAAGAGCGCGCTCCACGAAGTGGGGGACTTTATTCCCGATCTGAAGTTTTGTTGCGATTGGTATGCAATGTATGTGGCAGGTTTTCGTTACGGGATTTGTTTTGTGCCGGAGCCGCTCGCAGTTTTCCATGTCCAACCGAACTCGTACTACCAGCGCATCAAGCGGGACGAGGCAGAATACGGCAAAGTGTTGACAGAATTGCTGCGCCGGCTCCACCAACCGGCGAACCGCGACGTACTGCCGTTGCTGCGCGATGCGGGGTCCCTCTTTCTGTATGCCCTGCCGATGTTGAGGCTTCTGTTGCGCAACCCGGAGTATCGTCACCTCATCACACCACGGTTTCTGCGCAAGTGTCTCGCGCACTCGGTCAAGCTCTCACTCAAGAACCTTGGTCCGACCTGGCTCGTCAGGCTTTATCTCCGGTTTTCAGGCTACCGGACACGGCAGACGACAACTGCCTGACACCTCTTCCAAGAGCAATCCTCAAACGTGGTGGCGTGATGGTTCACGCAACGCTCTGAGCTTTCGCCCCGGGTAGAATTCCTTTGGGGCAGATCGCCATCGTCAGCGGCGCATCTCAAAAATATGAACGGGTTGCAGCTGTTGAAATCCTTCGTTTTTGTCCGCCTTTGAAATCCTCACGACACGTTCCGCACTTTTGGTTGCCCGCCTGTATTTTTCGGTTCATACTTTGAACAAGATGCAGGCCAGACGCTCAGGACAACTCTTTCTTGCGATCGCGCTGCTGGTTTTTGCCCTGACTCCTTCTGCCCGTGCTGGCATGACCGTTTACGGCTTGCGTGAAATCTACCGCCTGCGCCTCGAAGAAATCTCGTTCTTCATTGCTCTGTTCATTACCTGCTCCTTCCTCTTCAAGCTGCTTTGGAACTACGCCGTCAACGGATTCAAATTTATCCCCAGAATCAATTTTCGGCAGGCGTTGTGCCTCTCGATGCTCTTCGGATTCCTGATGCTGCTGATCCTGACCATGATTTCCGGAATCCGCGAAATCCTGACGCCGGAAGCGTGGCGACATCAAGGAACTTCATATCGTCTGAATGATCCATCGCAAGAGCCTGCGCGGCGCCGCAGCCTGGAGCAATTGCGCACGGCGCTCTTTGACTACGCACGGCAACACGAGGGCCGGTTCCCGCCGCACGACTTCGTGCCGGAGATTTCCGACAAGCTCTGGGAATCGCCTGATCAATTTGGATCACGTTACATTTATTCCGGCGGTTTCACCACGAACGATACAAGGGTTTTGCTGGCAGTGGAACCGCTCAATTTTGGCGAACGGCGATTTGTGCTGCTGGCTTCCGGACACATTCAACAGATTCCCAACAAAGATATTGAAGCCAGGCTGCGGGATAGGGCTCGGCCATGAGCGAAGATCCGGCTTCAACTCAGTCGCCATCGCGATCCGTGGGACGGCAAATCGGGCGTGCCACCTTTTGGTCGATCTCCACCCTGGTCATTCTCCTTTTATTGCTAATGACAATTGGCCCTGGCCTGTTCGAACTTCCATTTGTTCTGGCGACTGGATGGGTGAGCTTCCTTGCGCGGATCGTGCCGAAAGTTACCTGGAATTGGGACCTGGTTGGCATGAGCATCGTCAGTGCCGCAGTAATCTTGTTGCTAGCGCATTGGTTTTCAAACTGGATTGTGAAAAACGCGGCATCGGCTCGCGGCGTCGAGTGGCGCTGGCCGTGGAAGTGGACAATATGTGCCTTGATGAGTATCGGGCTTTTCTTTCTTGTTGGGATGTGTGTCGGTGGGATCGTACACCAACTCGGCTGGATGGCATCAAGTCAGGAGCCATGGTACGAGGCAAAACGGGGCAAGGTGCTGGACATATCGAACATGAAACAGGTCGATTTAGCCATCAGGCTTGCGTTGGAAGATGCGGATGGAAATATTGAAAGCGCTCGTCGAGAATTATGGAAGTCGGGTAACGGGTTTTTCAGCCAATCAAAATCGTCCCCACCGATGATGCAAAAATATCATCTGTTGGTTGTGAACGGCGAAGATGGCAAAGCGATGGGCACGATCATTTTCCCCCGCGACGGGCAGAAACGTGTGGCCGTCGGCGGTTACTACAACTTCAACGAAACCAATGGCGGACTGATTTCGTCGCCAAAGCTACAGGAGTTGCTTCAAAAATGGCGCCCTCGCCTGATAGCACTTTAGGAAGTTGATTCACCCGAACAAATCCATCTGTGGAGGCGCGGCGAGTTGCTTGAGTTTGCCGCGTTCTTATTGGCGACCATCAGGGCTTTTGCTGCGGTGGCTTGGGGAGGCGTTCTTGTTTCACCCAATCGCCGAAATCTCGGGGCGACAGCAGCCTCCAGTTCCGGGCCGGTGAAGCCCGAACGTCGGCTGGCTACTTCGAGCGCGGTTTTGTATCGCCGTAGCATTTCCGGCTTCTCCGAGCCAGAGCAAAACCGCAAATCGTATTTCGCGGCATGAAGATTGGCGATGTAGTCAGGACGCGGCACCGAACACGGCCTCCCGAATCTGCTTCAATTCATTCTCGGTGAAGCCGTGATGCCATTCCCTAAGGGTTTGTTCCAGTTCCTCGACGTACGCTTCAATTTCTTCGTGCTTGATTTGAAACTTGACCAAGTCGTCAGACTTGAATTGTTTCGAGTCAATAATCAATGCCCTGCCAATGGTCAGCAAACCGTGGAGGCAAAGAGCGTGGAACTGCAAATCAATCGGTTTTGGAGGGCCGAGAATTATCCGCTTATTTTCAATCTTTCGGAATTGTTTGACGGCCAAATCCCATTGAAAAAGCTTCTGAGCAAAAAGGTCGCTTTCTTCCTCACGTGCAACATCTTTGATCAAACCCTCAACCCATGCCCACTCTTCTCTGGTGATGTTGTCTTCGTCAAATCGCTGTTGAAGCGGAGCCATGGTCTGAATCTATGGCTGCCGATGTGACGCGTCAAGTGTCACAAACGCCATACATGTCACGGTAACTCACCCAAAGAAATCCATCTGTGGGGGCGGGGCGAGTTGCTTGAGCTTGTCGCGCTCTTGCTGGCGACGGAGCTGGCGGACGTTGCCTTCCGGGGTGAGTTCGGATTCTTCGAGGTTCACCAGGATTTGCTTGGCGCGTTCGACCACGGCTTTCGGAATGCCGGCGAGGCGCGCGACCTGGATGCCGTAACTCTTGTCCGTGCCGCCTTCGACAATCTTGCGCAGGAAGACGATCGAGTCGTGCCATTCGCGCACGGCGACATTGAAGTTTTTGATGCGCGGCAGGCGGAGCGCGAGTTCGGTCAATTCGTGATAGTGCGTGGCAAACAGCGTTTTCGCGCCGACTTGATTGTGCAGGTGCTCGACGATGCTCCACGCGAGCGACAGGCCGTCGAACGTACTGGTGCCGCGACCAATTTCGTCGAGGATGATGAGACTGCGCGGCGTGGCGTTGTTGAGGATGTTGGCGGTTTCGCTCATCTCGACCATGAAGGTGGATTGCCCGCGCGCGAGATCATCGCTCGCGCCGATACGCGTGAAGATGCGATCCACGAGGTCAATGCGCGCTTCCTTGGCGGGAATGAAACTGCCAGTGTGCGCAAGCAACGTGAGCAAAGCAACCTGTCGGATGTAGGTGGATTTACCCGCCATGTTCGGCCCGGTGATAAGCGCGATTTGTGGAGCGGGTGGCCGGTGGCCGGGAGAGGGAAGCTTGGTTGCACCACCTCTCCCCGGCCCTCTCCCCCACTTCGTGGCGGAGAGGGAGGCGAATATGCGCTGCTGGAAAGCGCCGTATCATTCGGCACGAAACGTTCGTCCACGAGGCTCTGCTCCAGCACCGGATGCCGGCCATCGGTGATTTGCAGCGCGCCTTCGTCGCTGACTACGGGGCGGCAATAATCATGCAGGCGTGCGATTTCGGCGAAAGACGCGAGCACATCGAGTTGCGCGAGGGTGCTGGCGGTCTGTTGGATTATCGCAAGCTGACCGAGGACTTCTTCGCGGAGGCGTTGGAAGAGTTCATACTCCAACTT
>CAZYYS010000040.1:22346-24063 GCA_964651015.1 uncultured Verrucomicrobiota bacterium
CCTTCCATGTCCTTCAGCTCGGGCGTGATGAACCGCTCGCCGTTGGCGACGGTCTGCTTGCGGATGTAATGCTGGGGAACTTTATCGAGGTTCGACTTCGTGACTTCGATGTAATAGCCGAAGACTGAGTTGAACCGCACCTTGAGCGAACTGATGCCGGTGCGTTCGATTTCGTCCTGCTGCAGTTTGGCGAGCCAATCCTTGCCGCCGCGCTGGGCGTTGCGGAGTTCGTCGAGGTCGGCGCTGAAACCGTCGCGGATCATGCCGCCTTCCTTCACGGCGAGCGGCGGTTCATCCACGATGGCGCGACCGATCAACTCGACGAGGTCGGGAGCGTCGGAGAGTTGTGCGGTGAGGGCGGTGAGCAGACTGGTGGGACGAGCGTCCTCGCGAGCCTCGGGGTCCGCTTGCATCAACACGTCGGCTCGCGCGGACGCTCGCCCCACCGAACAAGCTGAAGCTTGAACTCCAACCAGCGTCTGCTTCAGCGCAGGGATTTGTTCCAGCGCTTGGCGCAGCACGACGAGGTCGCGGGCGTTGCCGCTGCCGGTGCTGAGTCGGCCCAACGTGCGTTCGAGATCGCGGACGCTTCCGAGTTGCGCGCGGAAGGTGTCGAGGCTGGGCGCGTTCTCGATGAACGTGGCGACGGTTTCCTGACGCTGGCGAATCGGCTCAACGGCGGCGAGCGGCTGCGACAGCCAGTTGCGCAGGAGCCGCGCGCCCATTGGAGTAGCAGTCTTGTTTAACGCGCCGTAGAGACAGGCGTTGCGCGGGGCGTCGCGATGTTGCGGCTCGAGGATTTCCAGATGCCGCAGCGTGGTGTAATCGAGCGCGAGGTAATCAGTGCGTTGATAGAATGACAGGCGCGTGAGGTGTTTGACGTCGCGCCGGAGATTTTGCGTGAGGTAGTGCAACGCGCCGCCCGCCGCGCCGATGGCCGCGGTGCGATCCTTGAGACCGAAGCCGTCGAGCGATGCGATCTTGAAATGTTCGCGCACGGTGAACACAGCGGTTTGCGGGGCGAAGGTCCAATCGTCGTAGGCGCTGACGGTCCAACCAGAATTGCGGAGCAGATCGCGGAGCGCGGTGGCTTCCATCGGATGCACGATCTCGGCGGGACGGAGGCGTTCGAGTTCGGTGAGCAATGCGGCTTCGGCTTCAACTTCCGTGGTGAGGAAATCGCCAGTGGTCAAATCCACGAGCGCCAAACCAAACGTGCTGCCGCTGCTGACAACGGCGGCGAGGAAGTTGTTTTTCTCCGCCACGAGCATGCGTTCATCGAAGTGCGTACCGGGAGAAAGGATTTGCGTGACTTCGCGGTTGACGAGTTTGCCGGGCTTGGCGTCCTCGGTCTGTTCGCAGATGGCAACCTTACGTCCAGCCTTGAGCAGGCGGCTGATGTAGCTGTTGGCAGCATGGAAGGGCAGGCCGCACATGGGAACGCCATTGCGGGCGGTGAGCGCGAGGTTGATTAATTGCGCGCCCTCCTTGGCGTCCTCGAAGAACATCTCGTAGAAATCGCCGAGGCGGAAAAGCAGAAGCGCGTCTTTGGGCAGTTCGCCTTTGATACGGCGATACTGCGCCATCATGGGAGTGAGTTGCGCTTCGGCAGACATTCGGCGGGAACGTTAATCAGGCGGCGAGGAGAGGTCGAAGAATTTTTCATCGCCGTGAGTTGACAGAACCGTGCGGGTATGTTGGGCTCCACGCTCATGCA
>CAZYYS010000041.1:0-23572 GCA_964651015.1 uncultured Verrucomicrobiota bacterium
GACCGCGTCGTTGCTGGCCGTGATCGAACGGCAGCACCAGTGGGTGACCGCGACGTTGCCATTCCCAGATTCCGAGCAACAGCGGGATCGCCAGCAAAAGTAGAAGCCAGGGATGGGCGAAGGTCATGAGCAAGCGAAAAATAAAGAATGAAGAATGAAGAATGGCGGCCTTCTCAACCGGGTAGCATTGGTGCCACGCGTTCTCCCATTAACACCCAACTTCAGTTGGGTGACAGGGGGCGTCAAAAAAATGGGAAACCGTTTCAACGGTTTAATGGTCGCTTTCGCGAAATCAACCAAACCGTTGAAACGGTTTATGAACGAACTCGCCTTTAGCACCCAACTGAAGTTGAGTGTTAACGAGAACTCCAAATTGGAACTTTGAATCATGGAAGAATTGTTCATCGAGATGATTCGGCTTGCTGGAGTTTAGTGGCCGGAAGATTTCGGTATGGCTCGAGCACTTTGTTCACATCTACCTTCACGGTTCCCGGCGGACGATGCAGCCAGTTTTCGAGTTCGCGCAGCAACGCCCCGCCTTCGGAGTGTTGGCGCAAGCGTTGCACGGCTTCGACCATCTCAGTTTGTCCCAAGTCGAGTCGTTCGCGCCAGTGACTTAGCAGCAGACGTTCGAGCTGCGCCTGGCCGTCAAGGGACAGCTTTCCTTCAGCGGCCTGCTCGACCAGCGGTCGCAAGCGGTCAGCCAGAGTCGGTGCGGGTGCCGGCGCTTGCGCTGGAGGACCGGCCTTGCGTCGGCGGCCGGCAAACCACAACGGAATGAACACGAGCGCCCATACGACAACCAGTGCGATGAGCAACTCTTTGTAACCGCCAAGGAACGAAAGCGGTTTTTCAGTTTGAGCCAACAACAGACCATCGTGTTTTTCTGGCAGCAGCTTTGCGATTTCCACAGGGATGGCTGGCAAATCGTTCGTCGGCGAACCGTCCTTGCGCATGAGGTAGTTCCGCAGATCGTATTGGCCAGGAACAAGACCGACGTAGCGAAGGTCGTAGCGAATCAAGGTCCCGTGAGGTTGCGCGTCTGCGATGCGCAGGATGAGGAGGGATTTCGGCTCAACCGGTCTGGCCTCCAACAACGTGCCGGGCAAAGTCGTTTCTACACGACCTTCCATGCCAACGGTGGGGAGTGCGGAGTTTTCTGCCAGTGCGAAATGAATGACTAAGAATGAAATAGCCATCACTCCGGCATTTTTCATTCTCAATTTTACATTTTGCATTTGGTTTATCTCGTTCCTCTCCCCAGGCAATCCCGGCGTCGCAGGAAACCACGCAGCTTGGGCAGGAATGGTTTGCTGGTATTCAACACCAGATGATCAATGCCGCTGCGCTTCAACTCCTGTTCGATGATTTCTTCGTAAAACCACCGGCTGCGACCGTGCGCGACGAAAGCCTCGCCGGTCTCCGCTTCCTCCGCGCGAAAAATGCCTCCGCCCATGCGCCCGTGTTCAGCCGGGTCTTTGAGTTCAAGCACCACACAGTCGTGTTTCTGCGCCAACGGCTTTAGCGCCGGCAACGCTTCGGGATCGTGTAGATCACTGAGCACAATCAACACACTGCGATTCTCCATGATGGCACCCAGTTCGCACAGCCGACGGCCCAGGTTTGTTTGCTCGTTTAACCGGAAGCGGCGGAGTCTGTGCAACCATTGAAAGACCTGATCGCGCGAAAGACTGGGGCGCACGTTCAGATCGCGTTCGCCGCACCCAACCACGCCGACCGGACTCACGCGCGTCAACGCCGCCAGCGCCAGGCCGCCGGCCAGTTGCACGGCCCAGGCATATTTGCTGAATCTTTGCGAGCTGACGCACATTGAGGCCGACGTGTCGAGCAGCAGATAAATCGGCATTCGTTTTGGCGCCTCGTATTCCTTCACATGCACCTTGCCACTGCGGGCAGTAACGCGCCAGTCAATGGACTTCACCGGATCGCCCGGCTGATAGAGTCGTGACTGGACGTATTCAATACCCGAACCGAGAAAGGGTGACGCATCGGTGCCGTAACTCAGGTCATCCGCGAGCCGTCGCACCGCGATGGCGAACTGTCGTTCGTCAAGATGATCATAGACTTCGAGTTGAGATTCCATGTGATGCGTAATACGTGAAACGTGAGGTGTCCGAGGCGGTCCAGCAATCCTTCAGCCCTCACGGATCCGTTTCACTTCCTGACCAATACTTTCTCAAAATCCGCCACCAAATAACGCTTTCCCTTCTTCACGATTTTATGGCCCTCGGCGGCGAGGCGTTTCTTCAGTTGCGGAATGCCGCCGGGATATTTCTCGTTTAGCTGCCCGCCCGTCTTTAATGTCCGCCAATAGGGCGTGATTCGCTTCCTCCCTTCGGCAAAGGCTTCTGCAGCAGCGTGGGCGGCGATCCATGCGAAAATGCCGGTGGTGATGGGACAACCGAAGTCGGCCTTATGCTTCTTGGCCAGCACGGAGCGAATGTCGTTGATCGTGATGAGCCGGCCGCGCGGTACTCGTTGCATTATTTCATCCACTTCCCGTGGCGCGGGAATGACCATCGTGCCTGTGCCCCAGCGTCTGATCATGTTACCGCCGACCGGCGCAACCTTGGGCAGGCCCTTGTCATCCGCCAGTTTTTCCCGCCATGATTTTCGAGGCTTCATTTTGCTCTTCGAAGCGGGCCCTTTACCCCATCTCCGCGATGATCTGCCGCAACACATTTGCGCCGCTGACACCTTCGGCGAGCGCTTCGTAAGTCAGACGCATCCGGTGCAGCAAGACGTCCTCGGCCAGTGCGAACAGGTCTTCGGGGATCGCGTAATCGCGTCCATGAATGAAGGCGCGGGCGCGCGAGGCTTGCACCAGCGCGATGCCGGCGCGCGGGCTACCGCCAAGTTCAATCTGTTCGTGCCGTCGCGTGCGCCGGACGAGTTCGACGCTATGTTTGATGAACACTTCGCTGACGAACACTTCCTGCACTTTGGCCATCGCGCCGGTCAACTCGTCGATGGTCGCGACCGGCTCCTGATTGAGCAGGTCGAATGAGGTTTTGGGAACGGCGCCGTGTTCATCCTTGCGCAGGCCAAGCACGAGAATCCGGCGCAGAATCTCCTCTTCCTCAGTCGCGGCGGGATAGTGAAGACGATGACAAAGCATGAAGCGGTCGAGTTGCGCCTCCGGCAGTTCGAACGTGCCGCTTTGTTCTATGGGATTTTGCGTGGCGATGACGAGGAACGGCGCGGGAAGATGATAACTGTTGTTGCCGATGGTGACGCGGCGTTCCTGCATCGCCTCGAGCAGCGCGCTCTGGACTTTGGGCGCGGCGCGATTGATTTCGTCCGCCAGCAAGAGGTTTGTGAAGATTGGTCCTTGATGCGTGCGGAACTCGCCCTTGCGCTGGTCGAGGATTTCCGAACCGATGATGTCCGAGGGCAAAAGATCGATGGTGAATTGCACGCGGCTGAATTTGAGGTCAACGGATCTGGCAATCGCGTTGACGAGCAGGGTCTTGGCCAACCCCGGCATGCCTTGTAGCATCAAGTGACCGCCGGTGAACAGCGCAATCAGCAAACGTTCGACGACCGTGTCTTGGCCGACGACGGCCTGGGCGACGCGTTCGCGAACTGCATCGACGAAGTTGGTGGTGGAAGTCATGAAGTGGAGTTGGGTGGTTTTGCGTTCCGGACTAATTGCAACGGTAGATAAGCACAGTGCCAGTTGGTAGCAAGAGGATATGGAAGGAATGGCGGCGTTGGGTTATCGGCTTGTTCACAAGCTATCAGACACCGTAAACGCACAAAAGTTCTAAAATACTTTGGGAGGCTTGCTAACCTTGTCTGGGTTTCGTCCCCCTCTATTCGACCCAGGTCCAACTCCAGGGCCAGGAGAAAACCCAAAGCGGATTGGGGTAAGTGTTGCTTCCAGAGCGCAAGAATCGCTTTTGGCCGATCCACTCGGCGTGGCCGTCGCTGAAAGATTGGTTGTGTCCATCCGGCGTGCCCAGTACGCCGCGTGGGCCGTGGTTGGAAGCCCATCGTTTTTCGGTGGCAAACACCAGCGTGTGGTCAGAAGTCAACGGCCCGACGCGATCAGTCGTTTTGAGCGGCGAATGCGTTCCCTTGAAGTCATTGCCGGACAAACCGGTCAGAATGATGAAGTGATCGACGTGGAACAATCCTTCATCCAGAAAAAACCGCGGCAAGTCGGGACGCGCCGGACATTTCCAGACGGTGAGCGGCTTTTCGTCCGCCACTTTTGTCCCCGTGGTGAACTTGGCGCTGGCCAGGCCGTACGAGATAAGCACGATCGCCTGATTGCTGCTCATCACATAAATCGGGCCGGCAGGTGGAGGGTACCGAGTGGTCTTGTCGGCGGTGGGAAAGATGCCTTTGTAATCGTCGGCATACATCAAGAAGGCAGCCGCCTGGCTTTTGATGTTGGACAAGCAAGCCGTGCGAATAGCTTTTGATTTTGCCTTGCTCAATGCGGGCAGGAGCAAGCCGGCAAGGATCGCGATGATGGCAATGACAACCAGCAGTTCAATCAGAGTGAATGCTCGCGCTCGCCTGCGATCACCAAATGTGTGGGGAATCTTGCTCATGGTTACTCCTTCACTCCGGTATTCTGAATCCGATAGAGCTTCGAGGCGGTGCGAATAATCAAACTGTCCCGCGCAATGGCTGGCGTGGCCATGCACATTTCGCCGAGACTGTTTTTGCCAGTCAATTTGTACTCCGGGCCCGCTTGAAACACGAACGTGTCGCCGTCCTCACTAAGGCAAAATATTTTATTGTCGTAGGCCCAAGGCGAAGCGGTGAACGCGGTATTGCCATCGGGATTGATTCGCTGTTTGTCATAGATTTGCTTGCCGGTTTTGGCATCACGACAACTCAGAAAACCGAAATCAAACAGCACATAAAAGTAATCCCCGTAAACGAGTGGTGAGGGATTGTACGGTGCCGCAGCCTTTTCATACCACGCTATGTAGTGGCCGTTGCTTTCACCGTCTTTGAGGCTGATGTCGCCGGACGCGCCCGGACGAATCGCAAAGACCGGGCGCGTCTTGTCTCCGACGTAGCCAGAACCCACGTAAAGCAAACCGGATTTCGCGAAGGGCGTGGGGATGACGATGGAAGACATGCCACCGAATTCCCAGAGCACTTTTCCATCGAGATCGTAGGAACGGACTTTGTTGCGGCCGGGCACAACCAGTTCGGTGCGCTTCTCATTTTCCCAGACGAACGGCGTGGCCCAATTGCTTTTCTCGTCGCGTTCGACTCGCCAGAATTGCTCGCCGGTCTTCTTGTTCAACGCAACGAGAAACGACTTCTCTTCGTTGTCATTGACCACGAACAGGCGGTCCTTATGCAACACCGGCGAGGCAGCCGTTCCCCAGCCGTAGCGCGTCTTGAAGTGACCAAACTTTTGCGACCACAGTTCCTTGCCGCCCATATCGAGACAGAAAAGGCCGAGGTTGCCAAAGTAGGCATAGACCCGGTCGCCGTCGGTCACGGGCGTTTCGGAGGCGTAAGTGTTTTTCAGGTGAATGGAAGTGCTGGGTGAGCCTTCGTGGACTTGCTTCTCCCAAAGTTTCTTTCCGTTCTGCCAATCAAAACAATAAACCATCCAATGGTGCAGATTAGTGGATGCGGTCGGCCTTTCACCGCCGAAGTAGAGTCCTTTTTTCGGTTGCTCGACCTCGCCGTCTTTGATGACGGAAGTAACAATGATCTTGTCGCCCCAAATAATGGGGGACGACCAGCCCCAGCCGGGAATCGTTGTTTTCCAGGCCACGTTCTGGTTCGTGCCCCAGACGACCGGGAGATTCTTGTTCGTGGCGACTCCGAGCGATTGCTCCCCCCGAAACTGCGGCCAGTTGGCTTGAGCGAAAACGCCACTCGCGGTCAAAAGCGTCAAAGTAACTGCAACTTTCATCGGCAAATGGCGGATGGGTAAAAGGCTAAAATCCCTTTCCCACGGTGCTCGTCTTGATTCGGCTCAGGTAATGGTTTGCCATGATGTAAAGCGTCGAGCCATCATCGCCCCAAGCGCAATTGCCGGTCGGTTGGCCGGTGTCGATGGTACCGAGGTGTTTCCCTTCGGGAGAGAAAACGAAAACTCCACTCGGTCCGGTCGCGAAAACGTTTCCGGCCTTGTCCACCTTCAATCCGTCGGGCAAACCGTTCCCCTCTTTGACTTTGGCGGTCGCGTCAAAAAAGACCCGCCCATTGGCAATTGTGCCGTCCGGCTTCACATCGTAGGCCATCCAGATGGCGCGTTTGGGGTCGGACACCGCCACATAAAGCGTTTGCTCATCCGGCGAGAAAGTGATGCCGTTGGGATAGCTCAATTCGCGCGTCAAAAGAGTGAGCTGGCCATTCTTCGCAAGGCGGAACACGCCGTTGTAAGGAAGTTCTTTTTTCGGGTCATCGTTGGCTTTTTCCAGACCGTAGGGCGGGTCCGTGAAGTAAAGATCGCCGTTGGACTTATAGATGAGATCGTTCGGGCTGTTGAAACGCTTGCCAAGATACTTGTCGGCCAAGGTCGTCTTGGTGCGGTCCTTCTCCAGCCGGGCCACGCGCCGGTCGCCATGCTCGCACAATACCAACCGGCCTTGGGAATCCACCGTCAGGCCATTCGAGCCGGGCTCGCCGCCACGAGTCGTGCTGCCGGTGTAACCACTCGGCTTCAGAAACTCGCTGACACCCTCGCCTTCCTTCCATTTGAAGACGGTATTCTTGGGCACGTCGGAAAACACCAGGTAGCCACCATCGCGAATCCAGACCGGCCCTTCCGACCAAACGAATCCCTCGGCGAGTTTTTCGAGCTTGGCATCGGGCGGCACCAGCTTGTCAAAAGCCGGATCGAGGCGATCAATTTTTCCGAAGGTTGGGTAATTCGTCTTCTCTGCCATCGCTTGTGACGCGCTACAGACCAACAGGACAATTGAAATGACTGAGACAATCAACAAGAAGGATCGGTTATTCATAATGCGCCTTTGGATTTCTTTTAGAATTAAGTCCGACTTGGCACGGGTCAAGACAAAACCCCGCTTGGAAGGTAATTACCATATTCGAAAACGCAACGCGTGCGGCGGATTCAACGTTTCGTTTGCTCTTGGATAAAAGCATCGGCTTGTTTCAATGCGGTTGCCAAGTCGGTGTCTATCGGAAAAGTCTTTTGGAATGGATTCCCCTTCCAGCGGCCCAAGACGCGAATTTCCCCTGCGGCTCGATCATAAATGACTTTGAAAACCGGCTGCTTGCCGCCACTGGGCCAGTGCTTTTCCCATGCTTCCATTTCGCTGGCCTTTGAAAAATTTTGAACAGCTGCTGCCGTCCAAATCTGTTGGAGAATCGCGACATCGTTCGATTCCTGGCCACGCGTGCTCCCCGCAATGTCAAGCATCGCCACCTGGATGATTGGCACGGTTGTGGTGCGAAGAACCGGGAAAAGCAGCAAAAGGACCACGGCCGTCGCCGTCGCCAGACCCAACACCCAGCGCCAGCCCCACGCCAGAGAGCGATCCGGCTCTTTCTCCACCGCTGGGCGCCCGAGCGTCTGCCGCACCTTTGTTTGCAACCGGCCCCGCGCATAGGCGGGAAGCTCGCTCGTCGTCGCCTGCGTCGCATCCACAAGTGGCAGTGCGTCCTTCGTCACACGCGCGTCCGCCTGTAGCCGCGCAAACTCGGCGCGCAGCTCTGGCTCGCGCGCCAGCAACGCGTCGAGTTCCGCGCGCTCCGCGTCCGTGGCCTGGCGGGCGATGACCTTCATGGCCAGGTCAAAAAAACGTTCGTCATTCATTGAGTTCATCGCAAATGCTGGTTCGTTTGTTTCAACTATTTTCCTCCCGCCCCCCAAATCCGCCGCATCGCCTCCAACCCGCGCTTCAAATAAACGCCCACCGAGCCGACCGCGACACCACGTTTCCTGGCAATCTCCTCATAACCCAATCCGTGAAGAAAGAAATCTGAAAGGATTTCACCCAACGGCGGTTTGAGTTCCGCGAGCGACTGGCCGAGTCGTTCTGCCAGTTCCCTTTGCTCAAAATCAGCAAGGGGAGAATTTTCCGACGGCGGGTCGTGCGGATGGCCTTCATCATCCGTCGGCGAGTCCAACGATTCCGTTTTTCCTTCACCGCGCTTTTTTGGCAAACCGTTCACGCAACAAACTCACCGCCCGATGATGCGCGATACTTGCCGCCAGCGACTTCAATTCCTCAGAGGATTTGATCACGCGCACCTTCTCCACCAATTCCTCCAATGCTTCAATCGCCACATCCTCAACCTCGTTTGGGAAATATGGCTGGAGCTTCAATTGCGCCACCGCGAAAACCGTTGGCCAGAGCCAGTCAAACGCCGCGTTCCAAGCATCAGCATCGCCGGTTTGAAGAGCCTTGAGGTTGGGCTCGCTCATTCGTCTTGCCACACCACGGACCGTGAAGCGCGGGCAACCATCTCGCAGAACTCGATGCCATTCGGACGCACGCGCACCACTTTGCGCATCCGTTTCGCTTCCGTGTCGAAGGAGGGATGCTTCAGGAAACGGCGGATGTGGAGCGCGGAAAACTTGGCCGCCATATCCAGCCAGACCAGACAATAACGGGCGTGGCAGAGCCGCCGATCGAAAAAGTCTTCGTCGAGAGTGAAGAAAGTTGCACCCCGTAGCCGACGCAACAAAGGAATGATCTGATCGTCCTTGATGCCCAAGCGGGCGACCTCCAATCCAACCACCCGGACACGGATGCCCCAATCACGCAGTTGCGAGGACTCCCATTCGGGCAGGTTTTCGTCGATGATGATCATTCAGCCCGCGATAACCCCGTTGCTTGACCAACTCACTGGCCAGTGAGGCCGCCTCGGCAATCGCCGCCTTGGGCACCCTTCGCCCACAACTCCCACCAACACATTCCTCGCTCAACGAACGGCCATAAGAGGTGATGAAACGAATGTGTCCGGCGAGTCGCCGGACACCGCACGCGAGCCGCGTGCGCTCCCCATTACTCGTTTCCTGAGCCGCGATTATCGCGGGCTGAAATTCAAACCACTGCCGGGTTCAGCCGTAGAGGCAACAAATGTTGCCAGGCTGCTGGGAGAGAAGGCGACGTTGCGTTTGGGCGCAGAAGCACGCGAGACAGAGTTGAAGTCGGTTGTTTCACCGCGCGTGCTGCATCTGGCCACGCATGGATTCTTTCTATCAGACCAAGAACTTCGTCACACCAACTCCGGTAGGGCCGACCTGCTGGTCGGCTTTGACGCGCGGCAGCGCGTCCCTACCTCACAAAACGATTGGGAGAATCCGTTGGTGCGTTGCGGGATCGCACTGGCAGGGGCGAATCATTTTACAAACTCATTCTTTGGTAGGGCTGGCAGTCCTGCCCGCCGCATCCCCGTCTTCAACGAACGGCGCGCACGGAGTGACGCGCCCTACCTTGGATATTGAGGATGGCCTGCTCACCGGCTTGGAGGCGTCACTGCTGAACTTGCAGGGAACGGAACTGGTCATCCTCAGCGCTTGTGATTCCGGCTCCGGCGAAGTGAAGATTGGTGAAGGCGTGATGTCCTTGCGGCGGGCTTTCAGAATTGCCGGCGCGGAAACCGTGCTGGCGAGTCATTGGCCGGTGAGTGACAAAGCCACCAGCCAGTTGATGACAGAATTCATGCGCCGCTGGCGTTCCGGCGAACCGCGCGCGAAGGCTTGGCGGGAAGCACAGTTGTCCTTGTTGCGCTCCAAAGATTTTCCCAATCCGTACTTTTGGGCGGCATTCACGCTGACGGGGCAATGGCGCTAATTTAGAATTGTTAGCTACAACCGCAAAAAGATCTTTTTCCGGTAGAGAAAGTTCACGAACCAAAAGACCAGCAACAGGCCAACCAGCGCCACGACCAATTCACCAAAACCTTGGCCGATCGTTGTGTTTAGAAAGTTCTTCACGTCTCCACCAACGAGACGCTCGGCGATTCGTCGAAAGCCGCCGAGGATGTTGTTGACCATGTAAATCGTGATGGAGTTCATCCCAATCCAGACGAACGGTTGACACCAGGCTTGAAATTTCCAGACATCAACAATCAGATAGAATGTGCCCAGCAGAATCGCGCTGTAACCACCGGCCACCAGAACATACGACGAGGTCCAAATCTTTTTGACGACTGGAAACTGCGTGCCCCACAGCCAGCCGAGCCCCACGCCGATCATACCCGCCACGAGCAGGTAGGTGACCTTTTTCGTGTCGGGAAGGGATTGGTTCATCAACAGGAAACCGGCAAAGACTCCCAACAAGCAGGTGGCAATCGCGGGCAAAGTGCTCAGATAGCCTTCCGGATCGTAGTAAGTGTCCCAGCGACGGCCGGGAAGATATTGGAAGTCGAGGTGATTGGCCAGGTTCAAGCCCGGAGCATATTTGCCGGTGATCGTGTTGGTCGTTTGATAAAAGAGTTCCGTCACATTGGTCGTTCCCCGTCGCTCAGCCAGCTTTTCGAGGCTGGCCTTTTCCAGTTGGATGTCGCGAATGGGCACCCAAGCCATCAACGCCCAGTAACCGAGCAACAAGCCGATGCAGATCGCAACGATCTGGCGCGGGCGGCAAAAACAGAAAATCAATCCCGCGAAAAAATAACACAGCGCAATCCGGTTCAACACGCCAAGCAGACGAATGTTGGGCCATTCGTTGGAGAACCCACCGGAATAAAACAGCGCCAGAATGAACATCAGGATGCTCCGGCGGAAAACACGCGCCAGCGCGGCCGCGCGCCCAACCTGTGCAATGGTCTTGGAGAGAGAAAAAACCATTGAAACGCCAACGATGAACACAAAGAGCGGAAATATCAGATCGTAGAAACGGAAACCCTGCCATTCGACATGTTCCAGTTGCGTGGCCAGGAAATTGACCGGGCCGGTTTTGCTGACCTGGTGGAGCGCGCCGACAAGCGACCCGGCGCCGACGATCCAAAACATGTCGAAACCGCGCAGCGCATCGACCGACATGAGCCGTGAAGTGGAAGATTTAGTGGTGGTGGGGTTTGCGGCGGAGTTGGTTTTATCGCTCATGAACGCAGCTCAAGAGAAACCACTTTTGCGGACTTGATACAAACTATTTGTGTTTCCGCAAATCGACACAAAATAGCTTGTCCTTGCTCCGCGCGTAAAGAAAGCCTTCGGCCAGCGCCGGGAAAGCGCGCATGCCGGCGGGGAAGAGTTGAGCGCGACCGGTTTCCTTGTATTCATCCGGCTGGGCGGCGACTCGAATCAATTGTCCGTTGTCCGAGAGCACCAACAAATCGCCACCCGCCAAAATGACAGTTCCCGCACCCAAACCGGTTTTACTCCAGCCCACTTTGCCAGTTTTGAGTTCCACACAGCGCAGGCTCGGCGGCGGTTGAAAACCCGGATCGGCACGCCCGTCAAACCCGTAAAGAAAACCGTCCCGATAAACGCTGGTGGCGTACTGATTGGAAAGCAAGTCATCGCCTGACCAGATTTTCTCAACGCGGCCCTCTTTGACCCGGAGGAGAACGGCGCCGGTTTCATAACTTGCAGAGAGAAACAGGAGATCGTCGACAATCAGTGGTGTGGCGGCATTGACTGACGTGGCGTATTTGGCGCGCCACGGAAATTGGAATTCCACCTTGCCAGCCTGCGGCTCGATCGCCACCAAACCCGCCCGCGTGAACACGAATACGTGCCGCCGGCCATTGATGGTCGCGGCAACGGGCGACGAGTAGCTGGCTTCGTCGTCGGTCGCCTTCCACAGCGGCTTGCCCGTGGCCTTGTCGAAGGCCACAATGCCGGCGCCGTTGGCGCCGCCGATGTTCAACAAGACAGCGTTACCTTCCACCAACGGCGAACAAGCCATACCGAAATAGCCTTTGCCCGCCTTGAACTCAGTCTTGGTATCGACGCTCCAGATTTTCTTGCCGGTGACGAAATCAAGGCAGTGCAACACGCCTTCCGCACCGAAGGTGTAAACCCGCCCGGCTGCAATGGCCGGCACGGCGCGCGGGCCATCGTCGAAATTGAACTCGTCACGATAGTTTGTGGGGTAGCCGAAGGTCCAAAGTTGTTTGCCGGTTTTGGCATCAAGACATTCGACGGTCTCCTTGTCGTCGAGCCGATGAAAAAGAATCACCTTGCCAGATGCAACCGCTGGCCCACCAAAGCCACGGCCGATTGGTTTCTGCCAAACAACGGGCGGCCCTTCCTTGGGCCATGCACCGGCCAGATCGTTGCCGACATATACGCCGTTGCGTGTGGGGCCGAGAATCTGCGGCCAATCACAAGAAGCAGCCGATTCACAGACCAGAGCGCACGCAAGAACTGCTAGCCAGAGGGAACACTTTAGGCTGCCAGTGGGGTAAGAGTTCATTTGCTCAAAACCATTTGAACCACATCGCGCCAAGCACTGCCAGCAGAATCAAGCCGACCAACCACCAGAACCAATGAACGCCGTATGGAATCGGTTTTTTCGCGCCGAATTCTTTCTCGGCAAACTCGTCGTAGTCGAAGGAATCATCGGGTAATCCCAAATGGCTAACCTCCGCCTCCTCCGACCAGCCCGTTTTTTCATCCGAGCCACATTCCGGGCAGGCCTTCGCGTTACGCGGCACGTCCGCGCCACAGTTGGGGCAGACTTCGGGAGGCATGAAACTAAGAGTGGGAAAATAGAAGTTGAAGTGTCCGTCCGGCCATTCCTGATGCTTAATTCCCTACTCGCTCCCGGCGTATTCTTCGTCGGTTGTCAGGTCGAGGCCCATCAAAACGTAGTCGTGTTTAATGGCCTGCATGTCGAGGACGTAATCCTCCAGCCGGAGCAGGTTGCTAAATCCGAGCAAGGCAAACATTTTGATGGCCGCCTCCTGTTCGCCGATGAATTCGGCTTCCAGCTTTTGCAGGCCAGCGTCACGAGCGATTTCCACCAACGCGGACACTAATGCCTTCGCCAATCCGCGCCCGCGAAACTTGGGATGCACGAGCACACTGATGCGCGCAATGTGTCGCTTCCATCCCCCCAGTTGTTGATGCAACGTAGCGTCTCCCACGATCTGCCCATCGTTCACGGCCAGGAGGGGCAGGTTGCGGCCCAAGTCAATATTCTGACACCAATCACGGATTACGCTGCGTTCGGTGACCCGGTGTTTGATGAACATCCGCTCCTGGGCGGGCACCGCCAGAAAGAACTCGTGGAAGACCTGTTCGTCGTCTTTACGGAGAGGGCGCAGTTTACACTTCACACCATCCTTCAGCACAATTTCCTTGGGCGCCTTTTGGAGTGCAAGTTCTAATGACATATCAACCAGCTACGGAATGACTTTGCCGAACTTTGCAGCAAAGCGGCCTCCCGGCGCAAGGCTCAAAATCTCTTGAAACGAGACGGTTCCCCGGCGATACCTCGGGCCTGTTTGAAGAATCGTTCTTCGATGCTGGCGGGGTCGATGCTCCAGCGGGCGGCCAAGAGTGGAACCTTCTCCACGTTGGCAATGACGGTTTCCGGTAGTTCGAAGAAACTGTGTTCGGCGGCTTCAAGATAATCAAAGCACTTTAGACCCAATTCGGTTTCTGCCGTGGTTTTCAGCCCTTGTTTCCAAAGGGTCTTTCCCGCCCAGGCATAAGCGCGCAGCACCCGACCGGTCTCCACTTTTACCCACGCATGGTTGTTGAGGATTCGACTGGCGCTGAAGAATTGAACATGACCGAGTTGCCGGCTCAAATCCAGCACAAAGCGGTAACAGGCGTCCACGTCGTCAGCCGGATCAGGCAATGCCGAACCGATGACCAGAACCCACCCATCGACCGGCGGAGAAATGAAGAACTTTTTTTCGCTGGCAACCGCCAAGCCCTCTGCCCAAGAACAACGCCGGGGGTTGTTCAAGCCGAGCGCGGCCTGCACCGCCTGTGTATTGCGGCTTTTGATGGCAAGCCAGCAATACGGCCGGTTCGAAAATGAAGAGCGGAAGTTAAATCGAGCAGAGTAACGGTCGCGGCTAGTGATTCTTGCTGGCCGCTCGATGCCAACTTGTCGCCTCCAATGGATAACCAAAAAGACCAGTGCCGCTCCACACGTCAACACCAGAACCAACAAAGACAACAGCAATAAGGTAATGATCCTGTTATCCACTTCGCTCACGAGGACGAACTGTAACGCCTCTTCGACGTTTATTCAACTCAGAAAATCAAGGAAGACGAGAGGCAACTTGGAACCGTCCCCTCATTATCCCAGCTTAAGGCAAAGATTAATTCAGCATCGCGATGCCCAAGTGCATCAGGTGACTTGCGCCATCTACCGTAAGGACCCGGCCGGCATTGCTTTTCCCGTTTAGGCTTTTGGGGTGCGCGGTTTCCGCTCGGCTGGTACGGGCTTCTGAGCGGCCTCCGGTTGCGTAGCGCGTTCCGTGCTTTCGGGGCGCAAGGGCTTTTCAGGACGGCGGCCGCGCTTTTCAGTTTTCTCTTCCACCTTCGCCGGGGTTGCCGGGGTTTCCACGGGCGTAGTGCTCTCTACGCGCACCTTGAGTTTCATCATCACATCAGCATGCAGGCGAAGTTCAACTTCGTGATCGCCGAGCGTGCGAATCGGATGTTCGAGATGAACTTTTCTCTTGTCCAATGCAACGTCAAACTGATGCTTGAGCTGGTCGGTGATGGTGCCGGCGGTGACCGAGCCGAACATTTTTCCGTCCTCGCCAGTTTTGACCGCGACCACCGCGGTAAGTTTCGACAGGCTCCGGGCCAACTCGGTCATGGTGTTGAGTTCGTTGGCTTCGCGTTCGGCACGACGCTGTTTGAGCGACTCAAGGCGGCGCTTGTTGGCGCCAGTCAAAGGAATAGCCAGACCGTGCGGAAACAAGTAGTTGCGGGCATAGCCGGCGGCAACTTTCACCTGATCGGACTCGCCGCCAAGGCCAATGATGTTATGCGTGAGGATGACTTCAGTTTTTGCCATTGTAAAAAGTATTGGATTAAGTGTTATAAGTTGCTGCTGAAAGACTGTCACATCCGGGAACAATCTCTGGAAATGTCTCGGCTAGAATGGAACGTCGTCGTCCTCCGGCGGCGGGGCGTCCGATGAGCTGCCTTCTGCTCTTGCTGGCGGAGCCGGGCGACTTCGCGGGGCGTCACCGCCACCCTCCGCACGGTTTGAGTCCATGAATTGAAAGTTCTCCATGACGACACCGAGCTTGCTGCGCTTTTGGTTGGATTGCTTGTCCTCCCAGGTTTCGTACCGCAGTCGGCCTTCAATCAGAATTGGCCGCCCTTTCTTGAAGTATTGGCCGATGGTTTCAGCGGTTTTTCCAAACGCATCAACATCAACGAAGGTCACTTCTTCTTTTTGCTCGCCGGTTTCAGTTCTCCAATTCCGATTGATCGCCAGCCCAATCTTGGCGACAGCCGTGCCCTTGGGTGTGTAACGCAATTCCGGATCGCGGGTCAGGTTTCCAGCCAGAATGACTTTGTTGAAGTTGGCCATGAGTCAAACTAGTTTGCGGCTTTGGTCGCCGGTTTGGTTGCTGGCGCCACCGAGATCAAAACCCGGAAAACGTCATTGTTCAAGGTAAAACGATTTTTCAGCTGTTTCACCGCGGCGGGTTGTCCTCCAAAAATGACATTTACGTAAAATCCGGAGCTATGTTTCTTGTCGGCCACGCGCGAGAAGTTTTTTTTCTCCATCTTTTGCACCGTTTCCACTTTGCAACCTGCTGATTCGATCTCGGCGGAGATTTTATCAATTGTTTCCTTGATGCTCTCCTCTTTTCCTGCAGTGTTGAGGATGAACAAGCCTTCGTATTTTTTCACTCAGTTTTTCCCTTTGTTATTGCGCGGAGTCACTGACGACTCCATTAAATTGGTTCATTGCTTTCTCGATGCCGAAGGTCAACCAGCATTCCACCTGGTCGGCTGCCCGCGTTAAAATTTTTCCCAACAACCTGGTTTCCTTCGCGCCAAATTTTCCCAGCACATGGTTGGTAATCTGCCGCACGTCGCTCGCCGTTCGGCCAATACCGATGCGCAGTCGCGCAAAATCCCGCGAGCCCAACTGCTGCTCAATCGATTCCAACCCATGATGCCCGCCACTGCTGCCGCGCGCCCGCAACCGGATTTCGCCCAACGGCAGATCGGCATCGTCCACCACCACCATCAGCCGCTCGAACGGCACCTGGTAATAGCTCAAAAGAGCGTCCACCGCCTGGCCACTGGCATTCATATAGGTCTGCGGTTGGCACAAGACCAACTGCCGACCGTTCCATTCGGTTCGCGCGAAAAGTGACTCGAACTTTTTTGCCTTCGTCCACTTCGCCTGCCACCGGTTGGCCAGCGACTCGACCAAAAGAAAACCGGCGTTGTGTCGCGTCCCAACGTAGTCGTCGCCCGGATTTCCCAAGCCCACAATGACATGCAGATTCTCCATGCAGGTCTACCCAAACCTGCGCCCGACTACTTTTTCTTCTCGGCCTTTTTCTCGGCGCCCTTATCGGCAGCCTTTTCCGGCGCTTTTTCTGCACCCTTCTCCGCAACTTTCTCGCCCGGTTTTGCACCCGCTTTCGCTGCCGGCGCTGCGGCCGCGCCTTCCTCGTCCTTCTTCTCTTTGATCATCTCGACTTCACCCGGCACCGCCGCAGCCGCTGCTTCCGCTTCCGCCGCTTCCTGGGCTTCACTGATCGGCTCTGCCACCGAGATTACCGAAATATGCTTCTCACCCAAAATTTCAGTGCCGGGAGGCGGTTGAATCTCACCGATGTGAATGGACTGGCCGATTTCAAGTTTGGTAACGTCAACCTGGATAAACTCCGGCAAATCCTTTGGCAGAGCGCGCACTTTTAGTTTGAACAGCACGTGCTCCAAAACACCGCCACCGGTCTTGACGCCAACGGCTTCGCCAACGGTTTCCACCGGCACCATGATCGTGACTTTTTCGTCCTCGGCAACTTCGTGAAAATCGATATGCAGCACCTCACCGCTCAACGCGTGATGTTGGACCTCCTGCACCAACGCCAGACGCTGGGGGCGGGCGTCGTCTTTGATCGCGAGGTCCACCAACAGGTTCTCTGAAACCGAGTGATGGATCAGGTTGTCGAGTTCCTTGGTGTTGACTTCCAAATTCTGAGGTTGCTTGCTACGGCCATAAATCACGGCCGGGACGCGTCCGGTCGCACGCAACTTTTTGACACCGCCCCGCCGCACTTGTGTCCGGGGAAACGCATTCAACAATACTGATTTCATGATTCAATTAACTGTTCTACGGCACGCTTACCACTAGCTGGTACGCCCGCCTTTGAATTCAAAGAGCGAAGTTACCGAGGAATTACTATTGATCCGTTTGATCGCTTCGCCCAACAAACCCGCCACCGACAGCGTGGTTACTTTGATCCTGTCAATCGCAGGGCGGATGACAGTATCAGTGGTAATAAGTTCGTCAATATTAGATTTACGCAATCTTTCGATGCCTAAATCGTTCAAAATCGCGTGGGAAACGCAGGCCAAAATCTGCTTGGCTCCCTTTCGTTTGAGCAGGACAGAAGCAGCCGTCAACGTCCCCGCTGTCTCCGTCAAATCATCCACCATCAGCACGTTTTTGCCGCGAATTTCGCCGATGACCGCCATGGATTCGACTTCCGCCGCACTCTTGCGCCGCTTGGCCACGATCGCCAAGCCGCTTTCGAGAACCTGCGAATAGGCGTGTGCCATCTTCAGACCGCCGACATCAGGACTGACCACTACCAGGTTTTCCAGGTTCTTCCTTCTGAGGTAATCGTACATCACGGGTGCGGCGTAAAGGTGATCGACTGGGATGTCGAAGAACCCCTGAATCTGCTGGGCGTGCAAGTCCATCGTTAGGATCCGGTTTGCACCCGCGGCCACCAACAGGTTCGCCACCAGCTTGGCCGTGATCGGCACCCGCGGCTGATCTTTGCGGTCCTGTCGGGCGTAACCGTAAAACGGGAGCACCGCCGTGATGCGCGTCGCGCTGGCGCGCCGTAACGCATCCATCATGATGAACATCTCCATGAGATGCTGATTGGTCGGAGGGCTGCTGGACTGAACCACGAATACGTCCTCGCCACGCACATTCTCCTCGATCTTGACAAATGTTTCACCGTCGGGAAAAGCACTGATGGTGCATTTGCCCAACTCGACGCCAATGTATTCGCAAATCGCCCGGGCCAGGGGTGGATTGGAGGAGCCGCTAAAGATTTTCACAATGAGTCTGCGCTTCTGATTTCAGCAAAATAAAAAACCACCGACCACGGTGGGTTACCATCCAGCATGAATGTGAAGAGGACTCTAACTGACGCGTCCTTGACTGCAAGTTCAATTTTGGCCGCCCACCTGTGGAAGTTGTTACTCCAATAATCCGGTGCGTCTTCACTTTGTCGCATTGTCTAATGCGTCCAAAATAACTCCGCTGTAGTGCGAAGAACTTGGTGACAGCGGTTCGGGAAGCACCAACGGTGCTTTGCTCGCGTCGCGCGGATAGACCAAGACTAAAGGCACACCAGCCCGATCGAATCGAGCGAGTTCTTCCCCAATGTCCGGTGGATACAGAGTGTAATCGGCCAGTAAGGCGGCTGCGTTGATCTCCTTAAGCTTGTTGATCACGCGCTTTGTTTCAAACGCCGGCTTCACCGTGATGTTGCAAGTCAAACACCACTTGGCGGTGAAATCCACTACTACTGGACGACCTTCGGCTCGCGCTTTGACCACGGCCTCAGCACTCCAACGTTGCCACGCGTAACCTTCGGGCGCGTGTCGCAACACATTCTCACCTTTGGAACCCGCATCGGGTGAACGCCACCGTAACTTGGAGTCCAAGGCCCATCCGTAGCCGACTGCGAGCAAAAGCAAGACGAACAGAACGGCCAGCGGACGTCTTGCACGGCCACGCTGAACAAACGCGCCGAAAATCCAGGCCGATGCACCGACAAAAACCAGGAAAACACCGAGCCACCACGACCGTTCGCCGTAAAAGGTCGTCGTCAAACTGAAAAGCCAGACCGACGTGCCGAGCATGGGGAAACCCATCGCAATCTTGAAATTCTCCATCCACGCGCCCGGTTTTGGCAGAAATCTCAACCATGCTGGCTGCCAGCTCAACACCACGTAAGGCGCGGCCAGCCCTACACCGATGGTCAGAAACATCAAAAGGATGATCGCTGCTGATTGCACAAACGCAAAACCGAGCGCCGCTCCGAGAAACGGCGCTGTGCATGGCGTAGCAAGGATGGTCGCCAGAACTCCATTGAAGAACGCACCCGACGCGCCGTGTTTCGACGCAAGGTTTCCTGCGGCTCCCATCACCCGTCCGTTCAGGGTAACTTCAAACACGCCAAAAAGGTTCAACGCCACGAGCGTCACGAGCACGGTGAGCGCAACGATGAACTGTGGATTGCTGAATTGCATGCCCCAGCCAGCCTTGTGCCCACCGGCCTTGATCACCAGCACTCCCACTGCCAGCGCAAGAAACGAAACCAAAACCCCGGCTGCATAGATCAGCCCTAGTTTGCGAACTTGGCGCGGGTGATCCTTCGCCTGACTGACAAAGCCGAGAATCTTCAATGCAATGACCGGCAACACGCAGGGCATGATGTTGAGAATCAGTCCGCCGATGAATGCGTATAGCAACATCCGCCAAAGCGATTGGGTCTGCGCTTGGACCGCGACTTCGCCGACAGACGATTCAGCAACCGGTAAATTGACCTCATATCCTAGCGCCGACTCGCCCGTGCCAATGCTCAACACACCCGCGATCTGTTTTGGCCAACTGCCCTCTGTTTTTTTTACCACTTTCCTCAAGCGGACTTTGTCGGGTTCAAGAGAAATGACTTCCGTGGCGGGCGACACTTCAAACGCATCATCCGCGTACGGCAGGAAGTCGGCTGGTTTGCCGTTTGAAACAATCGACCATTCAATCAGCAAAGGTCGGGAATCGCTGCTGATGACTTGCTCCCATGAAAGCTTCACAGAGCTGGCAGGCGCAGCTTGCGGCACCTTTCCAATCCAACTCTCAATCAACCCGGCGTCGGGCGAGGGCTTGGTTTCATCACCGAGTTGCAGTTTGGCCGAGACGCTCGCATTCCCGCGAACGCATATCGTTTTGCATTCGAGCCAGGAGACTTCGCCTTTGAGTTCAAGCTTTCCCGGCTTCAAATCCGGGGCGAGTTTGAGAAGCATCGGCAGAACAACTTCCTTGCTGTAGGCGTAACTCGTTTCGTTGGAGGCGGTGAGCTTTTCCGGGAGCGGCCACTGAATCCCTCCGGCACTGACGCCAGGCGGCAGTTGCCAGTTAATGGACGTGGCGATACCGGGCCCACCGGGATTCCTCCAGTACGTGTGCCAGCCCGGCGACATCTTGAGCTGGACTCCGGCCATCACCGTATCGCCTGGGCGCGCCGTTTCTGCCGACAGAATCAGGCGTGCCTCAGTCGTGGCCGCCTCAGCCGACAAGGCGATGGTCAAAAAAACCGCCGCAAATAAATTTTCCCATGGTCGCACATAAGCATAGATGCCCGAAACTGAAAAACATTTGAAGCTATTTTGCACTTTCACTGCCATCGGTTGAAATAACGCCGCATTTTTGGTTGACCGCCCCCTGCCCTGTCCTAGTATTTCGCCCGTTATGTTCCACAGAATTGTTCAACTTGGCGTTTTGCTTTCATTGGCGAGCGGTTGCGCAACAGCACCGGAAAAATCCTCCGCAACATCAGAGAAAGAGGCGGTCACACTCACCGAACTGGACGGCAAAATCCGCGTCGAAATTGGTGGGAAGCTTTTCACAGAATACCATTTCAAGGATGTCTCGCGCCCATTCCTTTATCCGATTATCGGGATCGGGGAGGTCAAGATGACCCGCAACTGGCCGATGAAGGAGGCCGAGAATGAGGAGCGTGACCACCCGCATCACCGTTCGCTTTGGTACGCGCACGGCAGTGTCAACGGCCAGGATTTCTGGTCGGAAAGCAGCAAGGCCGGCAAAACAGTTCACGAAAAATTTCTCGAAATCAGTTCGGGTAAAAAATTCGGTGTCATTCGTTCGCAAAACAAATGGGTCGCCAAGGACGGCACGGTGGTTGCCACAGCCGACCAGACAATTCGCTTTTCGGGAAACGCCAACCTGAGGTTCATCGACTACGATGTCACGATCCACGCCTCAAACGGCGAACTCATTATGGGCGACACCAAGGAGGGCACCATGGCAATCCGGCTGGCTGAAACGATGCGGTTGGCGCAGCCAAAAGGAAAGCAGGGTCAGGGTCACATCGTCAACAGTGAAGGCATTCGGGACGGGGAGACTTGGGGAAAACGCGCCGCCTGGTGTGATTACTACGGCCCCGTTAGTGACAAGCTCGTCGGCGTCGCCATGTTCGATCACCCCAAGAACCCGCAGTATCCGACTTGGTGGCATGTGCGCGATTACGGGTTGTTCGCCGCCAATCCGTACGGCGTGCATGATTTCGAAAAGAAACCGGCCGGCACGGGAAACTTCATCATCCCCGCTGGCAAGAGTGTGACCTATCGTTATCGATTTGTTTTCCACGAAGGCGACGAAAAACAAGCTGATATCGCCGAGTTGTTCAAGAAATACGCTGCCGAATAGAGGGTTGAAAGAACTACGACCGCCATTAAGTTTTCCCGTCACATGATCTATGAGCCTTATGAAAAATGTTAATCGCCGCAGCTTTATCAAAACATCTGCTCTTGCTTCTGCGTCCTTCGGCCTGCTGCCGATTATCGGATGCAAGAGCACGAGTTCCTCCGTTCACTCGCGCATACGCGGCGCGAACGAAGACATCCGCGTGGCGGTCGTGGGCTTTGGCGGTCGCGGCAAGGACCATATTAAGGGTTTCAGCGAACTCCCGGGCGTGCGCGTCGTGGCACTCTGTGACGTGGACAAGCATATTTTGGAACGGGAAGCGAAGAATTGCGCCGACGCCGGCAAACCCGTTCAGAGTTACGTGGACATCCGCAAGCTGCTTGAAAACAAGGATGTTGATGTCATCTCCATCGCCACACCGAATCACTGGCACGCTTTGGCCGCGATCTGGTCCATGCAGGCAGGCAAGGACGTTTACGTCGAAAAGCCGGTTTCACACAATGTTTGGGAGGGCCGGCAGATCGTCAAAGCCGCGCGCAAATACAATAAAATGTGCCAGACCGGGACGCAAAGCCGCTCCAGCCGTGAAGGCATCGCGAAGATGGTCGAGTGGGTCAATGCCGGCAACCTGGGAAAAATCCTTATCGCCCGCGGTCAGTGTTACAAGCCGCGCGGGAGCATCGGTAAGACCGAGGGACCGCAGAAGGTACCTGACTACATTGACTATGATCTCTGGTGCGGCCCGGCGCCGCTGGATCCGCCGCGTCGTAACAATCCCAAGTTCGGTCCCGTCCATTATGACTGGCACTGGTTCTGGGCCTACGGCGCCGGCGACCTGGGCAATCAAGGCATCCACCAGATGGATATTGCCCGTTGGTTCACCGGCGAAAATGCGCTGTCACCGCGCGTGTTGAGCGTGGGCGGGCGACTGGGTTATGTGGATGACGGAGAAACACCAAACACACAGGTCGTATTTCACGATTATCCAAAGGCTCCATTGATCTTCGAGGTTCGCGGCCTCCCGGAGAAGACAGGTTCATCGAAAATGGATGTGTTCCCACCGAACATCGGGGGGAGTGTCTGTGTCAACATTCATTGCGAAGGCGGGCTCGTTCATGTGCCCAATTACAACAGCGCAATTGCCTATGACAAGGCCGGCAAGGAGGTCGTCAGGTTCAAAGGCGCCGAGAGCCACTATGGCAACTTGATCAAGGCCGTTCGCAGCCGCAAAGTCTCCGACCTGTACGCCGATATTCTGGAGGGGCATCTCTCGAGTGCTCTCTGCCACACCGGGAACATTTCCTACCGTCTCGGGAAGCAGAGTTCGCCGGATGAAATCCGCGAAGCCCTCAAGAGCCTGCCCGCCGCGTGGGAAGCCGTCGCGCGCATGGAGGAACATCTCGCCGCGAACGGTGTGGACCTCAATCAGACGCGCGCCACGCTTGGCCCGGTGTTGAAAATGGATCCACAAACCGAACAATTCATCGGAAACGGCAAGGCGGACGAACTGCTCACTCGCAAGTATCGGAAACCTTTTGTCGTCCCGGAAATCACCACCTAGCGTTTTCAGGGAGCTGGAAGAATGTTTTTCCGCGACTTCCTGCCTTGGGTGGTTGCCGCTGGCTTTGTTCTTACCGGCTACTCGGCAGACAAGTTTCCAAGGCTACCCGACGGCTACAAACTGCTTTACGAACAAAGCTTCAATCAGCCATCCGCGTTTAAGGACTTTGCTCTGAGCGACCCAAGAGCCTGGAAGTTGTCCAAAGCCGAAAATGGTTCCGCCCTCGAATTGGCCTCCCAAAGCAACTACCGGCCCGCCGTTCGTTCGCCGGTCAATATTGCACTCATCGCGGATAAGGTCTTTGGCGATTTCGTCCTCGAGGCAGAACTTCTCCAAACCGGAAAGGAATATGGCCACCGCGACATGTGCTTGTTCTTCGGCTTCCAATCGCCGACAAAGTTTTGTTACACGCACATCGCCACGGCGGCGGATGATCATGCGCACAATATTT
>CAZYYS010000042.1:0-2030 GCA_964651015.1 uncultured Verrucomicrobiota bacterium
AGGGCCAGTTCGCGACGGCAGACGGGAGCCCAGCCAATTACATTGCCAAATGGAACGGGAACAATTGGAGTGCGCTGGGCTCGGCGACGGATAACCCTGTGCGTGCGCTCGCAGTGTCGGGCAGCAACTTGTATGCGGGGGGCGCTTTCTCGACGGCGGGCGGGGTGTCGGCCAACTACATTGCCAAATGGAACGGGAGCAGTTGGAGCGCGCTCGGCTCCGGGATGAGTCACATTTGTTGCCCCTCTGTTTATGCGCTAGCAGGGTCAGGCAACGTATTGTTCGCTGGGGGCTATTTCACAACGGCAGACGGGAACCCAGCCGATTCCATTGCCAAATGGAACGGGAGCAGTTGGAGCGCACTGGGGGGGGCGGGGATGGGGGGGGACTACGCTCTTGTGGAAGCGCTGGCGGTGTTGGGCGGCGGCCTGTATGCCGGGGGCTATTTCACGACGGCGGGCGGGGTGTCGGGAACAAACATCGCCAGATGGAACGGGAGCAGTTGGAGCGCGCTGGGCTCGGGGATGGACGATGGCGTCCGGGCATTGGCGTTGTCGGGTGGCGACCTGTATGCGGGAGGCTTGTTCACGACGGCGGGCGGGGTGTCGGCCAATTGCGTCGCCCAGTGGAACGGGAACAGTTGGAGTGCGCTGGGCTCGGGGATAAGCGATGCTCCTCCACCTTATTCCTCCGCCTTTGTGCTTGCGTTGGCAGTCTCGGGCAGCGACCTGTATGCGGGTGGTGGTTTCACAACTGCAGGTGGAGTGTCGGCCAACAACATTGCCAAATGGAACGGGAGTAGTTGGAGCGCTCTCGGCTCGGGGATCAACGGCCCGGTGTATGCGCTAGCGGTGTCGGGCAGCGACCTGTATGCGGGGGGATATTTCACGACGGCGGGTGGAAGCCCGGCAAAATACATTGCCAAATGGGACGGCAGCAGTTGGAGCGCACTGGGCTCGGGGACGGATTGGGTTGTGGTTGCGTTGGCAGTCTCGGGCAGCGACCTGTATGTGGGGGGTGGCTTCACGAAGGCGGGCGGGGTGTCGGCCATTCGGATTGCCAAATGGGACGGGAGCAGTTGGACCGCACTGGGCTCCGGAATGGGTGGATTTGGCCCTGCAGACCTCTCCGTAAATGCACTCGCAATGTCGGGCAGCGACCTGTATGCGGGAGGCAGGTTCACGACGGCGGGCGGAAGCCCGGCCAACTACATTGCCAAATGGAATGGGAGCAGTTGGAGCGCTCTCGGCTCGGGGATGAACAACGGTGTGTCCGCACTGGCGGTGTCGGGTAGCAGCCTTTATGCGGGGGGCCAGTTCGAGACGGCAGGTGGGAAGGTTTCGGCTTACGCGGCTCGGGCGGTCTTGGGTGACGCGCCCGGCTACAACCGGCTTACAGGCACACTGATCTCCGGGGGCGCAATGCAGTTATCCTATGTCGGTTATCCAGCCACCAACTACGCGCTCGATCACGCCTTTGACTTGGCGTCGCCCATCAATTGGGTTGGCCAAGAAACCAATACCATGACGGTCAGCGGTGTGCTGACGTTCACCAACACGCCAGCGCCCGGCACAAACAACTTCTGGCGCGTTCGTTCTGTGCCCTAAAGCCAAACGAATTCCGGAGGCGAACCCGAATCCATCACTGCCACACAAATTCGGGCCCTTGGGCTGTTGCTGCAATTCATAAACAAGACAACAAACAAACATAACGAAAGCGAACGTATGAACAACCAATTCGATGAACTTACCAAGGGCCTGGCCCAAGCGGGCACGCGGCGGGTAGCTCTAAGGAGATTTGGCCTCGGCCTCGCCGGCATGGCGCTGGCCTGTTTCGGGGTGGCGAACAAAGCGAAGGCGGTTCCCCAATGGTGTGATCCCTCCGTGAATTACTGTTGCTGCCGAGGTTGCAAGACGTACCTCCCTCATGACCACCCCAATTACGCCGCTTGTAAAGACATCTGCAGCAGCGGACTCGGCTGCGGACCCGGCAAACCACGGTTTCCATGAATCTCTTTTCAAATCTTACCC
>CAZYYS010000042.1:2040-23337 GCA_964651015.1 uncultured Verrucomicrobiota bacterium
TGCTCCGGCAAAATGGCCGGTTACTGTTGCGCGTTGAGGAGCTGGAAAATCGACTCAATGAGTGGGAATTCGGTGACGACAGCGATGAACCCGTCGCTACTCCAGCCGCCGAGGATGACAATGGTCGCACCTCTCGATTCAAGAATCGCTCACTGGCGAAAAGCAGGGTCAAACGCGATGGACTGAAAGCCGGAACGCCCGCGCCCGACTTTCGTCTGCCGCGATTGGACGGTCGTGGCCATCTCACCTTGAGCGCACTGCGCGGTCATCGTGTGTTGCTGGTCTTTTCCGACCCGCACTGCGGCCCGTGCAACGAACTGGCGCCCGAGTTGGAGAAGTTTCATCGGAGGAGCAGCATGAGAACCGGCTCGCCCTCACCTCAGCCCTCTCCCCCAGGAGAGGGAGAGACCTTGCCCGCCGTGGACGTAGCGATGATCAGCCGCGGCGACCCAAAGGAAAATCGCGCGAAGGTGAAGGAACACGAGTTGACGTTTCCCATCGTGTTGCAGCAGCAATGGGAAATCTCGCGCCGCTACGCCATGTTCGCCACGCCTATCGCCTACCTGATTGATGAAACGGGTCTCATCGTGAACGATGTCGCCGTGGGGACCGACTCAATTCTGAATCTTCTGGACAAACTTCTGCCAGATGATCGCTTTGGCCTCGCTTCGGCATCTGCAGTTTGGTAGAAGTATGAGTCATTCGCAATGAAAACGAGACACTCGCCACTCACCCGCGTAGGACCTCTCTCTGTTTTGTGGCTGTTGCCACTCCTTCTCCTCTTGGCGCTGCCCGCCGCGGTGCAGGCTCAATTCACTTACACGAATAACAACGGCACCATCACCATCACCGGCTACACCGGTCCCGGCGGTGCGGTGACCATACCCAGTACAATCAACGGCCTGCCCGTCACACGTATCGGTTTTGGCGCATTCCAAAACGAAACCAACCTGACCAGCGTGACTATCGCCGACAGCGTTTTGAGCATTGAGACTTCGGCGTTCATTTTCTGCCCCAATCTGATCCATGTCGCGATTGGCAACAGTGTGACTAACATTGGCTCCGGTGCGTTCCGATTCACCAGTCTCACCAACGTCACTATTCCCGACAGTGTCATCAGCATTTGGGATGGGGCGTTCTCTCAATGCACCAACTTGATCACCGCCACGATCGGCGATGGCGTCACTCTCATCGAGTACTTTGCATTCGATGGCTGTACGCGATTATCGAACCTCACCCTTGGCAACAACGTGCGTGCCATCGGGTATGGGACGTTCCGTGACTGCGTCAGCCTGACCAATGTCATCATCCCGGACAGCGTCACCGAACTGTATCTCTATGCGTTCTGGGGCTGCACCAGCCTGACCAACGTCACGATCCCGGGCGGCATTGCCACCCTCCGGGACGGTGTCTTTGCCCTCTGCACCAGCCTGGCCAGCGTCACGATTCCGAACAACGTCACCACCATCGCGAGCGGTGCTTTCGGTTCATGCACCAGCCTGACGGACATCACGATCCCGGACAGCGTCACTCGAATCGATAGCGGAGTGTTCAGCGGTTGCTACGGCCTGACCAATGTCACGATTGGCAACGGTCTCAGCCTGATCGGGCAAGACGTATTCCAAGGATGCACGAATCTGACTTCAATCGCCGTGGACCCATTTAATCCCGTCTTCAGCAGTGTGGACGGAGTCCTGTTTGACGCCGGCCAGACCACGCTTCTCCAATATCCATTAGGCAGAACCGGCAGCTACACCATCCCCGATGGTGTTACCAGCATTTGGATTAGGGCGTTTGCAGGACACCCGTACTCAGGGTGGTACAATACTGGCCTGACCAGTGTGACGATCCCCGACAGCGTCACCAACATCGAATACGATGCCTTTCGGTACTGCATCGGCCTGACCAACGTCACAATGGGCAACGGCGTCACCAGCATCGGACAGGGAGCCTTTTCATTCTGCACCAGCTTGGCCAATGTCACGATTCCCAACAGCGTCACCAGTCTGAACGGGGCGTTCGCTTACTGCACTAGCCTGATTAGTGTTATGATCGGCAATGGCGTCACCAACATCGATTACTATACGTTCCAGAGCTGCACGAACCTGACGGCAATCACAGTGGATGCCCTCAATTCCGCCTATAGCAGTGTGGACGGAGTCTTGTTCAACAAGAATCAGACCACACTGATTCAATACCCCGGCGGTAGGCCGGGTAGCTACCAGGTCCCTGACACTGTAGCCAATTTCGGCGGGGCGTTCGCCTACTGCACAAAACTGACCGATGTCACGATTCCCAACAGCGTTACTACCATTGCGGGTGGGGCCTTCGCTGGCTGCACCAGTCTCGCGGCAATCATAGTGGATGCGCTCCATTCCGCTTACAGCAGTGTGGATGGGGTTTTGTTCAACAAGAATCAGACCACGCTGATTCAGTATCCAGGGGGCAAGACCGGAAGCTACACGATTCCGAACAACGTCACCGGCATCGAGAACGGGGCGTTTGCGTTTTGCGCTAAACTGACCAGCGTCACGATTGGCAGCGGCGTCGTCAGCATCGGGCCAAATACTTTCGATTCCTGCACCAGCCTGGTTGGGGTCTATTTTTCGGGTAACGCCCCGAGCGTAGATTCTGTTGCGTTCTTCAATTCCCCTAATGCCATCATCTATTACCTGCCGGGGACTACGGGTTGGGGCGCGACGCTCGCCGGTCGTCCGACTGTGCTTTGGAATCCGCAGGTCCAAACCAACGACCCGAGTTTCGGCGTGCGGACCAATCAATTTGGGTTCACGATCACTGGCGCCAGCGGCTTGGTCGTCGTCGTGGAGGCCGGCACGAACCTCGCCAACCTCATCTGGTCTCCGGTGGTGACCAACACTCTTACCGATGTGGCCTCCTATTTCAGCGATCCGCAGTGGAGAAATTATCCTGCCCGTTTCTACCGCCTGCGCTCACCGTGATTCAATCCCCAAATCCCTATGTAAGGTTTCCCCGGTTTTCCTGTTGTAATCGGTAACTGCTAATTGTGAACGCACAGCAACAACGCTCCGAGCGGCCTTCGCCCGAAAATGAAAGGAACAAAAAAGTCACAGCCATCCCCGAATTGGACGAGAAGATGAGTTGGCGCGGGAGGTTTTTCCTGCCACAAGGCGGGAATGAAAAAGAAACCTGTCGCCACGCCAACCCGCTCCAAGCTCTCCATCTTCCGCCAACTCTGCAATCTCATTCCCACGCATCTGGTGGCGCAACTGGCCCGGGACACCGGCGCGGAGAAAAAATCCCGCTCGTTCACTCCGTGGAGTCACGTCGTCAGTCTGCTCTTCGCCCAGTTCACGCACGCCGTCGGCCTCAATGACGTGAGCGACAGTTTGCGCCTCCACTCCGGCCCGCTCTCGGCCATTCGCGGCGCGACGCCGCCCAGTCGCAACGGCCTCTCCACCGCCAACCGCCAACGGCCCGCCGCGCTGGCCGAACAACTCTTCTGGAAAACCCTCGCCCATCTCCAAGGTCTCACGCCCGCTTTCAGCGCGGGGCGCGGCGGCAAACGGCTGGCCCACCGCTTCAAAACCGCCATCCACGTCGTGGACGCCACCACCCTCCAACTCATCGCCTCCTGTCTGGACTGGGCCAAACATCGCCGCCGCAAGGCCGCCGCCAAGTGTCATCTGCGGCTGGATTTGCACAGCTTCCTGCCCCGCTTCGCCCTCATTGACACCGCCCGGGACAACGATGCCAAGCGCGCCCGCGAAGTCTGCGCCGGCATCCGCGCGGGTGAAATCGTGTTGTTTGACAAGGCGTACGTGGACTTTGACCACTTGCGCGACCTGGACGCGCGCGGCGTCTTCTGGGTCACACGCGCCAAGGACAACCTCCAGTTCAAGGTGGTCCAACGCCGGATCAAAAAGCCGGAGGGCAAGATTCTGCGCGACGACGAAATCCGGCTGACCGTGCCGCAGAGCCAGACAGATTATCCGCAGCGGCTGCGCCGCGTGGTGGCGCTCGTCGAAGTGGACGGCGTCGAGCGCGCGATGGTTTTCCTGACGAATCACTTCGCCTGGGCGGCGAGCACCGTGGCCGAGTTGTATCGCTGCCGGTGGCAGATCGAAGTGTTCTTCAAACAGATCAAGCAGACCCTGCAACTGGCGGACTTCCTGGGCAACTCGGCCAACGCCGTGCGGTGGCAGGTGTGGACCGCGCTGCTGGTCTACGTGCTGTTGCGCTACCAGGCGTTCCTATCGCACTGGGCCAGCAGCTTCGTGCGGCTCTGGACGTGCGTGCGCGCCGCGCTGTGGTTGAAACTCGACGTGGCGGCGCTGCTCAAAAGCTACGGGACAGCCGGTGGGGATTTTCGTTTGCTGGGCCAGCCGGAAGCGGCGTATTTGCCGGGCTTGCAGCCGCGCACCGTGGGATAGCCGTCGCGCAGCAAACACCGGAATACCGCCATATGATCTGAATATTCTTAATCTCATCTTCGCCTCCGCCTGCGAGTTCTCTCGGAATTCGCACGCCTCAATCCGCTGCCAGCCCAGTTACAGGACGGGAGTGCAAAAAAGTTATGAAACGGCAAATTCGATTGACCAAGTGAGAGAAGCTGCTCATTGACCTCTTGGCGGCCGCCGGCCGATCTCTCATGGGGTAAATTCACCAAGGGTCTGGCCCAATCGGTCACGCGTGGCAGGCGCGGTGTTCTATTGGCTGCTCGCCCGGCTCGCCTCAATCGCCGCAATCAACAGCACATCAAGGACCTCATAGGAGTCGTCAGGATTGAAGACAATGAGGGTGCGGCCAGAAGGTGACAAGGTGGCAAAGTCTGCGTGTGGGACTGGAATGACCTTTCCGTCCGCAGTGCGCAAACGAAAAGGCCGGTGCGAGTGTAACTCAACCCGAATGGCTTCGGCCGTCATACTGCTGAACTCTAGCTTAACTCCCAATTCCGGCAAGTGGATTTGCTTGTGGATTGGGGAGCCGATGCAAGGTCAGCGCCTAGTGGACCATCTCTCGTGTGGCAAGGCGTTTCGCGCCCACGCGCGAGCAGCAACACGCGAAACGAACAAAGCAAACAACCAAAACGAAGGGAAAACTATGAACGACAAATTCGATTCACCCGTGAGAGAAGCTGTTCATTGACCTCTTGGCGACCGCCGGCTGATCTCTCTTGGGGTAAACTCACCAAGGGCCTGGCCCAATCGGTCACGCGCCGTACGGCGCCCAAGCATTTCCGCCTTGGCTTGGCCACGCTGGCCATCGTCCGGGGAATTGCTATTTCGGTCGGAGCCGCGTCCCTGACGGTCAGCAATATCAATGACAATGGCCCCGGCTCGCTACGGCAGGCAATCCAGACTGTCACCTTGGGCGACACAAATCTACTTCCCCAGACAAAACTGACTGAAGATTGAATCGAGCAAATCTTCGGTCGTAGTTTTGCCCACGATTTCGCCGATGGCGTTGACTGCGATTCGCAAATCCAGCGCCACGAGTTCAAGCGTGAGATCCGCGCGGAGTGCGTCGATGGTTTGGCGGGTAGCAGTTCGCGCCCGATTCAAGGCATCCTGATGGCGTGAGTTGATCATCACCTGTAACATTTCCATCCGGATTTCCCCTGCCCAAACCAAATGCTTGATGGCGTCCTTCAACGCCTCAATTCCCTGTCCTGTTACACAGCTCACATCCACAACGGAAGCCATGGATTGCACGTCTGCCGGCCTCCCATTCACCCCATCCATCTCTCCCTCCAAGGGGGAGAAGGTGGACACAAGTTTGAGGGAAGACGATTCGAGCTTTACGGGCAGATCAGTTTTGTTTCGCACCAGAATTCGTTTCTTGCCCGCGAACTCGGCCAGATATTTTTCGTCTGCCGATGTCAACGGTTCGGAAGCGTCCAGAATGTGAAGGATGAATTCCGCTCTAGCCAGCGACTCGCGACTACGACGAATCCCTTCGGCCTCGATCTCATCTCCCGCCTCGCGCAAACCGGCGGTGTCCACGAACACCACCGGCAGTCCGCGGATGTTCGCCGTCTCTTCAATCGTGTCCCGCGTCGTGCCCGGGATCGGCGAGACGATGGCGCGGTCGCGCCCGAGCAGTTGGTTGAGCAAACTCGATTTGCCTGCGTTGGGGCGCCCGATAATCGCCGCCCGGATGCCGCGTCGCAGGATTTGTCCTTCGTTGGCCGTGCGCAACAGCTCGTCCATGAAAGCCTCGCCGCGTTCCAATCGGGTGAGCAATTGTTCTTTGGTGTCAGGCGAGATGTCTTCGTCGGGAAAATCAATGTGCGCCTCCACGTGAGCCAGGATTTTCATCATGTCGTCGCGGAGTTGGTTGATGCGCTGGGAAAGTTTGCCGGCGAGTTGTTCGTTAGCGGCGGCGAGCGCGAGTTCTGTCCGCGAGTGAATCAAATCGGCGACGGCTTCCGCCTGGGTCAGATCGATGCGACCATTGAGGAAAGCGCGCCGGGTAAACTCGCCCGGCTCGGCCAGTCGCGCGCCATTTTCCAGCACTGTGTCCAAAACCATCTTCGCAGGCAGAATGCCGCCATGACAGGTAATCTCGACCACGTCCTCGCGCGTGAATGTGCGCGGCGCGCGCATGACGGCGACCAGCACTTCATCGACGGTCTGATCATGACGAACGATCTTGCCGTATTGAATCGTGTGCGTTGGTGCGGTGGACGGCTTCACTGAAGATTTGCCAATGGGAACGAAGCTTTTGTCCGCCACGACGCATGCCTGCGGGCCGGACAGGCGGATGACCGCCAACCCGCCCTCTCCGAGCGGCGTGGCAATGGCAGCGATGGTGTCGTCGAGCAAAAGCATCGGGCGGGAATTTCAACGCAAAGTTGCCAAGGCGCAAAGAAATAAAGGACTGCCGTAGCGGGCGTACGCCAAAGCGCGAGCCCAGCCGGCCCTCACACGTGCCGGCAGTTGCCAACCTGGTTTTCTGCATCGCGTCCTTCCAAAAACAACCTCGCCTTCTCATAACTTTTCTTGTGTAGGTAGTGCAACAATTCCGGGGCGGTGTCGCGCGGGAGTTGGCGCGTCAGTTCGTCAAGACGGGCAAAGAGCGGCATCAGGTTCGGTTTTGGGTTGGCCGTCGGCATTGACTTCACCGCGCTTTCCAAATTGATCAAAGCAGCCAAAATGTCTTGTTCAGTCGCATTCACACAGATCAGATAACGCAGCTGGCTGCCGAAACCAAGTTTCGATTACCTATTGCCTTGCCAGATGGTTACCCACCAAAATGCTTCAAGCAATGAAGAATAATCGGCCTCTGGATACGCCCCCCCAATTTTTAGGCATCGAATGTGGCGGTACACGCACCGTTGCGTTGCTGGCTGACGCCAACGGCCACGCTCTGAACCGATGGGAGTTCGGCCCGGCCAATTTGCGTTTGTTGAGCGACGTCCAACTTGTCCGACATTTTCGTACCATCGCCAAAGCCATCGCCTGTCCCACAGCATTGGGGATCGGAATGGCGGGGGCACGAACGGAAGCAGATTGGGAACGTATCCGTCGCGCTGCCGCAAAAGTCTGGCCGCGCGTTCCCTGCCACGCGACTAATGATCTTGAAACGGCTTTGGCCGCGACTGACGACAAGCGAAACGATACCGATGACGCTGGACCAACAATCCGTGTGCTTATTCTGAGCGGCACCGGCTCATGCTGTTACGGTAAAAACTCAGCCGGTAAAACCGCCAAGGTCGGCGGTTGGGGGCACATTCTCGGCGATAAGGGAAGCGGTTTTGAAATCGGCCTGCGCGCGCTCAAAGCTATGGTCTATTACTACGACCGCGATGGTGTCTGGTCGGCGCTTGGTCAGAGGATTTTGATGGCGCTGCAACTCAACGAACCGAATGATCTGATTGGCTGGGTGCAAACCGCCAGCAAGACGAAGATCGCGGGGCTTGCCGTTCAAGTTTTTGCCGCTTGGACAAAGGGCGACAGAATTGCCACAGACATCCTCAAAGGAGCGGCCCAGAGTCTGGCTCGAGACGCATTTGCTTGTGCGCGACGTTTGGATTTCCCCGCCTCCTCGGGTCGGCGGCTGCAAGTTTCCGTGCGTTTCATTCTGGCGGGAAGTGTTCTGCTTAAGCAACCACGCTTCGCGGCACTAGTAGGCAAACAGTTAAGAAAACTCTGGCCCGGAGCGCTGGTAACACCACTAATGCGTGAGAGCGTCTGGGGCGCGGTCGAGCTGGCCAGGGAGAAGTTCACGGTTCAAGGATCAAAATTCAAAACAGAGCGGCTACGAACGAGTATCGGGAAGCAAGTGCCTGAGTTGGTGCAGTCGTCAAGACTATCACCTACCGAACAGCGCAATCCGCGCTCGATGCACCTCGATAAAATCTCGTTAGCGCGAGCCATTGCATTGATGCTAACTGAGGACGCAAGAGTTCCAGAAGCGTTGCTGACCGAAAGGAAAAGGATTGAGCAAGCGGTCGGACTAATCGTGCGTACATTCAGGCGGGGAGGCGGCTTGTTCTACGTTGGCGCCGGCACCAGCGGGCGGCTCGGCGTTCTGGATGCCAGCGAATGTCCGCCTACATTCCGCGCGCCACCGGAAATGGTGCAGGGCATCATCGCCGGCGGACAGACAGCGCTTTGGAAGTCAATCGAGGGAGCGGAGGACGACCGGCAAGCAGGAGCGCGTGCGGTCGGGTTTCGCGGCGTCAACCGGAACGACGTCGTGGTGGGTATTGCCGCGAGCGGACGGACACCGTTCGTGTGGGGCGCGCTGGGCGAAGCAAAGCGGCTCGGCGCAACCACCATTTTGCTCGCGTTCAATCCTTACTTGAAAATCCCTCGAGCAATAAAGCCGACTCTATCGATTATCCCTAACCTCGGCCCGGAGGTATTAACCGGTTCGACGCGTTTGAAAGCCGGCACGGCCACCAAATTGATTCTGAACATCTTCACGACGTTGGCCATGGTGCGCATTGGCAAGGTCGTGGGAAATTTGATGGTGGATCTGAATCCTTCCAATGTGAAACTTCGTGACCGCGCCGTCCGGATTGTCCAGGAATTACGGAAGGTAGATTATGCTACGGCCCGATCGGCGCTTGAAAAATCAGGTTGGGCGGTCAAGAGTGCGTTGACCCGATTGCAACTGCAGCCAGAAAGGCGGACCTCCGGGGGACACTGAGGTTTACTCGACCGTGTGGCGTGCGGGGCAAGGGGCGGAAGAAATCAGCCTGTTTGCCAGTTGCAGTTTGAATCGCGCTCGGCTACTTAACACGCATGCGATTTATCGGCAGCGTCATTGAAAAACTGCAACGTCACCCCAAGCGCGTTGTTTTTCCGGAGGGCACCGAGCCGCGCGTGCTGCAAGCCGCCCGCCAGTTTTATTCGCTGCGGCTCGGTGCGCCGATCCTGTTGGGCGACCGCACCGCCATCAAGGAGGCCGCGGAGAAATTGAACGTTTCGCTGGAAGGCATCCGCATCATCAACCCCGCCGAGAGTGACGAGTTGGACAACTTCACACGCCGCTTCGAAAAACTGCGGCGTAACAAAGGTCTCAAAGAACAGGAAGCGCGCGAAGCCATGCTGCTGCCTAATTATTACGGAGCGATGATGGTGGCCATGCACCAGGCGGATGGGCTGATTTCCGGCACGAGCGAATTTACCGGCAGTGTATTGCGCCCGCTCTTTCAAATCATCAAGGTCGCCCCGCAAACCACGACGGCTTCCAGTTGCATGGTGATGGAAGTGGAGGACACGAGGTTCGGCGAGAAAGGGACGCTGTTCATGGCGGACTGCGGTGTTGTTCCCGAACCAACCGTTGATCAACTCGCCGACATAGCCGTGTCCACGGCGCAACTTGCGCGCCAGCTGCTCGATGTGCGACCACGCGTAGCCATGCTGTCGTTTTCCACCAAGGGCAGCGCCACTCACCCAACGATCGGCAAGGTTCAGGCAGCCACGGCGCTCGCCCGGCAAAAGGCCCAGGCAAAATTGTTGGAGGCCGATTTCGACGGCGAACTGCAAGTGGACGCTGCGTTGATTCCGGAAATCGCCACGCGCAAACTCCCCGAAAGCCTGGTTGCTGGCCGCGCCAATATTCTGATCTTCCCCGACCTCAATTCCGGCAACATCGCCAGCAAGCTCGTGCAACACGTGGCGCGCGCCAATGCCTACGGCCAGATCCTGCTGGGCTTGGATCGACCCGCCGCGGATGTGTCTCGCGGCTCCAATGCCCACGACATCCTCGGCGTTGCTGCGATCGTTGGTCTGCAAGCCATCGACTATAACAAGCTCTACCCGGAGGCCGGACAAAGGCTGCCGGGCGACAACCATTAAGACTTGAGCGAAGGGTGAAAAACACCGGCTCATTTTGCACTTTCATTTCCCTTGAATGAACTCCGTTACGCCACGCGTATTCATCGCTGCGACCCGCCAAAACGACGGCAAGACCACAACCTCACTTGGTCTTCTGTCCGCCTTGCAGCGGATTTATCCGCGCATCGGCTACATCAAACCGGTCGGGCAACGGTTCGTCGAAATCGACGAACAAAAAATTGATGAGGATCCCGTGCTCATGGACCGTGTCTTCCGCCTCAATTGCCCGTTGGTGGACATGAGCCCCATCGCCGTCGAACCGGATTTCACGCGCAAATATCTTCAATCCGCCAACTACGATGTGCTCGTCAAAAAAATACAGAAGGCTTTTGACCGCGTTGCCTGGGAGAAGGATTTCGTCCTGTGCGAAGGATCGGGCCACGCCGGCGTGGGGTCGGTGTTTGATCTGTCGAATGCGCGTGTCGCCAAAATTCTTGAAGCGAAAGTCATCATTGTTTCGCAAGGTGGCATTGGAAAACCAATCGACGAGGTCTGCCTTAATCAGGCGCTGTTTGAAAAAGAAGGGGTCCAAATCATCGGTGTCATCTGTAACAAGGTGTTGCCAAGCAAGGTGGATTACGTCGCTGACTTTGTCCGGCGTGGCCTGAAACGCAAAGGGCTGGAACTGCTCGGCGTCATTCCGCATCAACGAATTCTTTCCAGCCCCACACTCGGCCTGATTCGCGAAGAGTTGGATGCGGAGATGTTGAACGATTCCGACCAGCTTCAAAATTTGGTGGACGACGTAGTCGTGGGCGCCATGGGTGTCCATAACGCCATGCGTTTCTTCAAACGCGGCGTGTTGCTGATCACACCGGGTGATCGCGAGGACATTATTCTTGCGGTTGCCACCAACCTCATCAGCCAGGGCCACGAAACCATGGCGGGCGTGGTATTGACTGGCAATCTCCGTCCCGGGCCGAGCGTCCTCAAGGTCATTCGCGAAATGCCCTTTCCCGTGCTTTTGGCGAAGGACGACAGTTACGAAGTGGCATCAAAGGTCCACGACTTGATCGTAAAGACGAGACCGGGCGACGCCGAAAAAATTGCGCTCATTCGCGACATCATCGCGAAAAATGTGGATGTAAACAAGATTCTGGACGCTCTTTGAGGTCCCGGGCGAAATATAATCACTCAACCATGTCGATTCTCGCTTCCCTGAATCCATCACTCAAAACGCTGCCGGTCTATCAACCCGGACGCCCCATAGAGGAAGTGGCCCGTGAACTTGGCCTGCCCGCCGCTGACATCATCAAACTGGCTTCCAACGAAAATCCGCTCGGCCCGTCGCCGCTGGCGCTGGCCGCCATGCGAAATGCGCTGACTCAAATCCATCTCTACCCGGACGGGAACGCCTTTCACCTCAAACAAAAACTTGCGGCAAAACTCGGCGTTGAACCGGGGAATCTCATACTCGGGACAGGGTCGAATGAAATCATCGAATTCATCGGTCACGCGCTGATGAAACCGGGAGTGGACGTGATCGTTTCAGAATACTGCTTTGCGGTTTATCCAATCGTCACCTATCTCTTCGGCGCCAATCCTATATCCGTGCCCGCCCGAAATTATGGTCACGATCTGCCTGGCATGCAGGCGGCCATCACGTCGGACACCAGAGTGATTTTCGTGGCGAACCCAAACAACCCGACCGGTACTCTTGCCCGATCCGAAGATGTACTGCGCCTGATCCATGAATTGTCCGACGATGTTTTGTTGGTCATGGATGAGGCGTACATTGATTTCCTTGAGGAGCCTTTGGATTTGATATCGATGATCCGCGACGGAAAGAAACCAAATCTGATACTGATGCGGACATTCTCGAAAATCTATGGACTGGCGGGTCTGCGCATCGGCTACGGCATCGGCCATCCGGAACTGATCGCGGCGCTCGAAAGAATCCGCCAGCCGTTCAACCTCAATTCGCTGGCGCAGGCGGGAGCGATGGCCGCTTTGGATGACACCGAGCATCTGCGAGCCACGCGACTTAACAATCAGGCCGGGCTCAAGTTTTTTGAGAATGCCTTCCGGGAAATGAACCTGGAATTTGTTCCATCCGCCGCAAATTTTATTTTGGTCCGCGTGGGTGACGGTCAGCGAGTTTTCAATGAATTGCAAAAGGCAGGCGTGATTGCCCGACCGATGGGCGGTTACAAGTTGCCGGAGTGGATTCGTATCAGCATCGGCACGAAAGAACAAAACGCCCGGTGTTTGACTGAATTGCAAAAAGCCCTGGTTTAACTGTCAGAGACGTCACTGATTCAAACAACTGCGCCCGTGATTCAAGTTCCCCACGCTTGGTCGATGACGCGCTTGCACTTGAGACAGGCGTCGTAGGGGTCGGGCACTTCCCATTCGTCCACCATGATCCAGCCGCGAAAGGCATCGGCCTTGAGCAGCTTCAAGGATTTGGCGCAGTCAATGTAGCCGTCGCCACACGGCACGTGCTTCGAGGTGACGCCGTCACGCAGCGTGCCGTCGGTGTCGGTAAAGTGAACGTAGCCGATGTTTCCCACTCCCACGCGGCGCAGCATCTCTTCCGGCTTGCCGGTCGAGCCAGTCATCAGATCGAAGTGGCTCGGGTCGTAAATGCCCTTGAGTGCCGGATGGTTTGCGCCGTGGAGAATCCGCAGGTAATGATCCTCCGTGTTGAAAACGAATGGCGGCTCGATCTCGAAGCAGGCGAGCAATCCGTCTCCGCCCGCGATTCGGCCTGCCTCGCGAAAGCTCCGGGCCAGATGCTCAATTGCTTGATCGATTGTCTGGCCGCGCAACCCGCCGCCGGGCCATAGCCCTATGCAGTCGCAACCGAGCTGATTCGCCAGGGCGATGCGATCACGGAATTCTGTGAGCCATGCCTTGCGCTTGTTCGCATCCGGATCAAAGGCGCCGCTGGCGCCGAGCTGGATGGAGAAGATGCGCAGCCCGTAAGCGTCGTAAAGTCGGCGTAGCGCGCGGACACGCTCGGTTTCCGCCGCCGGTGGATAGCCACCCGACGGCCAGTCGCCCACGAGTTCAACGCCTTCAAAGTCGTGGCGTGCGGCGAAATCAAGCACCTCCCAGATCGGATAGTTCTTCCCATATTTACGTGAGCCGGATTGGAACCCATTCAGCCCAACGGCGGTCTTCCACTTCGTGCTTTGTGTTTTCGAATCGGCGGCGAAACTGAACGCCGGCGCGGTGGCAGCGGCGGCGATAAGTTTAAGTGCGGCGCGGCGATGGATGGGCGGATTCATGGGTTGACCTTCAGCAAAGGTGGTTACTCTGTCAAGCGCGTCACCGCCGAAGGCTCAGGCGATGTGTTAATCAACCATTTTCGGCTTGCAGTCTGGAACCGGCAGCGCACCATCCAGAGGAAATCATCCACAACCAGATTTATGGAAACAACATTAGTTCGCGAGCGGCGCATGCGCCACTGGAGCGGCCCAGCATCTGGGTCGGCGTTTACGCTTATTGAACTGCTCGTTGTAATCGCCATCATCGCCATCCTGGCCGGCCTGTTGCTGCCTGCGCTCGCCAAATCCAAGGAGCAGGCGAAGACGACCGTTTGCTTGAACAGCCTTCGCCAGTTGTCATTGGGCACCCGCTTTTACGCGGATGATTACAAAGATCATGTGCCGCCTGTCGTCCACGAAGTCGGGCGATACTGGTTCCACGAAATCGCGCCGTATCTCGGCGACAAAGCGTATAAAGCCAAATCGACTGAGCATCTGCAGGGAGTCATGCGCATCATGTATTGTCCAGCCACGAAGCGGCCCAAGGAAAAACCGGCTGCAGCGGACTCCTGGTGGGGGACGGCGAAGACGAGCTGGCGAGCCCTCGAAGCGGAAGGCAGCTACGGGATGAATCTCTGGCTGGATAACCTGGGCTTTTACCTCAACGATTTTCCGAAAGACAAATACTATGGTCAATTTTCGAGCGCTCCATCGGACGTGCCTGCGTATGGCGATTCCGTGTGGGTTGGTTCATGGCCGGAAGGCACCGACAGACCACCGCTCGATCTCATTGGTGGCGGGTACGGCGGAGGCAGTTTTCCCCATGCCATAGGCCAGTTCATGGGACGCTTCGCGATCAAGCGTCATCGCGACGGGATCAATGTTGGTTATGTCGATGGCCACGTTGCCAGGGTGCCCGCCAAAGGACTGTGGACGCTCAACTGGCATCAGGGCTTCAAGCCGAACTACAACGTCAAGCTGCCGTAGCTGGATACAAGGTCACGACTGCCTTTCCGAACTCCGCATTTGCCCACCAAGCCCTGACTTTCTGATCGAGCGGAAACTCCGAGCTTGCCCATTCACCGGCAACGGAGAAGCCCTTGGGTCTTCATTTCACCGGATTTGGCGGGTTCAGGTATTTGGCGAGAAACCGGTAAATTTCCGCGCGCGATTCCTTCGCGAGCTTGGTATCAAGCCGGTTGAAGGCATGGCCTCCGGGGGCATTCGTGTAAACCTTGTAATCGAAATTCTTGCCCGCTGCTTTGAGCGCTTTGATCAGATGCTCTACTTCAAGCACATTCACGTCCTCGTCATTGGTTGTCGTGTGAATCAGCAGCGGCGTTTGGAGCTTTTCCGCGTTCCAGGCCGGGGAGCGACGCCGGTACTCGGCGACGTTGTCTTCGGCGGTCTTGCCAATATGATACGGAGCGGAAAATAGATCACGATAGGTCTGGCTCTTGTATCCCATTCGTGCCACGAGGTCGCTCACGGGTACACCGGCATAAGCGACCTTGTAGTCTGTTGGATGGTCGAAGATGTTCATGAGTGTGATCATGCCCCCGTGGCTCCAGCCGAGAATCCCAACTCGTTCGGCATCCACTTCCGGATGGTTCTCCACCATCCACTGTTTGCCTGAGAGGACGTCCTCATTCTCCAGCGCGCCGTAATCGATTTTTTCCCAGAAATCCTTTCCGTATCCTGTGCTGCCGCGATATTCGGGTGCAATAATCGCGTAACCCTGCTCGATCAATTCACGCACTATACGATACTCGTCGGAAGTCCTGAAATCGCCATGCACGCCCCCATGTACCAGGACAAGCAACGGGAATTTCCCTCCAGCCGGGGATTTCTTCGGTACGAAGGTGTAGGCGGGAATGACCAGCGGGTTGCCAGCTCCCTGGGCGGTTGGGTTGTTTGTCACGCGCGCCGGCACGCTCGCGTAATACACCTTGTCCACCAATGCGATCTCTTCGAGGCGATGGAACCACTGTAAGTCGTCGATTCTCTTGTTCAATGCCTCCTTCGCATAGCGCAAAGCTTCGTGGAGTTCCTTGACTTGATCCTGAACAGAAGCCGCTTGTGGTGGCGGGGCCGATGGCAGCGTGGCTTGAGCGCGGGCAAACGGATGGAAGAAGCACGCCAACAAGGCGGCGGCCAAGGATAAAAGTAGGCGGGTCATAGCTTTTCGGAAGCCTTATTAGGCGGATGGTTTCGCAGTTGACTATATGTGATTGACAGGAATCTGCATTCGGGCGCTCCGCGGTTTACGGATAATTGTTTTAGCGCAGTGTTTTGATCAGGGACGACTCTACGCCGACGGATGCTGACGCCAAGAAGTTTTTCGGGCGATTGATCAACACGTGGGTTGCATCATGCGACGATCATGCGGATCAGGTTGGATTGTAGCATCTGAATGGGCCTCAAATGCTTTTAGCCTCGTCCTTAGTTCCCCGTGCCAAAGTGCCAATTCGGACAATCAAAATGGCGGTGATGGCAACGCAGGTCCAGCCGAACCAATCGCCGTGCTGATGGTAAAACGTCGGTTCGCGCTTTTGATCGGCCGGCAACAATGGAACGCGGATATTGATAAAGCCACTGCCATAAACATTGCCTTGCCCGACCTGAAAGACATCGCGCAAGCGTCCGTGGGTATCGACCCAACAGGTCAAGCCATTGTTCGTGCAACGCACCAGCGGCAGACCATTTTCCACCGCGCGGAAGAGCGCGTTGGCGGCGTGTTGCCATTGTGCGGCGCCTTCGTCAAACCAACCGTTGTTGGTGAGGTTTAGGAGAAAATCGATATCATCGTCGGCGTAATCACGAACGGCATGGGCGAAATTGTCCTCAAAACAAATCAGCACGGAGGTTTTTGCTTTCAAATCGGGTAATTCAAAAGGCAGAGGTCGTTGGCCGGGAGTGAAACCGTCGCCGATGGGGGTGACGAATTTCAAAAACGGCAACCAGCGGACCAGCGGGATGTATTCGCCGAATATGACGAGCAGCCGTTTGCGATATGTCTTCACGACTTCGCCTTCGGGACTCACCAGGAAGCTGCTGTTGAAATAATCGGCGTCATTCGGATCAGGCGTGTTGCGGTGTGGTTCTGCGTCATCGGCTCCAATGATCATCCAGATTGTGTTCGAACGTGCGAAGCCCGTCACGGCTTCGTAGGTTGCGGGATGCCAACGTAATAAGTTCGGCACCGCAGCCTCCGGCCAGATCAAGACGTCGGGCCGGTTCGTCAACGCCAGTTGCGAAAGTTGGAGCAATTGTTGAAAGCGGTTCGTGTTTTCCTTTGGATCCCAGATAAGTGTCTGCGGAATGCTGGGCTGCACAAGCGCGATCTTCAGTTCTCGACCTGTCGCCGAAGGCTGCATGACCTTGTAGTAACCGAAACCGCATATTGCACCAGCCACGATCAGGGGCAGAATCAATTCGCCGATCCAGGCCGAGCGCATCGCGGGCCGTTGAATGAGCATCATCATGGCGCAGACGAGCGATAATGAAAACCACGCGACCAGGAACGACACGCCATAGACACCAGTAAACGCTGCGATCTGAATCAAAGGCAGGATTCGGTATTGCGAAGCCCCCAATAGGTTCCACGGGAAACCACTGAATAGCCGCGCTACAGTCATTTCAAGAGCGACCCAGATGACGGCGCCGGAAATTGCCCAGAGCGTTCGTTGAATCCAACTCGACGAGGAAATGAGATCGGCGGTACCCGCGAGATTGGATTTGAAATGTGTCGAGCTCGAAGCCTTGACCCCATCGCTCGACGCCGAACACGGGTTGAAACCAGAAACTCTACAAACAAGCCAGACCCAGATGGCGGGATAGAGCGCGAGATACGCGCTCAGCGCCACCCAGCCGAGCATTGGCCCAAATGGAATTCCGTGCCACCGATAGGGAATCAATAACAGCCAGTGAAGTGACACAAGGTAATGCGCCAGTCCGGCAACGTAACCGATGCGAAAAATTTGTTTTGCCGGTTGCCCAAGTGCGATGGCCACCATCATCCCCGGAGCAATCCATGCCGCGCCGGCAATGCCGATCTTGGGAAAAGCCGTCGCCAGCAACAGTCCGGCGGCGATTGCCAGGGGGTAACGACTCAGAATGAATGACTGGAAAAATTTCAACCGCCATAGGCTGCCCAAACCATCCAATGCGCGCAATGATTATGGGCGGATCGCGCGGTCTTTGCACTTGTCAGCCGGCGTCAATGGCGTAAGTTTGCGCCAGCAATTCCAAATCTTTTAATCACGTGAAAACCACGAAACTGATTCATCCAGGCAACCGGGCGAGTCTTCCGAAATTCGCCCCGGCTTTTACGCTTATCGAACTGTTGGTCGTGATCGCGATCATCGCGATTTTGGCTGGGCTGTTGTTGCCCGCGCTTTCCGCCGCCAAGACCCGGGCGTTGGGTATCAAGTGCATGAGCAACATGAAGCAATTGCAATTGGCATTTACACTTTACGCCAATGACGAAAATGGAAATTACATGATCAATACCTACGGTGGCGATGGCTGGGTGAGGGGATCGGTGGATTTTAGCGGCAGCAATCCAAGCAACTGGGACCCCACCAGTTTGACCGACCCCAAGTCTGCCGTGCTCGCGCCTTACACTCAAAACGTCGGTATCTACCGTTGCCCGGCGGACTGGACCACTGTCAATCGACCGGGCGTGGGGATGGTGCCGCGCATCCGCTCGGTCTCGGCGAGTCAGGCGGTCGGCACTTGGTATGACGGAAAATCGCCGACGTACGGCTACTGGCTCGACAAAGCACTCGTGGGCGGTTCGGCGAGCAACCCCGGCGGCAAATGGCGTGTCTATGCCAAGGAGTCCGACACGGTCAGACCTGGAGCGGCCCGAGTCTGGGTCTTTACCGACGAACACCCGGCTAGCGTCAACGATGGCGGATTCGGCTTCCGTATGCCGGAAAGCCCGGCAGACACGGCACCGCAGGGGTGGGTCGATTATCCAGCGGGATTCCACGGCGGCGCCGGCGCATTTTCGTTCATCGACGGTCATGCCGAGAATCATAAATGGATCGAGAAGCCGCGAGCCGGGCGGAGAGGTCTGGATGCGAAGGTTACAGACTACTCGCGAATTGACGATGGCAAGTTTGCTAATAACCGCGACATCTGGTGGATGGCTCAACGAACGTCCGCACGCGATTCAGGACCTGACCCGTGGGATTGACGTAAACCGCGGTTACACTGTTGCTGGGCAGTCAGTTTCGCCACGTTAGAAAAGATGTTTCGCCAAACGCAGGATTCCTTGTTTCACGGCCGAACGGTGGTGCGACGCACCGTGCGAACGCAGTATCACTTCACGATTTTGTAAATACCAATTGTAACTTTCCACAAACATTTCGTTGTTTGAATATCGTGGCAGCCAGTCGAGCTCTTCGCGCGCCTTGGTGGTGTCGAAGTAAAGCGAGCGTCCGTACATCAACGCGTGATACGGGCCGAGTGGCGATAAGCCAAGTGCGCTGGTTATGTTCATCAACCACACTGCGGGTTGCATTGGAACACTTTTCACTTTCGAACCGGTTTTTGCGTGCGCGCACAAATGTTCCAACACTTCGCGCATCGAACCGAAGCGATCGGTGCCGCAATTGTAAGTCGTCGCACCCGGACGCGCAGCGGCCAGGATACAAGCCTCCGCGAGATCGTCCGCATGAACGAATTGATAAACGTTTTCCCCCCTGCCCAGCACGGGCACGTTGTAGCCTTCGCGAATCCACTCGAAGAGAATTTGGAAGATACCAAGCCGTCCGTGCCCCATGATTGTGCGAGGACGGATGACCGAAACGTCCAAACCCAGCCGGGCGTAATGGGCGCACAACGCTTCGCCTTCCAGTTTTGCACGACCGTAGGCTTCGGCAGGGGTGGGCCGAGTTTGTTCAGTCACAGGATTGTTTTTCGGCGCGCCGAACACCGCGCTGGACGAAACATAGATGACCTTCCTGGCGTTTGCGGCGAGAGCGCATTTCAGCAAGATGTCCGTGCCATCCACGTTGACGGAGTGAAACAGTCTTCTGTCCTTGGCCAACGGCACCTGAGCGACGCAGTGATAAATGACGTCGCAACCGGCGCACGCTTCGGCCACACGTTTTTCATCGCGTATGTCGCCACCCACAAAACTCACGTTGCTGGCCCGGTCATCCGCATCGACGAGATCGAAAATCCGCACCGCCTGGCCGCGCGCGCGCAAACGGTTGCGCAAGAGCGAACCGAAGTAACCCGAACCGCCGGTGATGAGAACAAGGGATTGTGTCATGGTGTCAGGCAAAAGTGGCAAGCGTGGCCGGGCCGTCCAACTTGTCTTGAACTGTAGCCGCCGACGTAAGGAGGCGGACTGGTACTGTCACGAGGGTTTCCACCTCCTCACGTCGGCGGCTACATGAGGGCAGGAGTAAGGGTGGGCAGTTGTCAGATTGCGATTTCACGCATGCTTTCAGAACTTGATTCCCTTTTCCATACACCACTTGAGCGAGCGGCGCATCCCCTCCTCCAACTCAACGGCGGGGCGATAACCCAGCTCCGTTTCCGCTTTGGCCACAGAGCAGGCGATGGTTTTGTTCATCTCCGAAAGGACGTGAATTTTCTGATGGTAGATACCCAAGGATTGCAAGGCGGCGTCCGCGACATAAGCTACCTCACTGGCGAATCCCGGCAGGTGCATCCGTTTGCGCGCGCACTTTTGGCCGAATTCATTTTCGAGCAACCGCTCGACAGTATCCACGATTTCATTTATCGAATACGGTCTTTTGTCCGCGATCCAGTACGTCTGTCCGCTAGCGCGATCCACAATTGCCGCCAGCAGTAACCCTTGGCAAAGGTTGTCGATGTAACTCATCGAGCGCAGGTTTCGTCCGTTGCCTACGATGGGCACTTTGCCGTCGCGAATCATTTGGAAGAACAATGTCTGGCGCGGCGGCTGGTTTGGTCCATAAAACCACGGCGGTCGGATGATGACAGTTTCGATTTGCGACTGCCGTTGCTTGACAGTGAGTTCCATTCGCATCTTGGAACGACCATAATTCATGTAAGGTCGATACGGCGAAAGCTCATCGAACAAGTGGTCGGGGTGCGGATTACAACCACACGGCGAGTTGGAGGAGACAACCACGGCACGTTTGATGCCGGCTCGAATTGCGGCGTCGAGCAGGTTGGTTGTCCCTTTGAGATTGATCTCGTAAAAGTCCGCCACTTTGCGCGGATGAATAATGCCGGCAGTGTGAAAGAGGATCGCGCCTTTTGCGCCGTCGCAAAGCCGCGCGCAGTCGGACGGGTTGCGGATGTCGCCTTGCCTCACATCGATCCGGTCGGAGATTGCTTTGAGTGGCGCGTCATCCTGGCCTGGCAGAATCAAGCAGCGAACCCGCAGATCAGCTTGTGGCGTTTTCAGTCCATCGTGATCAGGTAAGCCCTTGATCAACGCTTGCACAAGCCGCACGCCCAGCCAGCCGAGCGCGCCGGTGACGACAACTTGATTGGTCTGAAATGTCATGGGCGTAGTTGGCGTTTCAAAGCTTTCCAAGGAATTGGAGCGCATTTCTGCGCGCGAGCGCCATGATGGAACCTTGCGGATTCACGCCAGGCGCCGTGCATAGCAGGCTGGCGTCGGCCACGAGCAGATTCTTGAAGCCGCGTAACCGACCGAAGGAATCGGCGGCACACTTGGTTGCGTCCTCACCCATCGGGCAAGAGGAAAAAAGATGAATGGTCATCAAGTTGGCCATGCT
>CAZYYS010000043.1:0-23259 GCA_964651015.1 uncultured Verrucomicrobiota bacterium
GGGTGGGCTTCGATCCGCTGGAGAGCAACTGGCCGTTGCGCGTGTCGTTCCCGATTTTCATCGCCAACGCCGTGGACTGGCTCAATCCCGCTAACGCGAAAAATTCCCAACTCCTCATCAAGGCCGGTGACCCGTTCCGCCTCGCACTCGCCGAACCCGTGAAAAGTGCCGAAGTGAAACTACCAGATGGCAAGACCGCCACGCTCAATGTCGAGGGCGCAAACGAACTCGTCTTCGGCGACACTGCCAAGCAAGGCATCTATCACCTGCGCGCCGGGACAAACGCCATCACCTTCTGCGCCGACCTGCTCGATTCCGCCGAGAGCAATATCCGCCCGCGCGACGAACTGAAATTCGGCGAATACACCAGCGTAGCGGCCACAACCGTGCAACGCACCAACATGGAACTCTGGCGCACGCTGGCGGCAATTGGCCTGGCGGTGCTGTTGCTTGAATGGTGGTGGTATCACAGGAGGACGGTGTGAGCGAAGTCCCAAAGGACAAGAAGGATCACTGGTTCAGGGATATGATGATCTATGGACCGATGGGGACGCTGATGCTCCCTATTCTGGCGATAATTGCCATTTTGGCTGGATTGCTTTTGCCGGGATTGGCCAAAGTGAAGCAGACAATCGAGCGTCGGACCCTCATCGTTTACGCCGCGCAAGACCAAGTCTATGCCGAGCCGATTCTGCGCGAGTTCGAGAAGGAAACCGGCATCAAGGTTAAGACTGTTTTCGATAGTGAGGCGGTAAAGACCACTGCCATTGTGAATCGTTTGCTCGCCGAGCGTGACCATCCGCAGTGCGACGTGTTTTGGGGCAACGAAGAGATGCGCACGCGTCAACTCGCTGCACAAGGCGTCTTCCGCGAAACCAACGGCTGGGCTGCTTTCGGCAACCGCAGCCGCCGGATTGTGATCAATACGAATTTTGTCTCGCTTGGTAGCCGCCGAGGTAACGAGGCGGACCAAACAACTCCCGCACAGAATCCGCCTCCTCACGTCGGCGGCTACGCACCAAGTTCCCTGCTCGAACTCACGAATGAAATCTGGCGTGGCAAGGTCGCGCTCGGATTTCCGCAATTCGGCACCACGGCGACGCACATTCACGCGCTCAAACAACTTTGGGGCGAAGCCGCGTGGTTGGCGTGGTGTCGCGCGCTGGCGGCAAATAGACCGTTCATAGTGGACGGCAACTCGGTGGTGGTGAAATTTGTCGGGCGCGGCGAGGCGTGGATTGGGCTGACCGATTCAGATGACGTGTTCGCCGGGCAACGCGAGGGCGCGCCCATCGCGGCGTTGCCACTCTCAGAGGAATCGTTGCTCATTCCGAACACCGTCGCCGTAATTCGCAACGCACCGCATCCGGCGAATGCGCAGAAGTTGTTTGAGTATCTGCAATGCCGGGAAGTGGCAGAAAAGTTGTTGGCGGCGAACGCACTTGAGAGTGCAACAGCCGCAGCCACTGGGATTACGTTGAAGCCGGGCTGGGAGACGTTGCTCCGCGATCTGGAAGCAACGACGAAACAACTGAACGAGATTTTTCTGCGATGAGCCGACTAAAAAATAGTTTGGACGCTCGCCCTCACCCCGGCCCTCTCCCCCGGGGAGAGGGTGAAGCTATCCGCGTCGCTCAAAAGCTTGATCGTCATCGTTGCAGTCGCAGCTTTTTCATTGTTCGGAAAAGGGCATGCGAACAATCAAGCGACTTTCGTAATTTCAGGCAGCGGCGAATGATTCCCCCCCTCCTGGGGGCCGGGGTGAAGGCGGTCGTTCCACTAACTTCATGAACTGGGCCCTGTTCCAAAACAGTTTGCTGCTCGCCGGAACAACCACGGCACTGGCGGTGGGCTTTGGACTCGTCGCGGCGCTGTGGCTGGCAACCTTGGAGACGCGCTGGCGAAATGTCTTTCTCGCTTTGGCAATCGTGGCGCTGGCGTTCCCGCCGTTTCTGGTGACGAATTGCTGGATCAGTCTGCTCGGCGAAACCGGCGTGCTGCGAAGGTGGCTGCCATTCGGAATCTACTCGCTCGGGGGAACGATCTGGATTCTGGCGCTGTTGCTGTGGCCGATCACGTTGTTCGCGACGCTGGCGGCGTGGCGACGGTTGGAGGCCGCGCAGTTCGAGTGCGAACCAGCGATGACGGGCTTTGCGCTGCTGCGCTGGTTGCTGATTCCGGGGGCCAAAGGTGAGCTGGCGCTGGCCGCAGTGCTGACGTTTGTGCTCTCGCTGAACAACTTTGCCGTGCCTGCCATTTTGCAAACCAAGGTTCTGCCGGACGAGATGTGGGTTCAATTCAACACCAAGTTCGACACGCTGGCTGCGCTGCGGTTGAGCGTGCCGCTGGTGCTTGCTCCGGTGCTGCTGCTCGCGTGGGCCACGCGCCAATCTGTGTCGTGGCCGCGAATTCAAGGCACTGTGCCCGCCACAATCTTTCGTCGGCAGCTCGGTTCAAAGTGGCGAATCGGCTGCGGCTTGCTGGCGGTTTGGCTGTGCGTCGTGTCTGTCGGCTTGCCGCTGGGACGAATCTTCTTCGCGCCGCGGACGTGGGCCGAACTCCCGGGCGCAATTGATGCCAGCTCTGGCGCGATCTGGAATTCGTTCTGGTTCGCGGCACTGACAGCGACGGGCGTGGTTGGGGTGGCGTTGGTTTTGTGTAGGAGACGAGGTAACGAGGCTCATACTTTTCAATCGGCAATCGGCAATCGGCAATCGCCAATGAATCAGAGCCTCCTCACGTCGGCTGCTACAATATTGAGCTGGCTGCCGTTTTTTATTCCCGGCGTTCTCATCGGTATCGCGCTGATCAAACTATTCAATCGGCCAGTGCTCGTGACGTTTTATCAGAGCATCGGCATCATGCTGCTCGCACTGGCAATCCGGTATTTTGCGCTGGCGTGGACAGCGGCGCGTCACGCAATCGCGAGCGTGGATTCGGATTTGACGGATGCCGCCAAGCTCGAAGGCGCGTCACGCTTGCAGATGTTCCGGTTTGTAGTGTGGCCGCAGATTGCGCCGCAGATTTTTGCGGCGTGGTATGTGGTTTATCTGCTGTGCTTATGGGATGTGGAATCCATCGTGATCATCCAACCGCCGGGTGGCGAAACGCTGGCGCTGAAGATTTTCAATCTGCTGCATTACGGCTACGCGGCGCAGGTGAATGCGCTCTGCGTGGTTCTACTGGGGCTAGCCGTGTTGCCGCTGGTGTTCGTAGCTGGATTCGCGAGAACGTGGCAGTTTGTCTTGTCCCACCGTCCAAGAGAAGTTAGCTGCGCTCTGACGAGCGCAGCTATAGTGATCGGTGCGGCGACATTGGCCGGATGCTCACCCCCAGATGGAAAGAACTCGATCGCATTACACAGCCAGTTCTTTGAGCGGGCGGAGGTCATCGGTTCGCGTGGAACGGGTGTGGGGCAATTCAACAAGCCGCGTTCCGTCGCAGTGGACAGACAGGACAGCCTCTACGTCGTCGATATGACAGGGCGTGTGCAGAAGTTTTCTCCGGACGGCGCATTCATCTTGTCATGGCAGATGCCACAAACCGACCTTGGCAAACCGAAAGGAATGAGCTGCGATCGCGAGGGCAACATCATTGTGCTCGAACCGCACTATCAGCGTGTGAATCATTTCTCGCCAGATGGCAAGTTGGTGGCACAGTGGGGAACGCACGGCACAAATGACGGCCAGTTTACATTGCCGCGATCGGTGGCGGTCAATTCGCGCAATGAAGTGTTTGTCAGCGAATACACCGGCGCAGAGCGCGTTCAGCGCTTTGCGCTTGAAGTCCAAAGTCCAAAGTCCAAAACCCAAGGTCAGACCCTCACCTCGGCCCTATCCCCATCCGATGGGGATAGGCGGAATCATCCCCTGTCACAGGCGGATTCGGGTACAGGTCGTTTGCTCCAAGTCATCGGCAAGGCGGGAACTGGTGACAGCGAGTTTAATCGAGTGGAGGGCTTGGGCGTTGACGCTGCAGACCGACTTTACGTAGCGGACTCATGCAATCATCGCATCCAAGTTTTTACGCCTGATGGGAAATGGTTGTGTAGCTACGGCAGAGCCGGCAGCGGCAAAGGCGAACTGAGTTACCCTTACGATGTTCGGGTGGATGTGAATGGAAATCAATTTGTATGTGAATTCGGAAATAGTCGCATTCAGATTTTTGACGCTCATCAGCAACCCATGGAAATTCTCGGCGGGCCGGGGACGGAGCCCGGACGATTCAGCAACCCGTGGGCAATCGCACTGGATTCTCGTGGAAACCTCTACGTGGCGGACGCCGGAAATCATCGTGTCCAGAAATTCGTTCGCCGTACCAATGTCACCGACGACCGGGCGAAGCAGCCGGCGATTCCAGAAGTGACGATGGCCCAGGAAAAATCTGATCACCTTCTCCGATCGGCAACTCCGAAATCAAAATGAGTTTCCAATTTTCCCATCCCGTGTGGCTGTTCGCGCTCCTTGTGGCGGTGCCGTGGGTGGTGTGGCTGGGTTGGAGATCCGACGCTCAACTCAGTGCTTGGAGGCGTCGCCTCGTGTTGGGCCTGCGTTTGTTTGTTGTCCTGGCCGTTGTTCTCGCACTTGCCGGGCTGCAATGGCGGATGCCTTTGGAAGGAATGAACGTGTTTTTTGCGCTCGACCGTTCAGACAGCATTCCGTCGCAACAGCAGGACGGGGCGAAAACGCTAGTCAATCGCATGGCCAAGGAAAAGAAAAAAGAGGACAAGGCGGGTGTGATCGTGTTTGGCACGGACGCGAGCATTGATCGGTTGCCGAATGAGAAAATCCAATTCGACAAAGTCGAAGCGATTGTGGACACGCAACGATCCGACTTGGCTTCGGCCATCCGGCTCGCGACAGCGGCGTTTCCGGAGACGGGGCAGAAGCGGATGGTGCTCATGTCGGACGGAAACGAGAACATCGGCGACGCACTGGCGGCGGTGTTGGCGGCAAAACCTCTGGGCGTAACGGTGGACGTCGTGCCGCTGGGAATCTCACGCAACAACGACGTCGCCGTCCAGAAAATGACCGTGCCGCCCAAGTTGAAGAAAAGTCAGACGTTCGAGGTCAAGATTTTCGTGCAGTCGGATCAGGCGCAGTCAGCGACCGTGCGACTGTATCGCAATGAACAATATCTGGGGGAGCAAAAGGTCGAATTGTCCGCCGGGAAAAACCTGTTCACGTTTCCGCAATCGCTTTCCGAGCCGGGATTTTACAGTTACGACGTGCGGGTGGAGGCGGCAGGCGATTCGCTGCCCCAGAACAATCGCGCGAGCGCTTTCGCAAGCGTGCGGGGAGAACCGCGCGTGCTCGTGATTTCGGCTGATCCTGAACCGGACAAGCCGCTGGTGGCTGCACTCCAATCGTCGCGGTTGGAGGTTGACGCGAAGGGCGTGAACGGTTTTCCCAGCACACTCGCAGAAATGCAGAGTTACGACGCGATATTTTTGAGCAACGTCGCTGCAGGCGACCTGAGCGCTGATTCGCAGAAGTTGTTGGAAAGCGCCGTGCGCGATTTTGGCGTGGGCTTGGTTTGCGTGGGCGGTGACCAGACCTATGCGGCAGGTGGGTATCGCGGCACGCCTTTGGAAGCAACGTTGCCGGTGAACATGGAACTGGACAGCAAGAAGGTTTTGCCGAAAGGGGCGTTGGCGCTGGTCATGCACGGCATGGAGTTCAACAACGGCAACCAGGTGGCGCGCGATATCGCCATCGGCGCTTTGGGTGCGCTGGGACCGCAGGATGAAATGGGCGTGGTTTTGTGGGACGGTAACGAACGATGGCTTTTTCCGATGACGACTGTGGGGGACAAGACGGAATTAGGGCGAAAAATTGCCGGCATGAACCAAGGCGATTTACCGTCGTTTCAAGGCGTCATGTCGATGGCGCATGAAGGTTTGAAGAAATCGACGGCCAATCTCAAACACATGATCGTGTTCAGCGATGGTGATCCCGGCGCGCCAACGAAGGAATTGATGCAAGCGATTGTCAGCGATCGGATCACGGTGAGCACGGTGTTGATTGCCGGCCACGCGGGGCCGGAGACGATGATTGCAATCGCTGACCAGGGGCGCGGGCGGTTTTACAATGTGACATCGCCGAATGATCTGCCGCAAATCTTCATCAAAGAGGCCGCGGTAATTCTCAAGTCGGCAATCTTTGAAGAGCCGTTCAAACCACAATACGCGGCGGCGAGCGAACTCGTGCGGGGTATTGGCGGGAAAGAATATCCGCAGTTGCTCGGCTATGTCGCCACAACGCCAAAACCTCGAGCCGAAGTACCACTACTGACGGACAAGGGCGATCCCCTTTTGGCGCATTGGCAGTATGGGCTGGGGCGCGCGGCAGCCTTTACATCAGATGCGAAAGCCAAGTGGGCCAAGAATTGGCTGAACTGGGACAAATACCGGCAATTCTGGTCGCAGATTGCACAATGGAGTTTGCGGCGCCTGGAAAATGCTGAATTCGCGACGGAAGTCACCGTGGATAAAGGCGAAGGGCACATCAACGTTGAGGCGGTGGACGAACAGGGTGATTACAGAAATTTTTTGAATCTGCAAACCGTCATCGTCAGCCCAAAAGGCGAGCGACAGACCGTGCGATTGGAGCAAACCGGGCCGGGACATTACGAAGCAAAGTTTCCAACCAAGGAAGTGGGCGCGTATCTGATGAATGTGATGGACGTGAAGGAGGGGCAATTACGCGGGTCGCAAGTCGTGGGTGCCAGCGTGAATTATTCGCCCGAATTCAACGCACCCGAGCCAAATTTGAATTTACTACGACGATTGGCCGAAAGCGGTGGCGGCAAAGTGTTGAATCCCGCCAATCCGGCTGAAAATCCATTCACGCATGATCGACAGAAGACATTCCAGCCGCGCGACCTGTGGGAATGGTTGTTGAAGCTGGCGGTGATCTTGTTCCCGGTGGACGTAGCGTTGAGACGAATTCAACTTGACCGGGAGGAATGGCTGCGCGCCACCCAAAGCTTGCGTCGCTGGCTCTTTTTCTGGCGCGGCAAACCACGCACCGTGGAAGCGGACGAATCTCTTGCCGCTTTGCTAACGCGACGTGATCAGGTGCGTGCGAAGCAAACCGCACCGGCAACTCAGCAGAATGCTGACCTGTTCCGTCCGGAGAAATCGGTGGTCATCCCTGTCCTGTCGCCAAAGCCTGGTCCGCAAACGGCGGCAAATCAGCCAGCAACCGAAACGACGCCAGCCAAACCGGAGACGCAGCTTACCACGACCAGCCGCCTGCTCGATGCCAAACGACGGGCGCAGCAGAAGAAACGAGACTGAAATCCAGGGAGTGTTCGCAGGCCGCCGATGAACTCTTTTCCTAGTAGCAGCATACGCAGTCCGCTCAAGTTTTTCTCGAGAATGGCGCTGAGAAAAAAAGCCGACTCACTTAGGCTGTTAAGCGCGCTCCATGTATTTGCCAGTGCGGGTATCGATTTTTATTTTTTCGCCGGTCTTGATGAAGAGCGGAGCTTGAACATTGATACCAGTTTCGACGGTAATCGTCTTCTGCACGTTGTTGGCCGAATCGCCCCGAATGCCTTCCGGCGCGTCGGTCACCTTCAATACCACACTGGAGGGGAGCTCGATAGAAACTGCTTTGTCCTCGACAAAGGTCATGGTGACAGGAGCGTTCTCCACTAGATAATTCTTAGCATCCCCGACGATTTCCGGTGACACGGTGACGGTTTCATACGTTTCCGGATCGGAAAAAACGTAGTCCTCTCCATCCAGGTAACTGAACTCCATCTTGCGAGTCATCATCGGTACGACATCGATTTTCTCCGTCGAACTGAACCGCACGTCGGACGATTTGCCGGTACGAATACTGCGGATGGATGCCTGTACGAAAGCGCGGAGGTTGCCCGGTGTGCGGTGTTGACTATCGAGGACGACGGCGATATCGCCGTTGTAATTAATCGCCATGCCCTTACGAAGATCGTTTGCTGTTGCCATAAGATATCAATTTGTTCACGCGCCTCCCTATGTTTTCCGGGAACGCGGAACGGAGAAAGTAGCCATGGCAATGACTGCCTTGCAAGCTTTGAATTGTTAAACCAATTTACGCTTCGGGATCCCGCCGACGATCGGAAGGGGAAAGGGACGGTCAAGTCGCGTCTCTTCAAGATGATGGTCGTAGTCTCAATTGCGCCGGCAACGCCGAATCGCTGCATGTGATTGACTTTTGGTCATAGTTCCACGAACTTTCCGGACAATGAAAGTCCCGCTGTTCTCTCCGAACATGAGCCGGCGCGCGTTCATCGCGGCGTCGTCCATCGGGCTGGCGGGATTGAGTTTCGGACGTTCAGCGTTTGGGGCATCAATGGCAGCGCCGCGCAAGCATCCGGCGAAATCAACCATCCTTTTTTTCCTCTGCGGCGGCTCCTCGCACATTGACATGTGGGACATGAAGCCGGAAGCGCCCAGCGAGTATCGCGGTGAGTTCAAGCCCATCCGAACTTCCGCGCCAGGCATTCAAATCTGCGAACACTTGCCGCTGCTGGCAAAACAGGCGCATCACTTTTCGCTCGTTCACGGCGTGACGGACTATGGCCGTGCCACCGGGGATCATCACGCCGGTTATTATTACAATCTTACCGGCCACGCGCCGGACGAAACGTTTCGCCAGCAGGGCAACGACCGCCGCCCGCTCTCAACCGACTGGCCGCACATGGGCTGCGTGATCGGCTCTCGTCGTCCGCCGCACGCCAAGTTACCGCAGGTCATCACGCTTCCGCACAGACCGAGCAAGGCGCCCTACACTCGGCCCGGTCAGTTCGCAGGAAGGTTGGGTCTGGAATTCGATCCGTTCTTTCTCAATGGAAGCTTTGAACATCCACTCCTGTTCAGTGCGCCGACTCTGACACTCGACGGCAACATGACGGCGGCGCGGATGGAAGATCGACGCGGGTTGCTGGACGCCCTCAACACCGCGCGCCGTGAGCTGGATCAAGAAGGCCAGGTGCGTAATTTTTTGCGCCAACAGGAGCGGGCGTTCGCAATGCTTTCTTCGAGCGCGACCGCTGGTGCATTCGACATTGCGTCGGAACCAGCCGCAGTGCGGGAGCGCTACGGAAAAACGATCAATGGCACGAGCCTGTTGATGGCACGGCGGCTGGTGGAGGCCGGTGTGCCGTTCATCACCGTGTTCTGGAAGGAGAACGAGGCGCTGGCCGACCGTTGTGCCAGCGAAGGCGCCTGGGACACGCACGGCAATAATTTCAATTGTTTGAAGGATTATTTGCTTCCCGAATTCGACTGTGGCTTCTCCGCCTTGCTCGAAGACCTCGCGCAGCGCGGGCTTTTAGAGGACACGCTCGTGTTGCTGACCAGCGAGATGGGACGCAAGCCGCAGGTCGGCGACCCGCGATCGGGCGGTCGCTTCGGTGCCGGACGCGATCACTGGACGGCTTGCATGAGCGTGCTGATGGCCGGCGGCGGTATTCGTGGCGGCCAGATTTACGGCAAGACGGACGCCCATGCGGCCTACCCTGCCGAGCATCCGGTCGGCCCGGAGGACATCACAAAGACGGTCTATCACGCGATGGGCATCGAAAACCTCGAAGCCATCGACCTGCAGGGCCGGCCCTACAACCTGCTTGATGAAGGCCGACCGCTGGTCGAGTTGTTCGATTGATTCCACGGAAACCAGACCGCTCGCTTGAATTGGAACTTGAAACCGGGATCATGGTGTGTTTTATGATCGTACGGCGAACCATGTCGATCAGCATTGCTATTTCCCGCAGGCGCAAGAGGCCCCACTCCGCGCCTCAAACCCGTCAGTTCGCCCTGCTGTCACGCGTTGCGGTGTGCCTGTTGGTTGTTCTGCCACCCTTTGGCGCGTTGGCCAAAGATGTAGCCAAATCGGAAGACCTTTGGTCGTTAAAACCGGTGATTCGATACGCCGTCCCGCAAGGAGTCACTTCGTCTGCCAATCCGGTTGATGCGTTCATCGCCGAGGCGTGCCGCGACAAAGGCGTATCGCCGCTCGGAGCGGCTGATAAACGAACTTGGTTGCGAAGAGTTGCGTTTGACCTCATCGGCTTGCCGCCGACTCTCAAAGAACAGGAGGATTTTATCAACGACCAGTCACCCGGGGCCGCAGACAAGGTGGTGGACCGGTTGCTTGCCAGTAAACAGCACGGTGTCCGCTACGGACGCCATTGGCTGGATGTGCTGCGCTATGCTGATATCGACGAGAACATGCCCGCGAAAACGGGAATTTACCTCTGGCGCGATTGGGTGATCGCGGCGCTGAATAACGATCTGCCCTACGACGAGTTTGTGCGCGCTCAAGTTTGTGGCAATCGCGCTGCTCAACGAAGAATCATTTCCGCTGCTGGGCATCTGACACAGGTTGATCCGCGCCCGGAAGATTTGTTCGCTTTGGGGTTCCTTGCACGAGCAGCTACCGACAAAGGCAACGCCGATCAGCAACTCGCAATCTCGGCGGTGGAGACGATTTCCAGCGCGTTCTTGGGATTGACTGTCGGTTGCGCCAAGTGCCATGACCACTTTTACGATCCCATCAAGCAGACCGATTTCTATTCCATGAAAGCGTTGTTCGACCCGCTTGTACTCCGTCCGGTTGAACTCGCTACCGCGGAGGAGGTCTTCGCTCAGGGACGCGCTGTCGATGAATACGAATCGCGCCTCAAAGAATTGGTCGATACGATGCGGGCCTTCATCGAGCCATACCACACCAAGCTTCATGAGGAGCGTCTCGACATGCTTCCCAAAGAGGCGGCGGCGGCCCTCCGCAAACCCGAAAAAGATCGCACCCCAGAGGAACGGAAGCTCGCCGACGATTACTACCCCACCGTGCGCGTCGACCCGCCGGACATCAAAAAGATCATGCCCCCGGACAAGGTGAAGCAGTACGAAGGATATTTGAAGGAAATCAAAGAACTCAAGACGCCAACGCCCTTGCCGGAATTCTGGTCGGTCGCCGACGACGCCAAGCGCGCCTCCGAAACCAACTACGTTCTGACCACCGGCGATCCAAGCCGGCCGAAATTAACCCAACCCGTACAACCCGGCTTTCCCTTCGCCACCAAAACGCCAGACTTCCACGACGGACGGCGGGAAGCCTTCGTGGACTGGCTGACCGCGCCGGAAAATCCTTTGTTCGCACGCGTCGCGGTGAATCGCATCTGGCAATGGCACTTCGGCACGGGATTACACGCCTCGGCGAGCGACTTTGGCGTCTTGGGGGGAACTCCGACTCATCCCAAATTGCTCGACTGGTTGGCGTCCGAATTCATTGCCCACAAATACAGCATGAAATGGTTGCATCGCCTGATCGTCACCTCCGAGACCTACTGGCGCGCGTCATCCGGTCCGCCGGAGCGCGAAACTGCCAACCGGCAGGTGGATCCGGACAATCAAATGCTTTGGAAATTCCCGTTGCGACGATTGGAGGCCGAGCCGGTTCGTGACGCCATTCTTCTCGTCGCGGGAAACCTTGATCTGAGAGTGGGGGGCAAATCTTTCGAAGTATCAACGAACAACAATGCCTCGAATCGCCGCACTGCTTTTCTGTCACGCGGCTACCGATCCGATGGCGATGAATTGCCGGATTTCCTTCAGAGTTTCGATGCCGAAGACGGGCGTGCCTCGTGCTCTCGCCGAAATCAAACCGTCACCGCCCCGCAAGCCCTATTCATGATGAATCATCCGATGGTAGAGGACGCCGCGGTTCGTCTGGCGGGGCAGCTTGAGAAGGAGGCCAACGGCGATTTGAACGCTGCCGTGGCTTTGGGCTATGAATCCGCGCTCAGCCGGCCACCAAGCGAGAAGGAGCGCTCACAAGCGCTTGACTATGTTCAGGGTGACCCAAGGCGGCTCAAAGGCTTTGCGTGGCTGTTGATCAATCTGGACGAATTTCTTTATCTGCGATGAACTACCAAACTTTGTACCCCTGCGGACGCGTCTCCCGCCGAACTTTTTTGTTCCAAGCGGGAGCTGGATTTCTTGGCACGGCCATGGGCGCGCTCTGGGCGGAAGAAAGTCGATCACACACTACGCAACCGCTCCCGCACATTCCCGCGCGGGCGCGGTCCGTAATTTTCCTCTTCATGTGCGGTGGCGTCAGTCACATCGACACTTTTGATCCCAAGGATAACAAACTGGCCGGCACCATGATCGATGCCGTTGGGTTCGGGGATAACATGGCGGAGATGAAGCGTCCGGTAATTCCGTGCCGGCGGATTTTCACGCATTACGGACAATCCGGCATTCCGGTCTCAGATTGGTTCCCGCAAGTCGGCGGGGTCATTGACGAAATAGCCGTTGTGCGTTCGATGTCCTGCCACCACTCGAATCATTTCCCTGCGGTGATTGAATCCGCCACCGGCCACCGCGATCGGATCGTGGAGCATCCGTGTTTGGGCAGTTGGGTGACGTACGCGCTCGGCACGGAGAACAAGGACCTGCCGGCTTTTGTGAACATCGGCCGGCCCTCTTCGCCCGTGCAACTCAGCGGCGGTTACTTGGGCGCCTCAGTGGCAGCAACACCATTTCAACCGGGCGACACGCCGATCCAAAATCTTTATCCCCCCAAAGGTGGTAGCGCTGCCGAACGCGAACGGCAGATGCACGCACTGGAGACATTGAACCGGGAGTTCCGCGAGCAGTACGAAATCAACAGCGCCATCCGCGCGCGTGCGCGCGCCTACGAGCTGGCCGCCAGAATGCAATTATCCGCGCCCGAGGTCATCAACTTTTCGGGCGAGCCCGAATCCGTGAAGCGCCTCTACGGAATCGGTGAGAAGGAAACGGACGATTTTGGCAAACAACTCCTCCTGGCGCGACGTTTGGTTGAACGCGACGTTCGCTTCATCCAAATCTGTCACGCCGGCGGCGGCAATGGGGCATGGGACGCTCACGGCAACATCGAAACTCATGGGCCGCTTTGTCGTCAGACCGACAAGCCCATCGCCGGACTGATCCACGACTTGAAGCAGCGGGGGTTGCTCGATACCACGCTGGTCGTTTGGACCAGCGAGTTTGGCCGGACGCCTTGGTCGCAAAACACCACCGGGCGCGATCACAACCCCAAGGGATTTACGTCCTGGCTGGCTGGCGGCGGCATCAAGGGTGGCATCATCCACGGCCGCACCGATGAGTTCGGCTATCGCGCAGTGGAAAAGCAGCAGAACTTCGGTGACCTTCAAGCCACCATCATCCAGCAAATGGGGTTGGATTTTAAGAAGCTGGAGATCGAAATCAATGGTCGCCCCGTCCGGCTCGTCGAAGAAGGCTCCCAACCCATCTGGGGCATACTGGGCTGAAAATCTTCAGCCGTCTCCAAAGGCGAGGTTGCGGCAACATCGCACAAAGAATTTGCATTGCTTGCAGAAAGCTCCTTGCTAACCTCTCGCCACAATTTTCAAACAAATGCTATGAACAACTATCCAAAACTCCACAACGCCATGTGGCCCGGTCTGGTCGGCAAGGGCAGCCCCGGCGCCGAACCGTCTATTGATCTCGATACCATGCTCAATTTGACCGCCAAGGCCGACGTCAATGGCGTGAGGTTTGACGGGGTCGATCTGTTTCTGTTCGACCCGCACGTCAGCATCGATTCATCCGATGACGATCTCAAGCGTCTCGCGGACAAGATTAAGGGCAAGGGTTTCGTTGTTGGATCCGTCGTCGCTCCTGTGTGGCCGCCGACCGGTGGCGGTTCAGCAATGGGGAGTGAAGAGGAACGTAAGAATTTTGTCACCCAGGTTCAAAAAGGTTGTCGCATAGCGAAGAAACTGCGCGAGTTGGGTGTACGCCCTTACGGCATCGTGCGCATCGACTCAGCGTGCGGCGTAACCGACTGGGAGAAAGACCCGAAAGGCAACACGAAGAAAATCGCCAAAACTTTCAAGGAAGCGGCCAAAGTCGCCAAAGACCACGGCGAGCGGCTGGCAGCGGAAGGAGAGATCTGCTGGGGCGGCATGCACAGTTGGAAATACATGATACAGACGTTGGAAGAAGTCGACCTGCCCAAGGTCGTTGGCTTTCAGGCGGACATGGCGCATACGCTTCTTTATACGCTCGGCTACAACGCGCCCGAACACCGCATTGTCCCGGAAAAATTCAATTGGGAGCCGGACAAGTTCCACGCCGCCATGAAGAAGATGACCAAAGCCCTTCGGCCTTGGACGATGGATTTCCACGTCGCGCAAAACGACGCGACGGTCAAAGGCTCCGGTTCGCACGACAAAACCGGTCGCCACTGTCTCGCCACCGATCCGAACGGCAAATTGAACATTGCGCGTGATGCCGGCTACTGGATGCGTGACGACGCCGGCAAGGTGACGAAGAAATTCAAGCATATCTGTTGGGACGGCTGCATGTTTCCGAACGATGTGATGATGAAACCGGAAACGTGGAACAACATCCTCGCCGCCATGATTCAAGTCCGCGAGAACCATGGGTGGAAGACGTAGCTGACAAGCTGTTTTCGGCCTGTCGCAAGTGAGCATGATTCCCCGCCGAAGCGAATGAGTCGATCGGCGGAAGCGCCGACCTGGCTGCAAAGGGCGCTCAAAATCGGCGAGCAAATCAAACAGATGGCGCTCGGAGGCTTCGACCTCGAAGCCCTCTGGAAGGAGATCCCAAAACTTTGAGAGGAGCGCTTGAGAACCAAGGGAATTCCTAGGACAAACCCGTTGACAGTCGCTTAACCGGTGGAGTAACACCCTACTACGAACTAAGAAAATGGATAATGACATGAACACAACTGGAAGTTCTTCAAAGAACGTGCTGGCCTCCGACGTGGAGATCAAAGGCAACATCAAATTCACCGGCGAACTGGCGTTCGACGGCAAATTGGACGGTGAAATCCACTCTGATGGGACTCTTAGCCTGGGTGAAAACGCTGTTATCAATGGTAATATCAACGTTAACGCAGTAGTCGTACGTGGCAAAGTCACCGGTAACATCACTGCCAAAGACAAGATCGATATCAAGGCCAAGACCGAATTGTTCGGTGACGTCCGCGCCGCCAAATTGACGATCGAGGAAGGAGTCACATTCGTCGGCAAGACGGAAGTCAATCCCAACAAAGCCGTGCCTACGTCACCTCAGTCCCTGCGTGGCACTGAAGCGCCTAAAATTGCTGAACTTCCAAAACTTGGAGTGCGCTAAGCCGCCGGCATTTCCTCCCGAGGATCCGCGTTGAATGCCGGTGAAGAACCAGAATAAGGTCCGCGTGGCTTGCCCCCAGTGCGGCAACCTGCAATTGGAACCCGCGAGCGCCTATTCCACGAATTGCAAAAAATGCCACGCGCATTTCCTCGTGCAGGGAGCACAACCTTCGTCAGCCAAAGTTCACGCAGCCGGCAAAGCCCGGCCGCCGATTATCGAACGAAGGGAGATCGTCTGTTTTCAATGCGGTACAACCTTGGAAGCGCCAGCGACTGCGGAATCCACCATGTGCAAACGGTGCAGTGCGCACGTGGACTTGCGGGATTACAACATTTCCCAGGCAGTCTCAAAGAATTTTCGGACCCACGGCCGATTCGTCATTGAGGAAAAGGGTTATGTTTTCAACACCGAAGTGCTGGCGAACGCGGCCAGCATCAAAGGCAAATTTCTCGGAACACTCAACGCGGTGCAGTCGTTAACGATTTATTCCACCGCCGACATTAGAGGTAGTTTCACCACCGGTCGGTTGATCATCCCAGCGGGAAACCATTTCCGCTGGCCGGAGATCAAAGCGGGCGCGGCCGAAATTGGTGGTGAACTGGTGGCCACCCTCCGCGCCGAAGGCACGGTGCTGCTTAAATCTACCGCGCGGTTTTTCGGCGATGTGGAAGCCAGTAATCTCGTTATCGAACTTGGCGCCGTGGTGGTCGGCACGATGAGAATCGGTCGTTTTGGATGGAGCACTCGCACAGATGAACCGGTACATTAAACCCGCGACGTTGGAAGTCACCGATTTGTGCATACGACGCGGTGACGCGCTTATCCTCGACAATCTCTCCTGGCGTGTCGAGCGCGGTCAACACTGGGTCATTTTGGGTGCGAACGGTTCGGGGAAAACTTCGCTCTTGAGCGCGCTGGCTGGCTACTTGATGCCGACGGCGGGCGAAATCGAAGTCTTACGGCATCGTTATGGAGAAACGGACTGGCGTGAACTGCGGAAGCGAATCGGATTGGTGAGTTCCAGCATTCGCCAGTTGATGGCCGAGTCTGAGCCGGCACTGGAAACCGTCGTCAGCGGCAAATATGCCATGATCGACCTGTGGGGGCGCATCACCGCCGCCGACCGCGTTCGCGCCCTGCGTCTTCTGAAACAAATCGAGTGCACCCATCTGGCGGAACGTCCGTGGCTTTATCTCTCCCAAGGCGAACGCCAACGGGTGCTCATCGGTCGCGCGCTCATGGCCAAACCGCGACTTCTGATCCTCGATGAACCGTGCGCCGGCCTCGATCCCGTCGCTCGCGAACACTTTCTCCAATTCCTCCAACGTCTCGGTCAGCGCAACACCGCGCCCGTTTTGGTGCTGGTGACCCATCACGTAGAGGAAATCATGCCGGTCTTTTCACATGTGCTCATCTTGAAAAACGGTCGCCGACAGGCCGCCGGAAGGATGCGGACCACATTGAACTCCCAACAACTCTCCCAGGCATTTGATGCTTCGATGCGATTGCAGAAGCGAAATGGTCGCTACACCTTGGCCGTTGCGCCAAAAACTGGCGTCGTGATCTGAAGTTTGAGAAGCGTTCTTTCAGACCCGCGGTTTGAGTGGCGCTCGCTGAGGGCATTTTCCTCGTTTCCGATTGCTTGGCGGGTGACTTTTCCTTAAACAAGAATTCGTGAGCCCATCAACAAATCGTCGTAAAGAACATGGAAGCGGATAGACCACCGCTGGTTTTTCGATCCTGGTGGGCGCGCATTGCGATTGGGAGCCGCCCACAGCGAACCATGATTCGGATTATCGTCCTCGTCGTGGCTTCGGTGATCATCTTCGGGTTTGTTTTGGTGCCGATCCGTGTCACCGGCATCAGCATGGAGCCAACCTATCGTGATGGCCGGATCAACTTCGTCAATCGCCTCGCCTACGCCTGGAACAAGCCTCAACGTGGCGACGTCGTCGCCATCAAGACCACGGGTATGAGCATCATGTTCATGAAACGCATTGTCGGTTTGCCCGGCGAAACTATTTCCATTGCGAAGGGTATTGTATTGGTGAATGGCCAGCCGTTGGATGAACCTTATGTAACCGAGAAACGCGAACCGTGGAACAAGCGGCCCGTCCGTTTGGGGACCGATGAATATTTCTTCATTGGTGACAATCGCGCGACTGATCAGCGTACTCACGAACACGGCGTTCAAAAAGAGCGCAGAATCGCCGGGAAGGTTTTGTGGTAAAAAAGATTTCCCAGTTGGTTCTGCTTGTTTTGGTGGGAGCGCTGGCGTTTTGGGCGTATGAGAAATTTTTCCCAAGCGAGGAAAAGAAAATCCGCCTGTTCCTGCGCGACCTCGCCGAAGCTGCTTCGTTTTCGGCGAATGACAAATCATTGGCCCGGCTGGCCGGCGCAGGCCGGGTGGCGGGTTTTTTCAGCGCAAACGCTGAAATCAATGTGCAGGTACCGGACGAGGGCAGCGGCACCATTCAGGGGCGCGACGAAATCCGACGGGTTGCAGGGCTTGCGCGCGCTCGTTTCAACAGCGTCCATGTGGAATTCCTGGATATGATCGTGACGCTGGACCCGGAACGGCTGTCCGCAGTAGCCGAATTGACCGCCAAGATCACGCTAACGGGTCAACGCGATTTCGGCGTGCAGGAATTGAAGTTCCAGCTCAAGAAAATCGACGGCAACTGGCGCATCACACGCGTGGACACCGTCAAGACGCTGGGGATGTGAAACGCACGGCACGTTAATCTTGATTGACAGGCGTTGTCTCAATTCGGACACGATACCTTTACAACTCTCGTTTACAAACTCGGAAGACAGTAATGAGCCGCAAAACGGGCAAAGGATCAGCCCACAACGACTGGCCGAATAACGCGATTAAGGGCGGAAACCAAACTCCATGAAACCAAGGCTTTTGTTGCTATTGGGAGTAAGCTTGTTTGTCTCTGGTTGTGACTACATTAACCACGAGCATTATCGCATTATGGGAGTGACTCGAGGAGCGCCGGATGCTGCAAAGGTGAAGTCCATTTTACATACGACTGCCAGGAAAACTCATCTCACTGACCGGACAGCAGATTCGGATGTGCCGGACACGTTGGCCTACTACGAAACGGCTCACCCGACACAATTCAATCCTGCCTTTGTTCTTGGTGCGCGGTTTTACCAGGGTGACATTCTTATCGAAATTGACGGTCCGTTTGGACCGAAGATACCCCGATTAAACCGTGCACAGCGTTTGTTGGTGCGTGATCTTTCCAAGGAATTCGGGCCTAGGTTTTTGATTTTGGGGTCTTACGTTGAAAATAACTGCCATTATGTTTCCCCGCTCAGTGTGCGAGGAGGTAATTCCCCCTGCGCAAAGTCAAAGGCGAAACCAGACAGGCAAAATCAAGGCTCTACCCGTGATTGACGAAGTTCATTTCCCTGATAACCTCCAGACATGCCAACGCCAGCCACGAGAAGGTTTTTTGGGGTCACCAGCATCGTGGGAATGGGGGTATTGACGATGCCGCTACCGAGTCTGTCGGACGCAGTGAGCATCACCAAACAGACTTTCACGTACAAGACCTTCGCCAATTCAGCCAACTCGCTGGAGGCGGACGTGTATCGTCCGGACGATGACAAGGTGAAGCCCGTCGTCATGTTCATTCACGGCGGCGCGCTAATGGGTGGCGGGCGCGCTATGACCACCAAACCTGGCTCGCTATTCGACGTGTTGCTCAAGGCCGGCTATGCTGTGGTTTCCATCGACTACCGGCTTGCGCCGCAAGTGAAGTTGCCCGCCATTCTTGAAGACCTGGAGGATGCTTACAATTGGGTCCACAACAAAGGGCCGGAATTATTTCATATCGACCCCAAGGAGATTATTGTGATGGGACAATCGGCGGGCGGTTATTTGACGCAGGTCGCCGGTTATCGTGTCCGCCCCCGGCCCAAGGCACTCGTGTCGTTTTGGGGTTACGGCGACATCACGGGCAAATGGTACAGCGAGCCGGACGAATATTATCGCACGAAGCCGTTGGTGACGGAGGAAGATGCTTGGAAGCCCGGTGGCAATCTTTATCTCTACTGCCGGCAGAATGGGCTTTGGCCCAAGGTCCTTACGGGCTACGACCCGGTTACCGAATCCAAGGCTTACGATCCGTTTTGCCCGGTGCGCAACGTCACCAAGGATTACCCGCCGACTCTTTTTATCCACGGCACCAAAGACACCGACGTGCCGTACGACCTTTCTGTAATGATGGCCAAGGAACTCACCGCCAAAGGCGTGCCGCACGAGTTCATTACCATTCCCGACGGCGGACACGGTTTTGGGAGAAACGATACCGAGGTCGCCGCCAAAACCTACGAGAAGATGGTGAGGTTCTTGAAAGCGCATTGAGGTGAATGCAGCCGAGATTTACCTGGCGGGAAGTCGCGGGTTCAAATTGAGCGATCCAATCTTGCGTTCGTGATCGTTTGACGGTAGAGAGGTTGCCCATGTACAGAATCCTTGGCGCTGATCAAAAGGAGTACGGGCCGGTTACTGCGGACCTGGTCAGACAATGGATCACTGAGGGGCGCGTTTCCGCCAACACGGCGGTGCGCTTGGAACAATCCAACGATTGGAAACCGCTTTCGACATTTGCCGAGTTCGCCGGGTTTGTGAGCGCCAGCGCACCGCCGGTGTTGCCCCCACCAAGAACCGACTCCGGTGTTAGCAACGCCGTGAGCACAATTGTTCCCTACAAGAACGTCAAGGCCCTGCTGGCTTATTACCTGGGCGTCTTCTCGGTCATTCCCGTGGTAGGAATTGTTCTCGGCATTGCGGCATTCATTCTGGGTTTGCTTGGGCTGAAATTTGCCCGGGCGCATCCGGAATCAAAAGGCAAAGTCCACGCCTGGATCGGCATTGTGGTCGGCGGTTTGTTTGGCTTTGGCTATCTTGCCCTCACTTTGCTGGCCATTGGCGCAGCAGTTTCCAAAAAATGATTTGATGCACGGTCCTGTTCCACGCATAACCAGAAGCAACCAATACCAAAACCAACTATGTATAAAATAATCGGAGCCGACGGAAAAGAATACGGACCAATCAGCGCGGAGCAGTTGCGTCAATGGATCGCAGAAGGCCGCGCCAACTCCCAAACCAAGATTCTGTTGGATGGCGCAACTGAATGGAAACCCCTGTCAGAATTTCCTGAGTTCGGCGTGACCCCACCAAGCCCTGCTCCTGGTTTGGCAGGCTACGCGGCACCAAGCGCCGCAGCCGCAACGGAACAAATCAATGGACCGGCCATCGGTTTGATGGTGGTCGCTATTCTGGGATTCGTGCTGCAGGCGATCTCTCTGGTTTTGAACCTGGTGGGGACGTCCTTTTTAGCGACACAACAGGCGAACCAGCCGTGGGCGAACATGTTTTCCGGGGCAGTCGGAGTTGTTTCCGGCATCGTTGGCCTCCTGGTGAGTGGCCTGATCTATTATGGTGCGATGAAGATGAAGAAACTGGAAAGTTATGGTTTGGCAATGACAGCGAGCATTGTTGCCATGATTCCGTGCATCTCGCCCTGCTGTCTGATTGGTCTGCCGATTGGCATTTGGGCGTTGGTAGTCTTGTCAAAGCCCGAAGTGAAGAGCGCTTTCCATTGAGCACACAGAGGTTCTCATGATCGGTCGAACTGACGATACCAGCTTCGGTAAGTGCTGCGTTCCGCCCAAACTGACAGAACGGCGTGGACGGTGCTCGTTGACATGTGCGCTCGCTCTCAGCGCAGCTGTGGGCGCCGTGGCGATCTTGTTCTTCCTCAACCCCAGCCAGTACAGTTTTTATCCAATCTGTTATTTCCACGCGGTCACTGGCCTTGATTGTCCGGGCTGCGGATCACTTAGAGCAATTCATCACCTGCTTCACGGAGACGTTGTCGAGGCGGCGCGTCTCAACTCGCTATTGCTTTTGTGCCTACCGTGTCTTGGGTGGTTGACGGTACGGACCGTCAAGGCGCGCCGGCACGGGCAGTCGTCTGCATTTGCTGTTCAACCTATCTGGCTCTGGGTTTTTCTCGGTGTTGCGGTCGTCTTCACGGTGTGGCGGAACTTTCACGTCTTGTCGTGGTTCAGACTTTGACTCGGTTGCCGGGACGATAATTCGCAACTTGCGCCGCACCATCTCCCAAGGGGCGCAATTTGACACCACCACCATCTGACTGGCCTCGAAGAGGCCAAACGAGAATAGCCACAGGTGAAACCTGTGGTTTTGATTATCGATTTATTCGGCCCTGACAGGGCCGAACGACTCCTACGGCTCCGAACCGTGGGATTCTCCCACGGCTATTCGAGTCGCGTCCCTTCAGGACCATGGTGGTAGTGTCAAATTGCGCCCTCTCCCAAGTGTCACCGCGTAACACGCTTGCGCCACCACTGTACTTGGCTTACAAACCCCGTTGACCGGACACGAAAGTATGCCCACTTACAAAATCATTGGCGGCGACCAGAAAGAATACGGCCCCGTTTCCGCGGAGGAATTGCGACAATGGATTGCCGAAGGTCGTTTGAACAGCCAGTCACTCGCCTTGGTTGAGCACACGTCGGAGTGGAAACCGCTCGCACTGTTTCCGGAATTTGGCGATGCGCTTAGTCTCCAAGCGGCCTGGCAGCCTCCTCCAACTATCGCCGCCTCGTCCAACCCGGCTGAAGCCGCCGGTCAAATTCTCGCCCGCGAGCCGCAGTTGAACATCGGCGAATGCTTGCACGGCGGATTCAGCTTCCTGAAGTCCAATACGGGATTTGTCTTCACCGGCGTCCTCATCGTATGGCTGGCGCACTTCCTAAAGACCATGACGGCGTTTATTCCGGTGGCCGGTGGGCTTGTATCTCTGTTGCTCGGACTGGGGTATTGGTTGCTAGGCGGTGTGCTGATGGGGGGACTGTACCTGGCTTGCTTGCGCCGGTTACGGGGCGAACCAGTTGCGGTGTCCAATGTGTTCGATGGATTCAAATTTGGTTTCGTGCAACTCGTGCTCGCCGGCGCACTGACAAGTCTGTTGACTCAAATCGGATTCGCCTTTTGTTTGCTACCAGGCATTTACCTTTTGATTGCCTGGACTTTCGCGTTGCCACTTTTGGCCGACAAACGGCTGGAGTTCTGGTCGGCGATGGAACTCAGCCGCAAAGTGGTCACGCGTGTCTGGATTCAGGCTTTCTTCCTCCTGGCGGTTGCGTTTCTGCCGTTTCTTATGGCCCAGGTTTACGGAACAGTAAGTATGTTCGAACTGTTCTTTGGAATTTTCGGCAACGCAAATTACGATTTTACGCGCGTGGCAACCTCGATACAGCAACACATGCCGGAAATCATGGCCGTTTCTTTCCGGGTAACGCTGGTGGGACAGATCGTCCTATTCTTCAACCTGCTTTATGCCGTCGGCGTGATAACTCACGCGTATGAGAACCTTTTTGGCGCGCGAAAATCCTGAGGGATTGACTCCCCAAACTGCGCGCGGCTGCGTAGGGACAAATCTGGCGCTGCCCGGCGTCGGTTCGCTTATGGCGGGGCATGCCGTAGGCTTCGTGCAAGCAGCCCTCGCCATCATTGGTTTTGCTCTGACGCTGCTGTTCGGCGCGAAGTTCATCGTCTGGTTCCTGGCCAACCGCTCAACCATCAACGATCCCCACGCCGATCCGATGGAAACATTGGGCAGCATGTGGCGCGCGATCAGGTGGTCATTGCTCGGCATCGGTCTTTTTGCGGTTGCCTGGTTGTGGGCGCTCGTGACGAACGTGGCAATTCTGCGACAGGCACGGGGAACCGACGACACCACCATGCCTCCCAAACGGAGGTAACGAGAACGGCCATGAAAGAGGCGCAGCTTCTTTCGTGACGAACGGAATCAGTTGTGGCAATTGTTTCCCAGCCAAAAATGAACAGCACAGAATTCATATCAGCCCTGGTCTGCGTGCCGAGTTGGAAGAAGGTCGGCGAAACTATCACTCGTACCTATCAATTCAAGGATTTCGCGGCAGCAATCGCTTTCGTCAATTCCGTCGCCAAACTCGCGGAGGAAGCATGGCATCACCCGGATATCGACATCCGGTGGAACAAAGTCACCCTCACCCTTACGACTCAT
>CAZYYS010000044.1:0-22182 GCA_964651015.1 uncultured Verrucomicrobiota bacterium
GATAACTTTTACTGCAATGGCGTGTTGTCGATTGACGGTCACAGTTGGTCCACCGAAGGAAACGCGTCGGATTACCTCGAGAAATCCTGGGGCGGATTCACTCGCAGCGGCGATTTCGACGGCGACGCGCTGGTCTATTCTTCCAGCGGATTCATTTGGAACAACGTCTTGGAGCGCGGTCTAACCTTTCGGAATTACGGCGAAATGGTCAACTCATTCCCTCAACCGAACCATCCGACCTGGCTTCAGATTTACAACGATTACAAGAACCAGACCGGGGAGATTTGGTATTCAGACTACGTCAATAATATGTCGTTGAAACCCCATACGTCCACCAACGCCCACGGTTGGAACCTCAGCATCCCCGACCAGATTCGGGCGGACGATTTCCTCAGGGAGTTCAACGCGGCACAATCGAATGGTTTCTGGTCAAACTTCACCATCCTGTTCCTGCCAAGCGATCATACGGCGGGCGAGACACCGGGATTCCCCACTCCACGCGCCATGGTGGCGGACAACGACCTCGCCCTGGGCCGGGTGGTGGAAGCCGTCACGAAAAGTGTATTCTGGACCAATACCGTCATCTTTGTCATCGAAGACGACCCGGGCGGCTACTCTGATCACGTGGACGGCCATCGTTCCATTTGTCTCATCATCAGTCCGTACACCAAACGCGGCAAGCTCATCAGCACCTTTTACAACCAGACGGGAGTCCTGCACACCATGGAACAGATTCTGGGTGTCCCGCCCATGAATCAGATCGATGCCATGAGCCCGCTGATGTCCGGCTGCTTTACGAATGTGCCCGACTATACGCCTTTTACCGCGCTTACGAACAACATTCCTCTGGACACCATGAATCCCGGCACGACGTCCCCTCTCACCGCCGAGGAACGCTCCTGGGCGGAGAAGAGCCTGACGCTGGATTTAACCAGCCCGGACAAAGCCGATGAAGACACTATCAATCGGGCAAAGTGGCATTCAATCAAGGGTAATGCCGCTTACCCTTCAGAGTTCGTCGGCCCCCATGGCAAGGGCCTCAACAAACTTGAGCTGAGGAATTTAAAGACCGGCCAGAAGGATAACGGCAATTGACGAGTTTACTACCGAACGACGACCAAGCTGCTGATTTCTGCCAAGGCTGCCGAGTCGAGCTCCACCGTTCCATGCAAACCTACCACCAAGTGAAGTTTGGATCAGGTGACGGTCCGGTGTAGTTCCACTGATAGGCGGTCAACGGGAACTGAAAGAAAGCCGTGTGTCCGTCGCCAAACAGTACGTTAAAACGATACTGCCCCTTCCAGTTGTGCCACTGGCTCCACGGATCGTTCTTGTCACGGTCGGCCCACCAAGGCCAATCGCCCGAGACGAGCTTGTTGGAAGGACTGCGGGCAATCTCGACAGTTTTCATCGGTGTGGCATTTGCGCTTCCTTTCGGAGCAAGAGAATCACCCGTTACGTGCTTGATTCGAAGCGTCTCTACTGACCAGACGGTAAGATAACTGTTACCCCAGCCGTCGTAACAACTCTTGATGCCTTTCGGAAACGAAGCCTTCCAAAGCGAATCACCTTTATCGGCTGGGCAATGCCACGCTTCCACTGCCGGCACATATTTGTTCAGTGGACGCCGGTCCATGGGAACATCACCACCATGCAACGTCATCACACCCGTTTTGCCACCCATGGTGCCCCACGCTTCGTACACCGGATAGGAGTCCCGATTGTCGTCCGCGTACATGTGCAGCCCAACCGTCATTTGGTGGAGGTTGCTGTTGCACTTGGCTGTCAATGCTTTCGCTTTCGCTTTGCTAAGTGCGGGCAACAGCAAGCCGGCTAAAATCGCGATGATCGCTATAACGACCAACAGTTCAATAAGTGTGAAGGCCCAGTTGTTAACCCGGCCCGTACGATCATAGGTTTCGGAACACATAATGTCGCTGAGCTGAATCAAACGGTGACGGTTCTCTGGTACTACTTGATTTAAGCAGCGTCAATCCAATCTTTCGGAAACACCGACCACATTCGTTACTCACCTTCACTCGCATTCTTGATTGAGGCGGATCTCTCCTCCTCGCGGCCCGTACCTCATTCCGATGATTGATGTTCGTCACCAAGCAACCTACCACCAAGTGAAGCTCGGATTGGGGTCTGGCCCGCTGTAATTCCATTGATAAGCGGTCAACGGGAATTGAAAGAACGCCGTGTGTCCGTCGCCGAACAACACGTTGAAGCGATATTGTCCCTTGTCGTTGTGCCACTGGCTCCACGGATCCTTTTTGTCCCGGTCTGCCCACCAAGGCCAGTCGCCCGTGATGAGTTTGTTGGATGGACTGCGTGCGATCTCAGCCGCTTTCATGGGGGTGGCATTCGGGGTCCCCTTCTGGGCCAACGAGTCGCCCGTCACATGTTTGATACGAAGCGTCTCTACCGCCCAGACCGTCAGGTAACTGTTGCCCCAAGCGTCGTAGCAACTCTTGGCGTTCTTGGCCCACGAAGTCCTATAAAGCGAATCACCTTTATCCGCCGGGCAATGCCATGCTTCAGGGGTGGGTACGTATTTGTTTAATGGCCGTCTCTCCATAGGAACGAAACCGCCATGGAGTTCCATGACCCCGGTCTTGCCACCCATGGCGGCCCAGGCTTCATAAACCGGATAATTGTCCCGATTGTCGTCGGCATACATGTGCAGCCCAACAGCCATCTGGTGGAGGTTGCTGTTGCACTTGATGGTCAGCGCTTTTGCCTTCGCCCTGCTGAGCGCGGGCAACAGCAAGCCGGCCAAAATCGCGATGATCGCGATGACGACCAACAGTTCGATCAGTGTGAAGGCCCAGTTGTTGGACCGTCCGGTGCGATTATAGGTTTCGGAACACATAACGTCGCTGGATTTGATTTAACGGTGACGGCACTCTGGATACCATTTGACGCAGGCATCGTCAATCCGGCGTTTTGGAATTCGTGGTGTGGTTCAAAACCCTCGCGAATCAGAGTTCTACTTTCTGCTGCCAAAAGGAACAAATGCGCTGTCCTGTGTGCATCTGGGATGTTCCCCCGACCGCAGGCCGCGAAGCGGCCAAACACGAATAGCCGTGGGTGCAAAACCCACGGTGGGGATTCGGGAAATGTACGACCCCTGCGGGGTCGAATTTGTTTTTCGCGCAGCCCGTGGGCTGGCGCCCACGGCTATTCACGTTTTGTCCCTTCGGGACGGTCGGGGGGAACTCTCCAAATGCACACGCGGTTCTCTCCGCCAAGAAATGCAGTTGAACCCATACCGCCTGTCCGGATAATCGAACTAATGAGCACGCCGCCGAATCCAACCAGCGAAACTTCTGCTGCAGCCCCCTGGCGTTGCCCCTCTGTGCGACTGATGGCCCTGCTCTTGTTGTCGGTGTGGTCCCAACTAAACGCAACTGCCGCGGTCCCGCCCGGCTGCCAGCCGCCGGAATTGGTCATCTCTCGCGAGCATCCTCTCATCATTCTTTACGGGCCGGGCACCGGCGAACTGACCGTCAAGTGCTGGCAGAATCTACCGGCGGACATCAAACCTTACTGCACCGTGACAATGGACCCTTCCTCGCTCGACGTGAAAGAGCGGTTGGAAGGTTGGCGGCGTAACTTGAAAGCCGTGCAGCCGCACGACATTCCGATCGTTCTACAGGTCGCCGGTGACGAGGTCGAGTGGACGACACCACTCGCGATAATCGAAACACTCCTCAGGGAGTTCTCCTGCATCAAGGCGGTGCAAGTCGTGGAATGGCGCTGCGCCTACTATACGAAATTTGGCGGCGACCTCGACATGGCCATTCCCGCGAACCTCCGTTACCTCGCCGAACTGCTGAAACTCTGCGGCCGTTACGGCAGGCATCTCTCGCTGCAAATCCAAACCGACATGCTGCATCTGGCTTGCGATCAGTTGGCCGGGCCGTTGCGCGATGTGTTTCGGACTTACAAAGATTACTTCCTCCCGCAGAACGAGTGCATTCCCCCGTCGTATTACTCCACGCAAGCAGCCACTTGGGGACTGTGGCTCGCCGGGTATTGTGAAAACTGGGGCATGGAGCCTCAATGGTGGTGGTGGACGAAAGGCGAGTCGTATTTCATCCGGCCCGGCATGTTCGGCACGGAAGCGGAGTTTGAAACGGATGAAGATCATTACGCCCGCCTCTATCGCGCGTTCATTATCGAGGGCGCGCTCATGGGCGCAACGGTGTTCTCGATTGAACCGCCGCAGGACGTCTGGCATGGCGAATCCACGGACAAGCGTCACTTCGACAACGTGATTTATCCGACACTGCGGCAAATCATCGAGCAAAAATTGATCGCGAGCAAAAAGGATGTTCTGAAACAGGCCAAAGTCGCCTACCAAATGAAAGAGTGCAAAACTTTGTCGGAATACGACGCCATGCTTCAGGACCTGGACCTTGAATTGGCCCAAGGTCACCTTGAGCGAGCGGCCTACGGAGCGTTGCTTCCCCACTTGATGAAGGAGATGATTCCCGACACCGGCGGACGTTATTACTTCATCCCGTTGTTGCCGGTCGGCACGCCTCTCAACATCGTGAAACGTTTCGAGAAAATCATCCAACCCGGTGAATGTTCCTCCGTCGAAGCCTACCGCCAACTTCTCAATCGCTACTATCCACCGACCGAAAACAGCGATGACACCGCCGCCAACAAACGCGCCTGCGTTTTGAAATGCGGTCGGGCGATCTCAGTTATGCAATCGCGCGAAAATCTTTTTGAGAAGCAACCCTTCGCGGTTGAGTTGCCACGCTGGACCACGGGCCTCAGAGCCGAAATTGAAAACGGGGAGGTGCGCCTTTCGTGGGACAAGGACGCGGAAGCGCAATCGTATCGTGTCTGGAAACGGATCGTCGGGGCGAAAGTTTATCCGGAATGGGAACTGGTCAAGGAAGTCACCACAGAAAACTCGTGCGTGCTCTCGGGAATTGATGGCGGAACGTTTGCCGTCACGGCCAAAACTACCGCTAGGAAACGTCTCGAAGGCACGGTGAACTTTACGGACTATTTGTTGTTCAATACCGACGAAAGCCCGATCCTTGAGCGGGTAGTGGTCTCCGAGGACGGAAGCCGGACTGAAAAGATTTCATGGACGGATGAATCTTTGCCGGCAAAACAAGAAGTGTGGCGCATCTTCGACGGTGTGCAACAAGGTCACGAGAAGGAAGCAGAAGCGGTGCTCGAAACTTTTCGCGGATTGATCGCCGCGTTTGAGGCAAAGGACCTGGATTGCCTCATGTCGTTCTACGCTCCCGACTATCGCGACAACAACGGTTACAGCACCGAGTACGTGCGGCGTGCCTGGTTGTGGTGGTATCAACGGATCGTAATCCCGTACGTCGTCGCGCAAGTGCGCGAGTGGGACACGTCGCGTGCGGCGGAGGGCGTGATCAGTTTCACGGCTTGGAATCGCTTTCGTGGAACGATGCTTTGGGATGAGCCTTTTGGCTATCACGGTCGCGTTCGGATTCCGCGCCACGATGGCGAGCGTGTGACCTGGATCTGGAAGCGAAATGAAAGCGGCCAATGGAAACTCGTCAGCACGTCGCCCGCGCTCCCAAATCTTGGCGAGATGCTTTGGAACAGCCGCGGCCATGATGTCGAACACAAAATGGAGGAATTCTTGGACACTCCCAGGTCAAGCGGTAGGAAATAACAAACCGCCGTTGGTGGAATCACCGGATATTCAGCGTGTACTTGTAACTGTCCGCACTGAAAATGTTGGCCGGGTCTTGACCGTAGAGGGTCAGGTAAAGTTCAAGCTCGTGGGTTTCCCGGTTTTCCAGCAGCGAAAAGTTCGAGAGCTGAATGCCGTCGCTTTGGTCGGGTTGACGATCATCAATCGCCGTGACGGTGGCGCGTTTGAGCGCGGGCATTTTCTCGTCCACCTCGGCGATGATGAGCGGAAAACGGGGAGAGTTTCCGCTTGGCGGCGTGGCCGAGATGTTTCCGATCCAATACAACTTTTTCGTCACGCCGTGGCGAATCATGCGGTGATAGGACGAAGGCGAGTAAAAGCGCGAGCCGTCGTCGTATTTCAACTCCTGAACGCCACTCAAAGTCCTGCCACCATCAGCCGAGGTACTGAACCATTTGCGTCCGGGCGTTTGCGCCGTGTTCGAGCCGCGCCAGATGACGAGCACGCGATGGTCTTTCAACTCTGCAACCTCCGGTTCCATCAATCCCCGCGACGAAATGTCCGGCGAGATTTCTACGCGCTTGCCCGCAGTCCATCGGTAGTCGCGAGTGCGAGCATTCCAGTGCCCGATGAAACACAAAGACCCCATCCGCCACGCGCGCTTTTCGTTGTCCGGATCGCCGGGAGCATTGGCGTGCGCCACGCAGTGAATGAGCGTGCCGTTGCTATGCGGCAAGATATTGCTGCCGAAATAGGCTTGATTGCGCTGGAGAAACCCCGGGTTGAGCGGATCGGCGGGATCAAATTCAGCGCTGTCTTCGTAGTGAAGTTGTTTGGGCGCACTCCAGGTTGTGCCGTAATCTCGCGACAACCGGTAATAAGTGAAACAATTGTAAACTCCTTTGACGGCAATCTGCCGCAGCCAGACATCCACCAACACCCGGGCCTTCTTGTCGTAAAGTTTTGCGCCGCCGCCTTCCCAGACTTCGACCTTGTTCGGATAACTTAGCGTGGGTGGCAGCGGTTCAAACGGCGACCACGTCCGCCCGTTGTCCTTCGAGAAACGCCGCTGCGGCTCGCTCGGCACATCGTCGCGAATTTCCAGCGCATGAATCTCCTCGCGCTCCAGTTTCGGCCCGACGTATTGGACCGAGACCAATGCCGCGGCGCCCGGTTTGGGATGCTTCTTGTAAAGTTCCTTTCTGATTTTGACGATTGGAACGTTCGTCATCCATGGCAAGGCGTCTGACGCCTCGTCAGCCAAAGAAACTCGAAGCAACGACAGCGAGGCCAGTAACAAGATCCTGCGTCTCACCTGAAAGTTGCACAGCTTTTTCATGGGCACACTCCTATTACCCGGTTTGCCGGTGGAACGGAAACTCAAACATCGCAAGCAATACCTCGCGGTGTGGATTTCAGCTTGTCAGTCAGTAATTGCTCGACTTAAATTGTCACTGTGTCGGCGGAAAAAGTTGTAAGAGATTGTTTTGCTTCACAGAATTTTGCATAAGCGCCGCCAGTTTTGCCAACGAATTGCCGTTGGCGGCGGCGATTGAATGACATGATTGAACTTGTTCAGTGTCCTTGGAGTCCGTTTTGTATTGTTCAAAGACGCGTCTTGGAATTTTCCGGAGTTTCCTTCAAAACCATCAACATTCCCAGCGGCGATCGTTCGCTGGTCTGGCGATTGACCCGACAACGGTACTACGGTGTGCCGATCATCAAGGATGGCCGCACGGTCGTGTTTGAGACCGACGAGAATTCGCAAGTCATCGCCAAATATCTCGACGATAAACTGCAGCTCGGACTGTTTCCGCGCGGGCTCGACGGAGTGCAGTCCATTCTCTGGCGCTACGTCGAGAATGAAATTGAAGGCATTGGCTTCAAACTGAATGATGTTTACTGGCGGGAATTTGTTGATTCTTCCGACCGGCTGCGGTTTCTCCGCCACAAGGAACGCAAGTTCGGAGTCGGTTGTCTTGACCTGTGGCGGAAACAACAGAGGCAGCTTCTAACCGAATTGACCCGGCGGCTGGTTCCGTTTGAACAGATGCTCTTGGGGCAAAATTTTCTCCTGGGCGACCGACCGAGGTTTGTCGATTTCGACCTGTTCGGCATGCTGGGCAATTTTCTCTACTCTGGTCACTACAAACTACCAGTGGCTCACAGCCGGATCGGGCGGTGGTATGAACGCATGACCAGCATCAACTCCACCGCCAAGCAGTGAAAAACTACATCATTGACACCAACGTCCTTCTCCATGACCCCCATTCGATGTTGAGCTTCGAGGAGAACAACGTCCTCATCCCGATCGAAGTCATCGAAGAGGTTGACCATTTCAAACGCGAATCGACCGAGCTGGGGCAAAATGCGCGCACCGTCTCACGCACACTGGATGGGCTGCGTTACCAGGGGCATCTGAGCAAAGGTGTGACGCTGCCGAACGGTGGACGTCTCCGGATCATCTTCCAAAAAAAACATAAGAACGGCAACGGCACTCTCAACCATAACAACGTGGACAGTCGAATCGTTGCGTCCGCTCTGAGTGTTCAAAAGGCTGAACCGAAGAATCCCACCATCCTGGTCACGAAAGACATCAACCTGCGCATCAAAGCTGATGCCCTTGGGTTGCAAGCGGAAGATTACGAAACCGATCGCGTCCAGATCAAAGACCTCTACACCGGAATGTTTGAACTGTCGGTCAGCACCGACAGGATGGCCGCGTTCCGCGCCAACGGCGAACTTGAACTGCCTGCAAAGGGAAAGCATTTTGCCAGCGAATATTGCACGCTCACCGAGGAAACCAATCCCAAGCGCACCGCTCTCACCAAGGTTGACCCGACTGGCACGAAGCTGATTCCCATCATTGATTGTCGCGAAGGTGTCTGGGGCATCAAGCCGCGTAATCGCGAACAGCACTTCGCCTTCGACGCGTTGCTCGACGACCAGATCAAACTGGTCACGCTCATGGGCAAGGCCGGCACGGGCAAAACTCTCATGGCAATGGCGGCCGGTTTGAAACGAACCGTGTTGGACCGCGAATATCGCCGCCTGGTCGTGGCGCGCCCCACGATTTCGATGGGCAAGGAACTGGGATTCCTGCCCGGCTCGCTGGACGAAAAGCTCGCCCCATGGATGCAGCCGATCCACGATGCGCTCGAAATGTTGAGCGACCTGAACATGGGACACGAGCATCGCCGCAGCGGCGACCTCATGCGTTCCGGCATCATCGTGGTCGAAGCGTTGAGCTACATTCGCGGACGCAGCATCGCCCACCAATTCATGGTGATCGACGAGGCGCAAAACCTCACGCCACTGGAAGTCAAAACCATCATCACCCGCGTCGGTCACGGCACCAAGATCGTGTTTACTGGCGACCCGTACCAGATCGACAATCCATACGTGGACTCATCTTCAAACGGGTTCAACTACGTCGTCAGCAAGTTCCGGGCGGAATCAGTCGCGGCCCACATCGAATTGCAGAAAGGAGAACGTTCCCCCCTCGCTGAACTCGCGGCCAATTTGCTCTGACGCATTTTTCCCGTTCGTCTTGGAAACAAGCTTGGCAGGAGATGGCTTCTTCCCTAGCATTATGGCGTGATTGTCTTCCTACGGTTCGTTGGTGTGCTCAATGCGGGCGTCTGGTTGGGCGCCGCCCTCTTTTTCACGCTGGGAGCAGGACCGGCTTTTTTTTCGCCGGAGATGAAAGCTTTGCTCGGCGAACGGGCCTACCCGATTTATTCCGGCGCCATCGCGCAAATCGTGATCGAGCGCTACTTCATCCTCCAGCATTGGTGCGGCGCGATTGCACTGGCGCATCTGATCGCAGAATGGCTTTACACCGGAAAACCCATTGAAAAGTTTACACTTGGCCTGTTGCTCGGTCTGTTTTCCTTTGGTTTGATCGGCGGCTTCTGGCTGCAGCCGAAAATGAAGACCCTGCACGCGACGAAATATGGCGGAGCAACTCAGGAATCGCGGGAACAGGCGGCCAAGTCGTTTCGTGCCTGGCATGGCGCGTCACGGGTTGTTGATCTGGTGATGATGGGCGGCCTGCTGGTTTATCTTTGGCGGAATCTGAATCGCGTCGATGTCCCGCGCTTTGTCAGCACGGATAAGTTCCGGGGTTGACAATCGGGAGATATAGCGAACGTTGAAGTAGAATTCCGGCGCTGTTCGTCGGCAGAGTAATGAGGAAAGGACAAGCATGTTTTCAAACGAAAGGTCATCACCTTCCGGCTATCGTTCCGCCGGGGACACGTCTCACAAACCCCTGATGAACGAGGACACTTTGAAGACGGGGAAAATCCAGGTCGAACGCAAGGCGTTTACTTTCCTGCTGAAGGAAAACCCACGAGGCCGATTCTTGCGAATCACCGAAGAGGTCGGCGGACGGCATGACACCATTATCATTCCCGCGTCCGGCCTTGATGACTTCAAGAAGTTGCTCGATGAAATGGTAAAGGCCTCAGCGGAGACGCCCGGCAAGTCCGGGTGACGATTCACGCGACCATTTCCCGCCCGGGCAGTTTTTCTCCCAAGGCAACTACTTCTTCCGTTCTGCTGCCCGCGGGCTGGCTTTCCTCCTCGGTTTTACTCGCGGTGCATCGCCCCACAGGCTCTCCAGATCATAACGCTCCCGCACATCGGCCCGCATGATATGAACAATGACATCGAAATAATCCAGCACCTGCCACGCGGCATTAAGCGCCCCGTCAACGGCGCGAGGTCGCAAGTGATGTTCCTCCCGCAGTTTGTCGGTGATCTCAGTCACGATGGCCCGGAGGTGCGGCTCGCTCGTACCGGAGGCCATGACAAAAAAATCCGTGATCGACGATATTTTTCGGACGTCGAGGATGACAATGTTCTCCGCCTTTTTGTTGTCTGCCAGTTCCCGACACAGCAACGCCAGCTTTCTTGAATCCATTGCGCCTGAAGTTGCCTCAACGTTGATCAAAGATAAAGCCGATTGTTCCGGATCACCTCCGCCACCGCCGCCGGCACCAGCCAGTCAATCGGCAATCCGGCTTTGACTCGCGCCCGGATTTGGGATGACGAAACGCCCAGCGGAAAGCCTGTCAACGTTCGTCCGCCAAATGGGGCAGGCAGCCGCGCCGACTTTTCTCCTGGTCGCGGAATCACCACAAACTCCGCAAGGCCGGCCAGTTCATCCGCGGAACGCCATTTGGGCAATTGCGCGATGTGATCGGCGCCGATCAGATAAAAGAGTTCCGCCTGCGGGAAGCGGCGCTTGTAGTCACGCACCGTATCGATACTGTAAGAAATGCCGCCCCGCTTCGTTTCCTGCTCGTCGATCTCCGCCCAGGTCGCGCCCGCCAGCGCCAACCGCAACATTCGCAGCCGCATTGCACTGGGGGTCGGTTCGGTCGCCGGCTTGAATGGTGATTGCGCCGCCGGAATGAAGAACAGCTGCGTCAATTCCAGTTCCTCCATCGCCGCCTGCGCGACCAGCAAGTGACCGAGGTGAACCGGATCAAATGAACCGCCAAATAAACCAAGTCTCATTTTACGAATTGCACTTTGGAACTCTCATTAACACCCGGCTTCAGCCGGGTGCAACCTCATACCGACTTGGAAAACCGTTTCAACGGTTTCCGGTTGCGTGCTGATCAGAGGGAATACGAGCGCGAAAATCAGCAACACCGCCGCACGCCATTGAAGCGTCGCTCTGTCGTTTCAACGTAAATCTTTTCCGCTGACTTGTCCGCGTGAGCAACGCACTCGCAAACCTGCTTTTGCGCCTGCTCCAGTTGCGCCTCGCCGGACAATTCCTTGGCCAGCGCGAACGCGAGTGCAAACAGACCCAGGACTTTGAGCGGTTTGCCTTCCGCAACGGCGTAATCCGGCAGCCACATGACTTCGCTTTCGCGCAACTCAGCCAGCTTTTTACGACCCAGAAGCAGAAGCCACTCGCGCACGCTGATGAGCACAATAAGCGAAACCAGAGTCAGGAACGAGATTGCGACAAACGCGTCGAGACGCATGTTGAAAACCTGTTTGGCAAGCTCCGCGATCTCTCTGGCTCGGGCGGGAAGCTGATCAGCGGGAACGTCGGCGAGACTGCCGCGAAGCATTTCCCGCTTCTTTTGTGTAGCGTCCGCGGCGGCGTTGAAACCAATCCGAGGATCAGAGTGCCATATTTTTTGTACGCCTGCCGTGAAAGTGACTGACAGCAACCATACCAACGGCACGAGCGTAACCAACGCGAGCACAGGTTTCCCCCTCACCCGGCCTTCGGCCACCTTCTCACCGTCCGACGGGGAGAGGGAAGGGCTAGGGGCAAGTTGCATCTTCAAGACAATCGTTGTCGCCAGACACAGCGCAATCGCAGCAAGCATCTGGTTCGCAATTCCAAACAGCGGCCACAGCGAATTGATGCCGCCGAGTGGATCGCGCACGCCTTGAATCAAAAACGTGCCCCAGCCCAGCACTATCAATCCGCTCGCCAGCACATTCGGCCCGACGGCTTTGGTATCGCCGAGCGGCTTCCAAACGTAGCCAAGGAAATCCTGGAGCAGGTAGCGACCAACGCGTGTTCCGGCATCGAGCGTTGTCAGAATAAAGAGCGCCTCGAACATGATCGCAAAGTGATACCACAGATCGAGCCAACGACCCTGTGTGACCTTGGAAAAGATTTGCGCCATCCCCACCGCAAGCGTCGCCGCGCCACCGGTGCGACCGAACAGAGTCTTCTCGCCGACATCGTTCGCGAGCTGGCTCATGTGTTCCGCAGTCACCGGAAAGCCGAGACCGGAAACTATCGCGCTCGTCGCGGCGGCTTCGCCTTTCACATTCATCGCGAGATACACGCCTGGCTCCAGCGTGCAGGCGGCAATGATGGCCATGATAGCTACCAGCGATTCGAGACACATCGCGCCGTAGCCGATGGGCCGCGCTTAGTTTTCGCGCGTGATGAGCTTTGGAGTCGTGCCGCTGGAGATCAACGTGTGGAATCCGGATATGGCCCCGCACGCAATCGTGATGAAGCAAAACGGGAAAAGCTTTCCGGCGACAACCAGCCCCGAACCGTCCGCGAATTTCGTCAATGCGGGCATTTTCAGGTCCGGCAACACGACAAAAATCCCCGCGGCGAGTGCGAAGATCGTGCCGAGTTTCATGAATGTGCTGAGGTAATCGCGCGGCGCGAGCAGCAGCCACACCGGCAGCACGCTGGCAGCAAATCCGTATGCGATGATTCCCCATGCGAGCGGCAGCGCTTCGAATGTAAACGCCTTCGCCAAATCGGCGTTGCCATATACGAATTTCCCGCCCCAAACCGCCAGCAGCAGCAAGACAACGCCCATGGCCGAGGCTTCCAGAACTTTGCCCACGCGCCAGAACCGCATGTAACCGCCCATGAGCATGGCGATGGGAATCGTCGCACCGACCGTGAAGACGCCCCACGGACTTTCCGCCAGCGCCTTCACGACGACGAGCGCGAGCACCGCCAGGAGGATGACCATGATGGCAAGGATGGCAACCATCGCGATGAAGCCGGCAGTTGAATTCAATTCCTCCTTCACCATTTGCCCGAGTGATTTTCCGTTGCGTCGCATCGAAGCGAACAGAATCACGAAGTCCTGCACCGCGCCACCGAGCAATACACCGATCAAAATCCAGAGCGTACCCGGCAGATAACCGAATTGCGCGGCCAGCACCGGCCCGACGAGCGGCCCCGGCCCGGAGATGGCCGCGAAGTGATGGCCAAAGACGATCCACTTGTTCGTTTTACAAAAGTCCTTTCCATCGTCATTTACTTCGCACGGCGTGGCGCGACGGTCATTGAGGACCAACACGCGCGCGGCGATCCATTTTGAATAAAACCGGTAGCCGATCGCGTAGGTGGCAAGGGCGGCGATCAGGATGTAAGCGGAATTCAGTTGCTCACCGCGGCGAAGGGCGAGCGTCGCATAGGCCAAAGCGCCGAGCAACGAAATCGTCAACCAGATGAAGAATGAGAGCGTCCGCTTCATCGGCTGTTCGCCCCTGTTGTCCTGCGCCCGATGGTAATCTCAAAATCCAATTCGACGTGTAGCCGCCGACGTGAGGAGGCGGGATTCCCAAGGAAGATGATGCTTTCCGCCTCGTTACCTCGGCGGCTGCAATTCTCTAAACCCGTTGTCATGAATCGCGCGGAGCTTACAGGTTTCGAGGCTTGAGATTCAACACCCAAGGAAAACTCGGCGGTGCGGTTACGATTTCTTCTGGAACACCAATCCTTCCCCGCCATTGGCAATGACCTTAATCCGGTCACCCGGTTTGAATTCGCCGTCCAGCATTTTCATGGCGAGTGGGTCGAGCAGTTTTTCCTGAATTGTTCGCTTCAAGGGGCGAGCGCCGAATTGCGGATCATAACCTTCCTTCGCGAGCAGTTGCTTGGCGGATTTCGCCACATCGAGCGTGAGCTGTTGTTGCGCGAGGCGTTTTTCCAACCGCTGCAATTGAATGTCCACAATCACCGTCAACTGCTCCTCGTCGAGGCTGTGGAAAATGATAACGTCGTCCACGCGATTCAAGAATTCAGGTCGGAAATGCTTTTTCATTTCGGCCTGGACACGCGTCTCCATCTCGCGCCGGTCGGCCGCGGAAGTTCGTCCGTCGAGAAAATATTCCTGAATGATGGGCGAACCGATGTTGCTGGTCATGATGATATCGACCGTGCGGCCTTGACCATCGGTGAGACGACCGTCGTCCAGAACCTGAAGCAACACGTTGAACACATCGTGGTGTGCCTTTTCGATTTCATCAAACAACACCACGCTGTACGGCCGGCGGCGGACGGCTTCGCTCAATTGCCCTCCCTCCTCGAATCCGACGTAGCCGGGCGGCGCACCAATCAATCGCGCCACGGAGTGCTTCTCCATGTATTCGCTCATGTCGATGCGCGTCATCGCGTTTTCATCATCGAACATAAATTCTGCCAACGCACGGGCCAGTTCGGTTTTGCCAACGCCGGTCGGCCCCATGAAAATGAATGAGCCGATAGGACGGTTCGGGTCCTGCAAACCGCTGCGCGCACGGCGAACCGCGTTGGCCACGGCGGTAATGGCCTCCTTCTGGCCGACCACGCGCTGCTGCAAACGCTCCTCCATGCGAACGAGTTTTTGTCGCTCGCCTTCCAACATGCGTGTGACCGGAATGCCAGTCCACGAGGCCACAACCTGCGCGATGTCCTCCTCCGTGACTTCCTCATTTAACAACCGCTGCCCAGGGGGTTTTTCGTGCAACGCTTTTTCGGCGGCGGCAATTTTCTTTTGCAGTTCGGGAATTGTTCCATGCTTGATTTGCGCGGCGCGGTTCAAGTCTCCAACGCGCTCGGCCTTTTCCAAATCGTTACGTGCCTGTTCCAACTGGCCGTTGATGATGCTGACGGCGTTGATGGCTGCCTTTTCGTTTTGCCACTGGGCCTTGAGCTTGGTCGATTGCTCTTTCAGATTGGCGAGCTCCTTTTCCAACTTCTTCAGCCGATCACGCGAGGCCTCGTCCTTTTCCTTCTTCAACGCCGTCTGCTCGATTTCCAGTTGCATGATCTGCCGCTCCAACTGGTCGATCTCCGTCGGCAAGGAATCCAGCTCCATGCGCAGGCGCGACGCAGCTTCGTCCATCAAATCAACCGCCTTGTCCGGCAGAAAACGGTCGGCGATGTAACGATGCGAGAGCGTGGCGGCAGCGACGAGCGCGGCATCCTGAATCCGGATGCCATGATGAACCTCGTAGCGCTCCTTCAATCCGCGCAAAATGGCGATCGTTGCTTCAACGCTTGGCTCGGCAACATAGACCGGCTGGAACCGCCGCTCCAGCGCCGGGTCTTTTTCGATGTGCTTGCGATACTCGTCGAGTGTCGTGGCGCCGATGCAGCGAAGTTCGCCGCGCGCCAGTTGCGGTTTCAGCATGTTTGCGGCGTCGGCGGCGCCTTCGGCCTTGCCGGCGCCAACGAGCGTGTGCAATTCGTCGATAAACAGAATAATGCGGCCTTCACTGGCGGTGATCTCCTTGAGAAAGGCTTTCAGGCGATCTTCAAACTCACCACGATATTTGGCTCCCGCAATCATCGCGCCCAAATCCATCGCGACGAGTTTTTTGTCCTTTAACGATTCCGGCACGTCACCGCTGACAATCCGCCGTGCCAACCCTTCGGCTATTGCAGTTTTGCCAACGCCGGGCTCACCGATGAGGACCGGATTATTCTTGGTGCGGCGGGTGAGCACCTGCATCACACGGCGGATTTCGTCGTCGCGCCCGATGACGGGGTCGATTTTTCCAGAACGTGCAGCGGCAGTGAGATCGCGACCATACTTTTCGAGCGCCTGAAATTTGTCCTCGGGATTTTGGTCCGTGACACGTTGATTGCCGCGCAACTCGGCCAGAGCCTTCAGCACAACGTCGCGCTTCAAGCCGTGGGCCTTGAACAGCTTTGTGAGCGCGGCCCCACCTTCGTTCAACAGGCCCAAGAGAAGATGCTCGGTGCTGATGTAATCATCCTTGAGCTTGGCGGCCTCGGCGGCGGCCGAGTCGAGCGCCTTTTTCAGAACCGAACTCGGAAACAGATCAACCGAACTGATTCCCTGAACTTTCACGCGTTTGCTCAACTCCTGCTCCAAATCCGAGGACAGCTTGGGGATCGCGACTCCGAGTTTTTGCAACAGTAAGGGGATGAGGCTGTCGCTCTGCTGAACCAGCGCAAGCAGGAGATGCTCACCATCGAGTTCCTGGTGCGAACGTTCATGGGCCAGGTTCTGGGCGGCTTGTAAAGCTTCTTGTGCCTTCGTTGTGAATTTATCCAATTGCATAAGTCGTTAGCATCATAGCAAAACGCTCAAGCGCAAGACACATTTTATCGAATCAGTCTCAATCCTCCAATGCGGCGTCAGACGGCTTGGTGTCCAGCCTTTATGCGAAACTCAACCGAAAAGCGTGGAAACCGAACCATGATCCCTTGAAAAGTTTCGTGAAGGATTGGGAAAAGGAAGACGTAACCGGTGTGCCCACACCATCCTCCTGGTCAAGACCAGCCTTTCTTGCTCACCAATGGTTATTTCTATTGCCCTGCTTCCCGACCTTGTTAAAGTCCATGGCGAACCATCCAGCAGAACACGTGCGCTGTTGCGAATGGGCCGATGACTGTTCGGCGCGAAACCTTTGGCGAAATTGACTTATGACAGACCTAAAACCTGAAGTTACAAAATTCCTCTCCACACAACCCCTGAAAATGTACATCGGTGGGCGATGGACTGGAGCCATCAGCGGAGACACTTTCGAAACGCTCGATCCCGGCAACGGCACCGTCCTTGCCCGCGTGGCGGCCGGGGATAGCGCCGACGTGGAGGCGGCGGTGGCCGCCGCGCAGGAGGCGTTTCGCAAAAGCGGCTGGGCCACGATGCCCGTCAACGATCGCGCGGTGATTCTCCATCGCCTCGCCGATCTCATCATCAAGCATCAGGAAGTCCTCGCGCAAATCGAGTCGCTTGATGTTGGCAAGCCGCGCGGTCAGGCTGCCGCTTTCGACGTGCCGCACGCCGCGCAGACTTTCCGCTACTATGCCGACCTTTCGGTGCATACGCGCCGCCGTGAACCGATTGCGGTGTCGGGCTTCGATGCGTACACGGTGCGGGTGCCGTATGGCGTGTGCGGATTCATATTTCCGTGGAACTTTCCGTTCCTGCTCGTGGGCTGGGGCATCGCCCCTGCGCTGGCGGCTGGCAACACCGTGGTCATCAAGCCCGCCGAAGACACGCCGCTCTCGACACTCTACTTCGCAAAACTGGCGGAAGAAGCCGGCGTGCCGGCGGGCGTCATCAATGTTGTCACCGGCCTCGGTGAAACGGCAGGCGCGGCGCTGGCGCGTCATCCGGGACTCAAACGCATGTCGTTCACCGGCTCGCCGGAGGTGGGACGCCTCATCGCGGAGGCGTGCGGAAAAAATCTCGTACCGGTGAAACTGGAACTGGGCGGCAAAGGCGCGGCGGTGATCTTCGATGATGTGAACGTGGATGCGGTCGCGGATTCGCTGGCCGGCGCGGTGACGTTAAACGCCGGACAGGTTTGTTGCACGGCGACACGTTGGGTCGTTCATGAAAAAATCCGCGACGCGTTTGTGAAGCGAGCCACGGCTGCCATGAGCGCGATGAAGATCGGCTATGGCGCCGATCCGGTGACGAACATCGGCCCGGTTGTCAGCGAGAAGCAACGCTCCCGCGTCCTCGGCTATCTGGACAAGGGCGTGAAAGCCGGCGCAAAACTTCTGCTCGAAGGCGGACGCGCGGCCGTTCCGGGCCACGAACAGGGCTTCTACGTGAAACCCGCGTTGCTGACCGGCGATCCTGGCAACGTTTGCGCGCGTGAAGAAATATTCGGGCCGGTCGCCTACGTGATGACGTTCAACGATGAGGACAAGGTGATCGATCTCGTCAACACGTCCACCTACGGCCTGGCCAACAGCGTGTGGAGTGGCAACCTCGACCGCGCCAATCGTGTGGCCGAGAAACTGGTCGCGGGGAATAGCTGGATTAACGCCCACAACCTTTTCGCGCACGGCATGCCTTACGCCGGCTGCAATCTGAGCGGCTGCGGCGGCGGCGTGCTGGGGCCGGAAACCCTCTCGGACTATCTCCGTAACCAAACCATCGCGCGACCGTTGGCGTGACAGTCTTACTTTCCGAAACATGAAGCGTGTTAGAAAACAAAAATATTTGCTAATTACCAAGTTAGGTTCCACCGCGTCTCGTGTGCTCAACCGCCAAAATCTTAGCGTTCGTGCTCGTCGCGCTGCTGGTTTTTGCCGTAGGTTGCGTCGGTGCGCAGTTACTTTGGCACGCCACGCATCACCGCTATGACATGCCCCACACAGGTGCTTACTACGGCCACGTTACCGCCAGCTTCCACAATTTCGACGAGCCATTTTACTCTTTGCGCTTCCGCGGTGAGACACAGCCGCGCTGGAGGTGGAGGTGCCCGATGAACTTTGCCTACGAGCGTCTACAGCTTGAGTGGCACGGAGAGTCGTCAGAGGGCACGGCTACTGTCAATCTTCCATCGCTCATGTATGACTCATCAGGCAGGACTGGCGTGCTCTCGCCGGCGACGCTTACGGAGTGGCTTGTGGCTCACACGAAAAGCGAGGCTCCCACTGGTGAGGTGAAACGCGTGCAGTCCATCTTTGATTACATTGTCGCGGCAGGATGCGGCTCACTGCCTGCACCCCGCCACCACACTTACTATTTCGAGCAGCCTGTGCGAGGGCACATCCAACATTTCCTACTTGGTTTCGGCGTTTCCGGACTAGTTTACATTTGGTGCGTCGTTTGGCTACTCTTGGTCATGCTGTTCGCACGGAGATTATGGAGGTGACAAGGTGGAGACTAGCACCTCGCTAACACGAAATCCGAAAGTAGCTGCTAATGGGCGTCTCAGTCGGGCGTCTCGATCCAGATGATTCGAATTAGTTTAGTCTGAATATGACACTCTTGCTTCTTCACTCAGGGACGACCAGCAGGTCGTCCCCACCAATAAATGGTAGGGAAGCGCTGCCGCGAGTCTCATATTTCACCATTTTTTCCCTACATTAGCATGATGCTCAATCCTCCAGTCGGCGTTATGCTCCATGCCATCGGCGGGCTGAACTCGCCAACCCGATGAAAACGCCCGCCCTTAAACGACTGCGCGAAAAGCTGGAAGCGGACGAACCGATCTGCGGCCTTTGGGTCACTTTGGAGTCGGCCAGCATTTCGGAAATGGCCGTTGCGCTTGGCCTTGACTGGATTGTCATTGATGCCGAGCACGGCCACCTCGACTGGAAAGACATTCTTGAACACATTCGCGCCGCCGTGCGTAGCGATACGGTGGTGCTGGTGCGCATTGCCGATTTGAACGCCGGCCTCATCAAGCGCGTACTCGACATCGGCGCGGACGGCGTCGTCATTCCGTGGATTGAAACGGCGGAACAACTCAAGCAAGCCGTGTCGTTCGCCACGTATCCTCCGGAAGGCGTTCGCGGCATCGGGGCCGAGCGCGCGACCGGCTGGGGACAGTGTTTGATGCAGCACACGCAGGAAGCGAACGAAAATGTCCTGATCGTGCCCATCATTGAAACCGTGACTGCTGGTCGAAACGTCCGAGAACTCGCGCAAGTCAAAGGCGTGGAACTTTTTTTCTTCGGCCCGGCGGACTATTCCTCGACGGCAGGTCATCGCGGTCAATGGGAAGGGCCGGGAGTTGCCGCGGAATTGCTGGCCATCAAGGACACACTGCGCGCTCACGGTAAACACTGCGGCATCATAACGACGAGCCATGACAATTTGATCGAACGTCGACTGCAAGGATTTCGCATGTTGGGTCTCGGCTCGGACAGTGGATTACTTTTGCGCAGCCTGCACTCGTCGCTCGGGATCGTAGGCTGCGACCGGCAAATGTCGCCGACGTTTGTGCCCGAGAAACTCACGCTGCCCATTACTCCGTTGCCGCGTCCGCCGGAATCGCTGCGCCCCGACCGTTCGGAAACAATGAATCAACCGGGGAAAAATCCGCCGGTTGAACTTGCGCCCGGAGTTTCGCTCGACTGCCTCGTCGGGAAACATAACGCCGCGCGAAATCTGACGACGGGCTTGGTCACGTTCGAGCCGAACGCGAAGCTGCCATATCACACTCATCCCGTCAGCGAATCTATCACCGTGCTTTCCGGAATGGCGGTCGTGGCGGTGGAAGGCCGCGAGTATTCGCTCGGCCTGCTCGATACCATTGTCATCCCGCGCGGTCTGGCTCACTCAGCTTGGAACGATTCGTCAACCGGACGCGGCGTGGTTCACGTCGCGCTGGCTTCCGATACGCCAAGTCGTGAACTCATTTCCACGCCGTTCGATCGTCATGCGATGCCAAATGAATCCGCCCAAGTCCCCGGAAAAGAGCGTGTGACGCGCTTCGCTACCGCAACGCGCTTTGAGGCCGGGCCGGGCACGAGTTTCATTGATCACTTTAACAAACACCTGATGCCAGGGATCGAGATGAGCGGCGGCTACGGTTTGTTTCAACCGGGCGGTCGTTTGCCGGCGCACTTCCATGACTTCGACGAGTCCATTTGCATCGTTGACGGCACCGCGGTTTGCATCGTGGAGGGACGCCGCTATCAACAATCCGGTTGCAACACGGCGCTGCAACCACGCGGGCGAGTCCACTATTTCATCAACGAAAGCAAAGAACCGATGGCGATGATTTGGGTTTATGCCGGGCCGGTGCCGGAACGAGTCATCGTGGATGAACGTTGCGCCACAGTGGAAGGCAATCCGTGGAAGGAACAGAACAATAAGTCGTGAGTGCGGGAAAATTCATCGTCACGCTGACCGCCGACTTCTACGACAGCAAAGGCGCTTGCAAGTATCAGGACATCGGATTGTCGGTCCTCGCGGAACATCCGCACATTGAACAACGTGTTTTTGGTGAGCATCGCAATCAGATCGGCGCGGACCAGATCGGCGACGCGCAAGGCGTGATTGTGTTGACCCCCTCTGTTACGGCGGAGAGCGTGTCGAAGGCGGAGAATCTTTTGGTCATCGCGCGGTTTGGCGTTGGTTATGATTCCGTGGATGTTAAAGCCTGCACCGCCGCCGATGTGCTCGTGACGATCACCACTGGCGCCGTGGACCGGCCCGTGGCCGAGGCGGCCGTCGGCTGGATGATTGCGTTGAGCCATAACATGCACACCAAGGATCGACTCGTGCGCACCGGACAATGGGACGAACGCTCGAGATACATGGGCCGCGAATTGCGCGACCGCACATTGGGTGTAATCGGCCTTGGCGGGATCGCGCGCAAGACGATTGAGCTGCTGCGCGGCTTCGGCATGAAGCCACCGCTCGCATTCGATCCGTTCACCACTGACGAACTGGCAACGAAAGCCGGCGCGCGCCTCGTTAGTCTGGAAGAATTGCTCCGGCAAGCTGACTTTGTGTCCATCCATTGTCCGCTCACCGAAAAGACGCGCGGCCTCATCGGGGCGCGGGAACTGGCGTTGATGAAGCCGGAGGCGTATCTGCTCAACACCGCACGCGGCGGCATTGTGGACGAGGACGCGCTCTATGATGCGCTGAAAAACCGGCGCATTGCGGGGGCAGCACTCGATTGTTTTACGCAGGAACCAGTCACCGCACCGTCCCGTTTCGCTAACCTCGAAAACGTTTTGCTCGCCCCACACAGCATTGCGTGGACGGATGAATTGTTCCGCGACATTGGCCGGTCCGCCAGCCAGGTGATGGTGGATTTATCGATGGGAAAGCAACCGCGCGGGGTGATTAACCCGGAGGTCTTCGAACGTCCGGTGTTCCAAGAGAAGTGGAAACGGTTATCCAACCGGCACTGATATGAGCGAAGACTATTCTTTTTCCGCCGGGCAAGTTGAGCAGTACCGCAACGAGGGATTCGTTGTGGTCGAACGCCTGTTCGACGCGGACGACTTGGCGCGTGTTGACGCGACGATCCGGCAGATGACCGATCAAGCGCTGTCCAGCGTC
>CAZYYS010000044.1:22192-22991 GCA_964651015.1 uncultured Verrucomicrobiota bacterium
CGACCACAGCAAAGTCCTGGAACTGGAGCCCGAATCCGTGGATGGGCAGCGCGTCCCCCGGCGAATCTACAACCCTTACGACCAGCATGAAACTTTCCGCGCTTTGGCCCACGATCCACGGCTGCTCGACAAGATCGAATCGCTCATCGACGGCAACTTCAATCTGCAGCACAGCAAGCTGAATATGAAGCCGCCGAAAGTCGGCTCGGCAGTTGAGTGGCACCAGGACATGGCGTACTTCCCGCATACCAACGATGATCTTGTGACCACGCTCGTTTACCTTGACGACGCCACCGAGGAGAACGGTTGCTTGCAGGTCTTGCCCCGTCACCACACGCACTACTTTGACCACGCCAACTCTGATGGACGCTTCGCCGGCATGATCACGGAAGACCTAGGCGAGTTCGGCAAGCCCAAGAGCCTGCCCGCACCGGCCGGGAGCGTGATTTTCATGCATTGCATAACCCCGCACAGCTCGCTGCCCAACCGTTCAAGCCGGCCACGACGAACGCTCATTTATGAGTATCGCGCGAACGACGCATTTCCGATTTACTACGGCGAGATGACCCAACTGGCCGAAGCCAAGTTCCGCCCGATCCGCGGCAAGCCTGCGCGCTTCGCCCGTTTCGGTGGGCCGCGTCCGTTGATTCCCAACGTCGGCAAGTACACCTCGCTCTACGAATTGCAAAGCCAGGCGAAGGCTCAGATGAAATCTTGATCATGGGTACTCGGCTTCAAAACCAGGTGGCTTGGATCAGCGGCGCCGCGTCGGGCATGGGCGAGGGCATCGCGCGGTTGT
>CAZYYS010000045.1:0-22948 GCA_964651015.1 uncultured Verrucomicrobiota bacterium
CCTCGGCCACTCTTATCCGTTCAATACTCCGATGAGTTTTTCAGCGGCCTGCTAGCAGCGCTTGATCGACAGACATCACAACGCTGGAGGGTTTTGGCTCGCGCAGGTCTCCGGTTACATCCCCAGCTTTGCCAACTCCGTTTCCAAAGCTGCTTGGAACTGTTGGAGATCAGCCGCCGATGGTCGGTAGCCGGCCTGCTTTGGCACCAACCCCGGACGACCGTATTGATCGATATACCAATCGGCGGTGTTGCCATCGCTGAACGTGACGCCGCCGCTCACAACCGCACCGGGTCGCGCCACACGGTCAACCGACACAGACACGCTGCCAGTTGCCGTCGCCGGTGCCGTGGTTGGTGCCGTGGCTGCCCCCGTAACCGCAGAAGAATCAGACAAAACACCGGTTGGGGGAGAACTCTTTTCGACCGGCTTGGCGCGTTCGATATCTTTCGGCGTCAATTTCAGATCGTCCACCAGCAGGCGTACATCCATGTAGGTCAGGGAGAGTTTCAACTCAGTTGCCAGTCGCTTCTGAATGTCGGAAAGTTTCAGGCCTTCCGCGATCCATGCGGAAACCTGGCGCTTCTGTGATTCGTCCAAATTCATAAATCAGTCAATCCGGCGCAGCCATCCGTCGCTTTTTCTGTCGCCGTCCGTTTTGTTCACGACTATACTTGGCAACATGAAATCTTTTGCAAGCCGTGTTTTCCATTTGGTGTCGTTACTACTTTGTGCGTTCCCCTTTCTGGCGTCCGCCGAAAAGAGCTACACGTTGGGCATGATTGCCAAGTCGCAGGGAAATCCGTTCTTCGAAGCCGCGCGCGTCGGAGCGAATGACGCAGCGCGCGAACTGGGCGCGAAGCACGCCATCAAAATCAAGATCGACTGGCGCACGCCGAACGAGGAGGACGCGCAGAAACAGGCGGAGTTCCTGGAACAACTCGTGTTGAACGGCGTCGATGGCATCATCATCAGTTGCTCTGACGCAACCAAATTGACCGACGCGATCAACAAAGCGGTGCGGCAGGGCATCCCGGTAATCACATTTTCGGGCGACGCACCGGCCAGCAAACGCTTCGTCGCCCTTGGTATCGACGACTTCAAGTGTGGCGAGGAAACGTTCGAGGCGTTGGCGAAGTTATTGAGTGGAAAAGGCATCGTGGCTGCCATCGACGGAAACCCCAATGCGGCAAATCTGCAACAGCGCGCCGCCGGATTCCGCAACGCGGCGAAGAAACACCCCGGCATCAAGGTCCTGGACATTTACTATCACAAAGAGACCCCGCAGGATGCCGCGGCGAAGATCGAGCAAGTGATGCAGGCGAATCCCGACATCACCGGCTGGGGTTTGCTCGGCGGCTGGCCGCTCTTCACCGACAACGCGCTGCGCTGGAGTCCGGGCACGATCAAGTGTGTCGCGGTGGATGCGTTGCCGCCGGAGCTGGCTTACGTCCGCAGCGGGCATGTTCAATTGCTCTTGTCGCAGGACGTGTACGGCTACGGCTACCGCGCCGTCGAACACCTGATCAACAAGCTCCATCTGAAACGAGACCCGCAACAAGTGCTGGACAACACGCCGCTCACGTCAGTGACGAAAGAGAATGTGGAAACGTTTGCGAAGAACTGGGAAAAGTGGCTGCCAAAGTGATTTCAGCGCGGGATTTCAGCTCTACGGCAAAAGTATCGATGCTCACCGGCCGGGTCCGTCGCAATTAAGGCAGTCCTGTTGCCGTCAGGATTTTCTGCGAGCAATCGGGAAGGGGCAACGACGCGCGCAAAAGCGTGCTTTCACGTTTGAGCGAAGTTCTTCTTCGTAGCAGCGGTTTTTGCCTCAAGCGGCCATGGGACGCAAAGGCCAGCCAATGCACGTTTGCCTCCTGCCCGCGACGTTGTCCGGGCGAATTCCGCGTTGCAATCGCGTTTCCGATCGCCTTCAATCGTCGCCGTGATCCATGACGCAAAATCCGCTCGTCAGGCGCGGCGATCGAGGTGGCGTTGCTCGTGTGGATTCACGCTCATCGAACTGTTGGTGGTCATCGCGATTATTGCCATTCTGGCCAGTATGCTCTTACCGGCCTTAAGCACTGCCAAGGAGAAAGCAAAGCGAACTCAATGCTTGAACAATTTGAAACAGCAGGCGATCGGGGTCACGCTTTATGCGCATGACCAGAACGACCGGGTGCCGCTGCGGGGCACGTTCTGCTACTCGCTTTCACCCGATGGTTTTCTGCCCACGAGCTACGCTGAAGCCGTGGCGAATATGAACGGTTTGGGAAGGTTGTATCCACACTATGTTTCAAATCCGCTGGTGTTCTACTGTCCGTCATTGAAGCATGTGAACCTGACTTACGACGGTCCTTACGGCTGGCAGAAGAACTTTCCAGTGCATACCACTGGCGGTGGGAACGGCATCAACAATTCCTATGTGTACATGCACGTCACAAATTTCACCAAGCATTACTCGCTGACGGAATTGAAGATGAGGGCGTTGAGTTCGGACCTGTTCATACTGGGAGGCGGAGACCTTGGCCACAAGGCTGGCTACAACGTGAGCTATGCCGATGGGCATGCGGCATGGTATCGCGATCCGAATCGAACCATCGCTCGCACTACCGGTGCCGTAGGTTCAAATGATCCGATCAACTTCGATTGGTGGGAGCACTTCTGCCAGTATCTACCACCGAACGCCGTCGTACCGTGACCGCTGGACATGAGGGAGCTTCTCAATCATTGGCCGAAACTCGCGATGACCCTGGCAGTCTTGGCCATTGCCGCCTCGGTCGCTTTCCTGATCAAGCGGGGACTCAACGCCAACAAACGGCCGAAAGGCACCCTCTGGTTCTACAACTTGAAAACACATCAGTTGTTTCCGGTTTCCGATCTGAAGGTGCCACCGATCGACACAACCTCCGGCCCCGGCACGGGAGTTCGCGCCCATGTATTTACCTGTCCGGTGGAATCAAACCCCACCAACTTCATTGCATTTCTGGAAAAGTTGATCCCAGAATCAAAACGGGAAGTGGAAGTGGAAGTGGAACGGAGCGGCGGACAAGTGGGGATCGGTTTTGCCTTGGAACGAAGGCAGAGTGCGATTCTGGTGAGCGCCGTGGAAGAAGAACGATGGTTTCCCAAACTCAGCCCCGAGGGATTGCAGATCATGGAAGCGGGAAGAATGAAAGGGGGATGTGCTCATCCCAAGCCGAGCCTGCCATGACTTTCCAGCGTTTGAAATTGAGTTTATGAAGACATCACCTTCGGTTGGTATGACCATTGGCCGGAGGAATTGCCCGGGGCTGTTGGTTTCGCGGCGTTTGCGAGATGGCTTCACACTGATTGAACTCCTGGTCGTTATTGCCATCATCGCAATTCTCGCGGGCCTGCTCTTGCCGGCGTTGGCCAAGGCCAAACTGAAGGCGCAGACGGCCAGTTGCCTTTCCAATCTCAGACAGCTTGGAATCGCGAATACGCTTTACCTGGATGACAACAGCGACCGGTTTCCTTTCACAACCAATGGCTGGCCACGCCTCCCGTTCGTCGATGTGCTGAAACTCACCGATGCCTATGTGAGCACGAACAATCGCGCGTTCTACAAATGCCCGGCAGACCGTGGGAAGGGATGGAATTTCGAAATCGCCCCGGCGCTCGGACTCGCCACCAACCAATTGCCATTTCCCTGCTCGTACGCCTATTACCAGCAATTCTACGCGAACGATGCCGGGAGCGCTCTCGCCCAACGCAAAGTGAGCGAGGTCAAGTTCCCAGCGCAGAAAGCCATGCGCTCCTGTTTTGCCAGTGTGCCGGGCAAATTCTTCGACATCACCTCGGCAGAAAGGCGAAGTTACGGCGGGCACGGGCCAAAGGGAATGGCGTTGTTGTTCGTGGACAGTCACAGCCAGTTCGCACGGTGGGAACAACTCAACCCCACCTCTTACAACGGCGCGGTGCCGGTTTATAATTTCGATTGGACTGACAAAGGCTTGGGTGGTCGTGACCTGAGATGACGCTCATGCCCCAACTTCGCTCGGGACTGTCAAGCGACAAACCTCTACATTGAACTTTCGGCAGTGTTCGTTACCATGTCGGCATGATGAAAACTCTCCTCCCACTGGTCGCCCTGCTTTCGTTGAGCCTGATTTCACACGCTGAAACCGCCGCTCCGATTCCCTTGTGGCCTGATGGCGCACCCGGCGCGCTGGGAAAAGAGGACAAGGACATTCCAACCATCACGCCGTACTTGCCTGATGCGGGCAAGGCAACCGGAGCTGCTATCATCGTTTGCCCGGGCGGCGGTTATGGTGGACTCGCATCCTATGAAGGAAAGGATTACGCACTATGGCTGAACGAACAGGGTATTGCCGGTTTCGTGTTGAAGTATCGGCTCGGATCGGCGGGTTATCGTCACCCGGCGATGTTACAGGACGCGGCGCGGTCGGTGCGTTTGGTGCGCGCCAAGGCCAGCGAATGGAAACTGGACCCGAAGCGCATCGGCATCATGGGCTCATCGGCAGGCGGGCACCTGGCTTCCACTTTGTTGACTCACTTCGATGCCGGACAACCCAATGCCACCGACTCAATCGAGCGGCAAAGCTCGCGTCCTGATCTCGGTATTCTCTGCTATCCCGTGATTTCAATGGGGCCGAGCACTCATCAAGGTTCGAGAAACAATTTGCTTGGCAAAGACCCTTCACCGGAGTTGATCAAACTGCTTTCCAACGAACTACAGGTCACGCCGCAAACTCCGCCTTGTTTCATCTGGCACACTTACGAGGACACGGCCGTAAAAGTCGAGAACAGTCTCGACTTCGCGGCCGCGCTACGCAAGGCGGGAGTTCCTTTTGATCTGCACGTTTACGAAAAAGGGGCGCACGGTCTGGCATTGGGTAGCAAAGAATATGATCCCACCAAGTGGCATCCGTGGACAAAGGATTGCGCCTTCTGGTTGAAGCAGCAGGGCTTTGCGAAGTAACCAAAGCGCAAATCGGCGCGCCAGTTTACAAACCAGCCGGCAAAATATAATTGCCTCAATCCGCTCCGCGTCCTAGTTATTGCGCAAAGAAATGAAAGGATATTTATGCTAAAGGCGATCTTCTTACTTGGGCTCTTTATTATCATCCCGCTGTTCTTTGTTCTGGTCTATGCGGTCAGTGCTTACAACCGGCTGGTGTCGTTGCGCAACCGTTTCAAGAACGCCTTTGCGCAGATTGACGTGCAACTCAAGCGGCGCTACGACCTGATTCCGAATCTGGTCGAAACCGCCAAGGGTTACATCAAGCACGAGCGCGAGACGCTGGAAGCCGTCACCAAGGCCCGCAATATCGCCTACACGGCTTCGCAGAGTGCCGCCGCCAATCCCGGCGACGCCAACGCCGTGAAGAGCCTTGTCTCCGCCGAAAGCGGGCTTACCGGCGCGCTCAGTCGTTTGATGGTTGTTTCCGAGCAATATCCCGACCTGAAGGCAAACCAGAACATGATGCAACTCACCGAGGAGTTGACCTCGACTGAAAACAAAATCTCATTCGCGCGCCAGGCGTACAATGATTCCGTTATGACCTACAACACCCAGCGCGAAGTGTTCCCGGCGAGTCTCATCGCCAACACGTTCAACTTCGCCGCCGCCGAGTTGTTTATGATCGACAAGCTGGAGCAAAAGGAAGCGCCGAAGGTTTCGTTCTAAGCAGACTGTCGTTGATTCGTTACATCGCGAATCGTTGAATCGGCGCACCCTTCGTTGCGACTTTTCACCTGTAACGATGCAACGATTCAACGACTTAACGGTGTAACTGTTTGCACATGGACTTTTTCGAGCGCCAAGCTAAAGCCCAACGGAACACCAAACTGCTGGTGGTTTATTTTGCCGCGGCCGTCGCACTGATCATCCTGGCGATTTATCTGGTTGTTGCCTTTGCGCTCTTCGGAGGCAACGCGAAGCACCAAACCCAGGACGCGGCCACCGTCGCCGCGATTTGGAATCCGCAGATTTTTCTTTGGGTTGCGCTTGGCACGCTCACGGTCATTACCATCGGCAGCGTGGCCAAAATCATCGAACTCTCCCAAGGCGGCAGCGCGGTGGCCGAGATGCTCGGCGGACAACTGATCAATCCGGACTCGACCATTCCCGACGAGCGCAAATTGCTCAACGTCGTTGAGGAAATGGCCATCGCCTCCGGCGTGCCCGTGCCGCAAGTTTACCTGCTGCCGGAGGAAAGCATCAATGCCTTCGCCGCCGGCTACTCGACCAGCGACTCGATCGTGGCCGTCACGCAAGGCTGCATGAAGCTGCTGACACGCGACGAATTGCAAGGCGTCATCGGTCACGAGTTCAGCCATATCCTCAATGGCGACATGCGTCTTAATGTTCGATTGCTGGGACTCATTTTCGGTATCATGGGCCTAGCCATCATTGGGCGGATTCTGCTTAACATGCGCAGCCGGAGTGACAGCCGCGACCGCAATCCCCTGCCGCTCCTCGGCCTCGCGTTGCTACTGATCGGCTGGATCGGCGTTTTCTTCGGGCGACTCATCCAAAGTGCAGTCAGCCGCCAGCGCGAGTTCCTCGCTGACGCCTCGTCCGTCCAATTCACGCGCAATCCCGCCGGTCTGTCCGGTGCATTGCAAAAAATCGGTGGCCTCAACCACGGATCCCGAATCGCATCAGCCCAAGCCGAGCTTGCCAGCCACATGTTCTTTGCAAATGGTATTGGTTCAGCCCTTTTCGGTCTCATGTCAACTCACCCGCCATTGGAAGAACGCATTCGCGCAATCGATCCGACTTGGGACGGGGAATTTAAGCCCCTTCAAATTGGTGGCGAGGAGGCCGAGGAGTATTTCTCAGCTTACCCACCGAGCAGCAAAGTTCGTCCGCCAAAGGTCAACGACTCAATTGGAGTGCCACCAGTCGTTTCCGGACTGACCGCGCCGGGTATTCGAGCAGACAACGTGCTGCCTTATCTCGGTGACCCCACCGCAATGCACCTCGATTACGCCGCGAATTTCCGGGCAGCACTGCCAGAAACTCTCTCCAACGCAGCGCATGAGCCGGTCTGCGCAGTCGCTTTGATTTACTCGCTGCTGCTTAGTCCCGATGAGGCATTGAGAGTGAAACAATTTCAACGACTCCAAGCGCAGACCGATCCCGCCGTTTACCGGGAAATAGAGCCGCTGTTTTCTGAAGTCACCACGCTGGGCACACAGGCCAGTCTGCCACTCGTGGATCTGGCGCTCCCGGCTTTATGTCGCCTCTCAGCGGCGCAGTACAAACAGTTCACAAACAACATTCGGTTCCTCACCGAAAGCGACCGCAAGATTGACCTCTTTGAATACGCGCTACAGAAAGTCGTCGTCCGACATCTCGCTCCGCATTTCGGGGCAATCCGAAAACCGGTCGTCCAATATTACGTCTTGAATCCGTTGTTGCCGGACGTTGCTGTTTTACTTTCGGCGCTCGCTTATCTTGGCCATCACAACCTTACTCAGGCTCAGAACGCGTTTCACGCCGGCGCAAAGCAGCTTGCCCTTTCTGAAAACGACCTGCCGCTCATCGACGCCAAGGACTGCAACCTGCCGCAGATTGACGCGGCATTGAACCATCTGACCGCGGCGGCGCCCGGCATCAAGAAGCTTGTGCTCAACGTTTGCGCCCACGCCGTTGCTGCCGATGGTGTGATTCAAATTCAAGAAGCCGAACTGCTACGCGCCATTGCGGACAGTCTGGATTGCCCCATCCCGCCATTCGTGCAGTCAGCTTGAAACATCGGCAATTTGAAGGCTTCGCAACTGACGCCGCCTTTGGTCACGATTCATTTCCACAACGATCTTTGGCGATAGAGATGACATGCGCCAGAAAGGGAGTTGATCGTTTGGCGATTTTCCCACCAGCAGCGGTCTCTCTCGCCGGCACGATGACAGGTTTGTCATGTACGATTCATGTGAGATTCATGTGCCTCGCTTCAAGTGGAACGTCAGAATTACAAACCAGATCACAGTTTCGAAACGAATGCGGCCGATCCAAACTTTACCGGGTGGAGACCTTGTTGTGTCAGTTTCATCAACCGAGGCGGTGAAACCAGCTGCTGGTGCGGGTGTTCCTCGCGACCAAGAAGGCGAACGAACATGCCGTCCGTATTTCATTTCTGTTCTTAAGCGCCAGCTCGTTCAACACCGTTACGGAGGCGTCGTTCTGTTCTACCTCGTCTTCCTGGCCGTCGCGTTTTGTACGCGGGCGGCTCTGCTGACCCATTCGTTCAGATCGGTGGATGTGCACGCGGCGAAACTCTTGGGCGTGCTGGCTTTCGGCCTGGCCTATGACATCGCCGCCGCCGCCTATGGCAGCATTCCTTTGGTGCTCGGCGTACTCTTGGCGCCTCGCCGCTGGCTGGTCAGCCGTTGGCATCGGCTTCTTTGCAGCGTTTTCTACTTCGTGTTGCTGTACGCTTTGCTCTTCGGAACGGTGGCGGAGTGGTTGTTCTGGGAGGAGTTCCAAGCGCGATTCAATTTCATCGCAGTGGACTACCTCGTTTACACGACCGAAGTGATTGGGAACATCCAGGAGTCCTATCCGTTGCCTGTCATTCTTGGCGCCTTGGCGCTGGCATCGGGTGCGGCGTTTTTTGCGCTGTGGAAAACAGCGCTGCTCCAGAACTGGTACCAAGCCGCTGCCTTGGATCATCGGCGATTCAGGCCGGCGCTGGCGTTTCTGCTGGTGCCGGTAATCGGCCATCTATCATTGAGCAACCGCAATGTGCCGGAGTTTGGGAACGCCATCAACCAGGAGTTGGCGCGCGACGGCCTGTACTCGTTTTTTGCGGCCTACTGGGAGAACGAATTGAGCTATGACCGATTTTATGCCACCCTTCCAGAACCGGAAGCCTTCGCCCGATTACGCCCGCTCCTGCGCGAGCCAAACGCCGAATTTGTTTCAACGGACTCCACGAATATCACCCGGCGCATAACACACATCGGGCCGGAAAAGCATTGGAACGTCATTCAAATCACCGTGGAAAGTCTCAGCGCAAAATACCTGGGCGCCTTTGGCAACCGCAAGGAACTGACTCCCAATCTGGATCGACTGTTTGAAGACAGTCTGGTTTTTACAAATCTCTACGCCACCGGCACACGCACGGTTCGCGGCATGGAGGCTTTGACCCTGAGCGTGCCGCCCACGCCGGGCCAATCCATCGTGCGCCGGCCTCAAAACGAACACCTGTTCAGCCTCGGTGCGCTGTTTCGATCGCGCGGTTATGACACGGCGTTCATTTACTCCGGGTACGGTTACTTCGACAACATGAACGCCTTTTTCGCCGCCAACGACTACCGTGTGATTGACCGTTCTTCCGTTGCCAAGGAAGACATCACCTATGCCACGGTCTGGGGCGCGTGCGACGAGGACTTGTACCGCTGGACGTTGCGCGAAGCCGACCACGCCTTCGCCCAGGACAAACCGTTCCATTACTTTGTGATGACCACGTCCAATCATCGCCCCTATGGTTTTCCCGAAGGCCGAATTGACATGCCATCCGGCAGCCGGTTGGCCGCCGTGAAGTACACCGATTACGCCATCGGGCAACTTCTTGAGGCTGCGCGCAACAAACCGTGGTTCACGAACACCTTGTTTGTCATCGTGGCCGACCATTGCGCCAGCGCGGCGGGAAAATCCGCCTTGCCGGTTAATGGTTACCATATTCCGGCGTTCATTTGGAACCCGCTGCTGGTGCCGGCGGAAAAGAACAACCGCTTCTGCAGCCAGATTGATTTGCCGCCTACGGTTCTGGGGCTGATGGGCTGGGCGTACGACAGCCGTTTTTATGGAAAAGATATTCTGCGCCTTCAACCTGAAAGCGAACGGGCGATTATCGCCACGTATCAAAAGCTTGGTTACCTTAACGCGGGAAAAATGGCATTGCTCGAACCGGTGCGGCGGCGGCGCGCATTCAACCGCCTGCTGTCCCAGGGCGACCAATTGCCACTCTCAGAGGAGGAGGACATTGTGAACGACGCCATTGCAACTTATCAAACGGCCAGCTACTTGTTCACGCACGGACTGAATCGGGCAGACGCAGCGAGATAGAAGTGCGAGAGTTGGAAACTGGACTCAGAAACTGCGCCCATAACGAGTTGGAGCCGGTCGTCAGCAGCCGCTCGCGGTGGGACGGCGCATTGACAACCAGACATCCTTCACTCAGAAAGATAACCGTGCCCTATGCGCTTGCTGGTCGTGGAAGACGAAAAGAAGACCGCCTCGTTTATTCGTAAGGCGCTCCAAGCAGAAGGCTTCGTCGTGGACACGCTCCACAACGGGAACGAAGCCCTCACTGCAGTCGAGCACACGCCGTTCGACGTGGTCGTGCTTGATGTGATGCTGCCGGGAAGGGACGGCCTCAGCGTCGTGCGGCAAATGCGCGAACAAGGGATCGAAACCCCGGTACTGTTGCTTACGGCACGGGGCGATGTTGGCGAAAGGGTAGAGGGTCTGAATGCGGGAGCCGACGACTATCTGTCGAAACCCTTCGCGTTGGAAGAGCTCGTTGCCCGGGTCCGCGCGCTGGGCCGCCGTGCCGGGGAAACCAAAACGGTGACAATGCGCGTCGGTGACCTCACCCTCAACACGATCACACGGCAGGCGCGGCGAGGCGACGCGGTGATTGATCTGTCTCCGCGGGAGTATCTGCTGCTGGAATTCCTGATGCGCTCCAGTGGGCGAATTTGCGGACGCATGGCGATCGTGGAGAAGGTGTGGGACTATGACTTCGATCCTGGCACCAACCTCGTGGATGTTTACATCATGCGGCTACGTGAGAAAATCGATTCGGGGTTCGAATCGAAGTTGCTTCACACGGTGCGCGGGGTCGGCTATGTTTTAAAAGAATCTCCATGACGATCCGCAACCGACTCACCCTCTGGTACAGCGCGATCCTCCTCGGCTCGTTCGTCCTGCTGGCAGTGGTGCTGCATTACGAGTGGATCGAACAGCAGCAACGCATCTTGGTGAAAAAGAGAACGCCTGAACCTGCCTGGCACGAAGTCGGCGAAATCATGCTTTACTACGGCGTCCCGGCGGCTGTTCTGCTGCTCGTCGGTGGCTGGTTACTGCTGCGAAAAGCGCTCGCCCCCATCGTCACGCTCACACAGGCAGCTGAACGTATCCACATGGATAATCTCAAAGAGCGTCTGCCCCGGACCGGTACCGACGATGAATTGGACCGGTTGACTGAAGTCTTTAACGCCATGATGACGCGCTTGGAGGATTCATTTTCTCGCGTACGTGAATTTACGATGCACGCTTCGCACGAACTGAAAACCCCATTGACGGTGATGCGCGCAGAGCTTGAATCCGCACTTCGCGACAACGCGTGCGATTCAACCCAGCGCGAGATTTTTGCGAACCAGCTCGATGAAATACAGCGGCTCACCAAGATCGTGGATGGCCTTACTTTCCTTGCCAAAGCCGACGCCAGTCAGGTGAAGTTGAACTACCAGCCTGTGCGCCTCGATGAGTTGGTGAAAGACAGTCTGGCTGATGCGCAGATGCTCGCTCAACCACGGAAGATTGACGTCATACTCAGCGCCTGTGACGAAGTTACCGTGCGCGCGGACCGGCACCGCCTGCGTCAGTTGCTGCTCACGCTTACAGACAACGCCCTGAAATATAATGAGCACAACGGTCGTGTTGATATGGCTCTCAAACGCAACAACGGTTCTGTCGAATTGAAAATTGCGAATACCGGTGGGGGCATTCCGTCCGAAATGTTGCCTCGCGTTTTCGACCGTTTTTTCCGTGGTGATCGCGCGCACAACAGCGGTGTTGAAGGTTGCGGTCTCGGCTTGAGTATCGCGCATTGGATCGTCAAAGCCCACGGCGGGCAGATTCAAATCACCTCCGAACCGGGCCGGTTGACCACGGTCACGGTGAATTTGCCGCTTGGTCCAGTCCCTGTAAGAACTTAAAAATCACCGCTCGCAAGATTTTTGCCCATATTCGCACCAATGGCTCGCCTTGATGGCTTACGAAATCAATGGCGACCGCAAGGATCATCGGTTTGAATTGTCCCTCCAACCGTTTTTACTGGAAACCTGCCAAAGGCTCAAGCAGACCAAATCTCCAAACTGGACACTGCCCCGCCGGTCTCTTACTGTCGGGCTGCTTAATTAAACGAACTCGCACCTCACGACCATTCACTTCCCATGGAAGAGCCGACGCCTCCAGTTACCAGCGAACCTTCGCCTCCGCACTCCACGTCATTGATCGCGCGGTTGATGAATGTGTTCGTGGCGCCCGATGAAGTGTTTACTGAGGTCAAAGCCAGCCCGCCGAGTTCGGCGAACTGGTTGATGCCGGCGGTGCTGGTCGCTTTGGTGAGTCTGGTAGGCGCGTGGCTTATCTTCTCACAGGAAACGATCAATCACCAGATCGAAGAGATGATCGACCGGCAAATGGAGCAGGTACCGAAGGCGCAGGCGGATGCCGGGCGATCGATCGGCGTTTTCGTTACCAAGATTAGCGTCGTCGCCGGGCCGGTGATCGGTGCGTTCATCGTGCCGTTTTGGACCGGCCTGGTTCTCTGGCTGGTTGGCACGAAGGTGCTCAAGGGAAATTTCGGGTACATGAAGGCGGTCGAGGTCGGTGGGTTGACGAACATGATCAGCGTGCTCGACGCGCTGGTAAAAATCCCCCTGATCATCAGCATGGGAAATCTGTTCGCTTCGCCGAGTCTCGCGCTGCTGGTGAAGGATTTTGATCCGCAAAAACCCGTGCATGGCTTGCTCGGAATGGCGAACGTGATGTTGCTGTGGGCGCTCATCGTTCAATCCATCGGACTGGCGCGGCTGAGTGGCCGCTCGTTCACCGTGGCGGCGGCTTGGATCTTTGGAATCACCGCGGTTATTACGGGGTTTTTCATGGGCATCGGATTTGCCTTTCGTGCGGCGTTCGGTCCCTAGGCACATTGACAAGGTTTAATGAAACAAAATCACGTTTGGAGTGTCTTAAGAAGAACATCATGGCCAATTCAAAGAAGCGTCGCAAACTCCTCATCTTCGCCATTATCGCCGTCGTGCTCGTGGCCCTCACGCTGACGGCGGTGTTTAAGAGGCGCGAGGTCATCATCACCGTACAAACCGAGAAGGTCGCCCGCCGGAACATTACGGAGTTGGTCGTCGCGAACGGTCGCATTCAACCAGTCTTGCAGGTCAAAATCAGTCCCGAAGTCAGCGGCGAAATCATCGAATTGCCGGTCAAGGAAGGCCAGCAGGTCAAAAAAGGTGATCTGTTGTTGAAGATCAAACCTGATCTCTACCTTGCCGGGCGCAGTTCGTCCGAGGCGAATTATCTCAGTTCCTTGGCCAGCAAGAAGACTGCGGTAGCGAATTTGCAAAAGGCCGAGTTGGAATTCAATCGCAACCAGGAGCTGTTCGACAAAAAACTGATTTCCGATTCGGCTTATCTGGAAGTCAAAACCGCTCACGATATTGCCAAGGCGCAACTGGACAGCGCGGCTCATCAAGTGGAAGTGGCGAAAGCCGCGCTCCAACGGGCTGAGGAGGACCTTGCCAAGACGACCATTTACTCTCCGCTGACCGGCACGGTGAGCCGCTTGAACTCGCAACTTGGCGAACGCGTCGTCGGCACCGCCATGATGGCCGGAACGGAAGTCATGACCGTGGCCGATTTGAATGAGATGGAGGCGCGCGTCGATATTGGTGAGATAGACGTCGTCTTGATTGCGCCGGGCCAGAATGCGCGCCTGGAAGTGGATGCCTATCGCGACCGTAAGTTCACCGGCACTGTTACCGAAATCGCCAATTCCTCCAAGGGTTCAGGTCTGCCCGGCGCCAGCGGCGGCGGCAGCGGCCAATCGCAGGAAGCCACCAAGTTTGAAGTAAAAATCCGCATCAAGGAAAAAGAAGTTTTCCGGCCGGGGATGTCGATCGGCGCGGAGATTGAAACGCGGTTGCGAACGAATGTGCTTTCCGTCCCGATCGCCAGCGTCACCACCCGGCTGCCCAAAGGGCCGCCCGGTGACAAATCTTCAATCTCGAAGACGAACAAGAACCAGTCCGCTACGAACTCGGTTGAAACAAACATCGTTGCTTCTGTTTCAACCAATTCGGCGGCGGCGGTCACCAGCACGAACAAGTCGGACAAGAAGCCCGGTGAAGCGCCCAAACCCATAGAAGTCGTATTCGTAACGGAGGGTGACCATGTCAAGATGGCGCCGGTCAAGCGCGGCATCAGCGATGATTCTTTTGTGGAAATCACCGAAGGATTGCAGGAAGGCCAGGAAGTCGTGTCGGGAGGCTACAAGGCGATTAGTCGCGAATTGGAAGACGCGAAGAAAATCAAAATCGGCAAGCCCACTGCCGAATTGAAAAAATAGATCGCACTTTTGTGGCACTGATCCGATTGCAAAACATCTCCCGCCGTTATCAGATGGGCGCGGAAACTATCCATGCTCTCCGGGAAGTTTCGTTGGAAATTCAGCGTGGCGAATACGTGGCGATCATGGGACCATCCGGCTCCGGCAAATCGACGTTGATGAACCTCATTGGATGTCTGGACACCCCAACCGCCGGCGAATTTGAGCTGAATGGCAACAAAGTCAGTGAAATGGATGACAACGAACTAGCGGAAATCCGGAACCGCGAAATTGGATTCGTCTTTCAAAGTTTTAATCTTCTGCCGCGCTCCAACGCACTCCACAACGTCGAACTCCCGTTGATTTATTCCGGTATGAGCGCTGACGAGCGGCGCAAGGTGGCGCTCGACACGTTGAACAGCGTGGGTCTGGCGGATCGCGTCCACCACAAACCCAACGAAATGTCCGGTGGCCAGCGGCAACGGGTTGCCGTGGCGCGCGCGTTGGTCAACAAACCGTCCATCATTTTGGCCGACGAACCCACCGGCAACTTGGATTCCAAAACCGGCGTCGAAATCATGGACCTGTTCGAGGAACTTTCGCGCAAGGGCAATACCATCATTGTCGTCACGCACGAAGAAGACGTGGCCAAACACGCCCGGCGCATCCTGCGCATCCGCGACGGCCAGATTGCCAGCGATGAAAAGGTAAACTCTGATGAATCTCTTCGCTGAACTCAGGGAAGGTCTGGGCATTTCCTGGAGCGCCATTCGCGCCAATAAGATGCGTTCCGGCCTGACTACTTTGGGTATTATCATCGGCATTGTTACGGTGACATTGATGGGCACCGCGATCGATGGATTCAACCGGGCATTCCTGCAAAGCGTCTCGGTCATCGGCGCGGACGTGTTGTTCGTCCAGCGGTTCGGCTGGTTCATCGAATCGGACGAGGAATGGATCAAGGCGGAGCGACGACCCAAAATCACCCTGGCGCAAGCCAGGGCGCTGGAAAGACAAATGACCCTGGCACGAGCCGTGGCTCCCAAGGCGGAATCGCGCGCGTCGGTGAAATACAAAAACCGCAGTGCCGGTGGGGTCAGCGTCATTGGCACGACTGAGCAGTTCTTACAGACCGGCGGAGTGACCGTGTTGGAAGGCCGTTTTTTTACACCCGGCGAAACCGACAGCGGTCGTCCGGTTTGCGTGGTCGGCGCCACCGTAGCCACGAACCTCTTTCCGAACGAACCGGCCATTGGCAATAAAATCCAACTCGGCGCCGCCGTGCTCGAAATCATCGGCGTGCTGGAGAGACAGGGAAGCTTCATGGGGCCATTCACGGCAGACAACCAGGTCATCATCCCGATGAAACAGTTTGTCACCAGCTTCTGGTCGCAGCCGGATGTCCAAATCCAGGTGAAAGTGCTCGACTTGCGTCAACTCGAGGATGCGAAAGAGGAATTGCGCGGTGTCATGCGCAAGATCCGCCATGTGGCGCCGGCGGACGAAGACAACTTCGGCATCGATCAACAGGAAATGTTTATCAAGATGTTCAATCGCGTGGCGGGAAGAATTGCCGCCGTCGGATTCTTTATCACCGGCCTTTCATTGTTTGTCGGCGGCATCGGCATCATGAACATCATGTTCGTATCCGTGGCGGAACGGACGCGCGAGATCGGTATCCGCAAAGCCATCGGTGCGAAACGGCGCACGATCCTGCTGCAATTCCTGATTGAGGCGGCAAGCATCTGCCTGTTGGGCGGCCTGTTGGCACTGGCCATTGCCTGGCCTTTGACGTTGTTACTAGGCAAATTCATGCCCGCTCGAATGTCGCCCATCGTCGTTGGCATTGCTCTGCTCGTTTCGTTGTTTACGGGTATCGTTTCGGGGTTTTTCCCTGCATGGCGCGCGGCCCGGATGAATCCAGTCGATGCCTTGCGGAATGAGTGAGTTACCATGAGCGCGAAAAAATCAACCATTCTGCTGGCGGAAGCGCACGAAAGCTTTCTCATGGCCATGAGTGCGTTGACGGCGCACAAACTGCGTTCGGCGCTCACGCTGCTGGGCGTGTTGGTCGGCGTGTTCTCGATCATTGTGGTGATGACCGCGATGCGCGTGATGCAAAATAACATCGAAGCGGAGATCAGCCGATTGGGGAGTCAGACTTTCGTCGTCCAAAAATGGCCGGGCATTTATTTTGGCGGGCCGGACGGCTTTGAAAAATTCTGGCGACGCAAGAGCATCAACCTCGCGCAATATCAGCAAGTGCAGGAACGTGCCACTCTGGCCCGAAGCGTGGGCGTGGAAACCTGGTTTTGGGGCGGGCAGGCCGTCTCGCGTTACGAAAAAACTCCACCCAACGTTGAGCTGTCCGGGGCCACGCCCGGGGCATTTCCCGCGAAAAATTGGGTCGTTGCCGAAGGGCGCGATCTTTCCGAATCAGACGTGGACAGCGAACACAACGTTTGCGTGCTGGGCAACAGTCTGGCGAAGATTTTATTTCCGTTCGGTTCGGCCATTGGTGACCAAGTGAAATTCGACGGCATCGGCTATACGGTCATCGGCGTGTTGGAACCGCGCGGATTGATGCTCGGCGGCAATCAGGACAATTTCGCGATCATTCCGATCACCACCGGCCTGCACCGCTACGGTCGCCAACCCTGGCGCAGCCTGTCGATCCTCGTTCAGGCGCAAAGCCAGGAACTTTATGACGACACCGTGGAGCAAGTGCGCGGGATCATGCGCGTCATCCGCAAAGTCCCGCCCGGCAAGGAAGACGATTTTGAGATTTTCTCCAACGATTCGATGATCTCCCAGTTTAAATCCTTCACGTTGACCGTGCGCATGGGGGTGGCCGTGATCAGTTCGATTGCGCTGGTCGCCGCCGGCATCGGCATCATGAACATCATGCTGGTCTCCGTGACCGAACGGACGCGCGAGATCGGCATCCGCCGGGCCGTCGGCGCCAAGAAGCGCAACATCATGGCGCAATTTATCATGGAAGCCGTGGTGCTCTGCGAAGTTGGTGGCGCGCTGGGCGTTTTACTCGGCATCGCCGGCGGGAACACCACCGCCATTCTGTTGAAACTGCCGCCGGTGATTCCGTTCGATTGGGTGGTGATCGGGCTGTTCATCTGTTCGCTGGTGGGAATCATCTTCGGCACCTACCCGGCTTACAAAGCGGCGAATCTCGATCCGATTGAGTCATTGCGGTACGAGTAAGTCACAACTTGATCAATTATCAAGTTCGTCGGTCATGGAATTCGCCAAACGCCAAATCCGCCCTTGCCTCGCTTGGACTGCGCGGTAAGGTCGTGCTCGATGCTGAACAGAAAATCCGCTCAGGCTGACCGCGCCATGAATCGACGCAAATTCATTTCCCTGGCCAGTGCCGCCACTGGTTATTCGGTTTTCGTGCGCGTGGATGGACCTGTTGCAGCGCACGCCGCTCCGCTCACGCGGGAGGAGATCTCCAAAGAGTTTGACGCAATTGCTCCCCCGTCACCATCGTCCGCGCGTTTCGCCGGTGAACCGCACATGACCTTGGTGGAATTGGCGTGTGATGTGTTTGTGGCTGGCGGCGGCATGGCGGGGGTTTGCGCTGCCGTCGCTGCGGCGCGCCACGGCGCCAAGGTCATTCTTGTGCAGGACCGCTCGCGCCTCGGTGGTAATTCGTCCAGCGAAGTCAAAATGCACATCGTTGGCGCGGATTGCAGCGGTGGCCGGTCCGGCTGGCGTGAGGGCGGCCTGATTGAGGAGTTTCGGCTCGACGACGCGGTCAACAATCCGCACCGCGGCTGGGAACTGTGGGACCTGCTGCTTTACGACAAGGTCAAAAGCGAGCCGAACATCACGCTGCTGCTCGACAGCGTGGTGTTCGGCTCGCAGACGAAGGACGGACAGATCCAGCAGGTCATGGTTCGTTGCGACAAGACGGAGCACCTTTATCGCATCACCGCCAAAATGTATCTCGACTGCACCGGCGATTGCCGGCTGGCGCTCGAAGCCGGTGCGGAAATGCGACGCGGGCGCGAGGCAAAAAGTGAATTCAATGAATCGCTCGCCCTGGATCAGCCCGATCACCAAACGCTCGGCTCCAGTATTTTGTTCACAGCGCGTGATTATGGAAAACCCGTTCCCTTCACGCCGCCCAAGTGGGCGCGCAAGGTTAACAAAGGCCAGCTCGCGCTGCGCCCGGTCAACTCCTGGGAATATGGCTACTGGTGGATCGAGTGGGGTGGACAGATCGACACGATCCGCGATAACGAGCGCATTCGTTTTGAACTACTCGCCATCGTGATGGGTGTGTGGGACTACATCAAAAACTCCGGTGACAAACCGGGCAGCGCCAACTGGGGCATGGACTGGGTCGGCATGATCCCGGGCAAGCGCGGCTCGCGCCGCATTATTGGCGACCACATTCTCACGCAGCGCGATCTTGAAGGTGGCAGCGACGGATTCAACGACGCGGTCGCCATTGGTGGCTGGTGGATGGACGATCACCCACCCAGCGGTTTCGATAAATGGCAACAAAAGCCGGCGTTGCAGGTCCGCATGCCCGAGCCCTACAGCATTCCGCTCCGTTCGCTCTACAGCCGCAATATCGGCAACTTGATGATGGCCGGGCGTAATATCAGCGCGAGTCACGTGGCGTTCACTTCGGGGCGCGTCATGGCCACTTGTTCAGTGATCGGACAGGCGGCCGGAACCGCAGCCGCCTTTTGCGCCCGGCAAGGTCAGACGCCGCGAACCCTTTCGCAAGACAAAGCACGCCTGACGGAACTGCAGCAAATCCTTTTGCGCGACGATCAGACCATCGTCCACGCGCGCAATGCCGATCCGAAGGACCTGGCGCGCAGTGCGGAGGTGACGGCGTCGTCAGAGTTGGACGGCGCAGACGCGGACCACGTCCTCAACGGCTACGTACGCGACCTGCCCGGCAAAACCGAAAACCTTTGGGCCGCCCGGATGACTCCGGAAGGTGTCTGGCTGGAACTCTCCTGGCCCCAGCCGAAAACAATCCGCCACGTTCAAATCACTTTTGACACCGGCTTCCAACGTCCGTTGACCCTGACGGCGCAGGACAATTACAACGCCAGAATGATTCGCGGCCCGCAGCCGGAGACAGTGCGCGATTATGAACTGCTTTATGCGGACGCGGGGGGCAAAACAAATTCGTTGCTCAAAGTCACCGGGAACCACCGGCGCCTGAACCGCCACGACTTTGAGCCGATTGACGCCAAATCCATCCGGCTGAAAATCACTGCGACCAACGGGGCCGATACCGCGCGCGTGTTCGAAATCAGGTGCTACTCCTGACGGCCGGAGAGGCGGGCTTCTCGATGTGGTGTTTTGGCTGTGAATTGCCCTCGTTGCGACGAAGAGTAGCCGACGCTTGGTCTCCACTACGCCAATACGATACAGCCTCGAAATGGTTTCGGCCTTCTCGCCCGAGAATCTTGCGTTCATGGAATTCCGTTCACCGCGTGATTACGAACTCGGAAAGAAGATTCGCGGCAAACACCCGATGTTCGGAAGTCTGGGCTATCAGTTCCGTCGCGAGCTTCACCTGACTGGCGACGCGAAATTCCTGCACAAAATCGGGGTCAAGAAGCTGGCTTCAACTGAGATGCCGTTGTTGGAAGGCAAGTCAATCTTTCAGTACGACGCGACATTCTCACCGCCTTCCTGGTTTGTGGTTAAGTCTGAAGTCGAGCCTGAACTGTTGCGCAAAGAGGTATTCCGCATCGCCGACTTCGTTCGCGAAGACGGCGCAAAACAATTCGAGGGAAAACCGTTGCCCGAGACGCGCGACGAATTGGAGAAGGCCATCAAGTCCGTTTTCAAAAAGCGGGAGTTCAAACTGCATTACGAATTTGAACGGCTTGCCTATCGCGAAGTGGGAAGTTCTACGAACGAACGGACGCTCATCGCTTCAGTCTTACCCGCCCGCGCCTGTTTCAGCCACAAATTGATGTATTTGATCCCATGCAGATACAAGCTGGGGACAAAGGGCGCGTTGGGTCAAATCGATGTTCCTTTGCAGGACGCTCAGGCGCTGCTCGCTTTGATGAATTCACTAACGTTGAATTTTTACGTGCGCAGCAAGGTTTCGACCGGTGTCAGCGTTCACCATCTTTACGAGTTGCCAATTCCCGAACTTGTTGCCGCGCAGAAAAAGAAACTCGCCGATTCCGCCGCCAAGCTTCTGAAAAACCCGCGCGACGTGAAGGAACGCGCCGCGCTGGAAGTCTTCATCGCCCGCGAGCTTTACGGTCTGTCGCTGGACGACTGGAAACATCTCACCGTCACCTTCACCTTCGGCAGCGGCGCGACGAAGGAGGAGTTGGACGAGATCATCCGGCAATCCCTTACGCTTTGGTAGGGCCGCTCCCTTCATCTGGAGAAGGGCAACTTGACCTGAGTTTTCCCGCTTCCCTGTTTCATTGGCCGGGAGTTATACTGTCTGGTACTCGATGAAACTGAACCACGGGCTGCATCTCGCATATTGCACGAACATCCATCGTGGCGAGACCTGGCGGGAAACATTTGAATCGCTCCAGACCCACACGCTGGCGGTGCGGCAACGGGTATGTCCCGATCAGCCCTACGCCATCGGCCTGCGGTTGAGCAATCAAGCCGCGCATGAATTGAGCGAGCGTTCCGTGATGCTGGCGTTCAAGAAATGGCTCGACCAAAACCATTGTTACGTTTTTACGATCAACGGTTTTCCCTTCGGACGGTTTCATGGCGGCCGTGTCAAGGAACAGGTCTATCGGCCGGACTGGACGTCGCCGGAACGACTGGCCTACACAAATCTGCTGTTCGACGTGCTGGCGCAACTGGTACCGCCGCATATCGAAGGCAGTGTCAGCACGGTACCGGCCTCGTTCAAGGAATTCATCTCCGGCCCCGAAGAGTCAAAAACAATCCGCGACAATATCTGGCATTGCGTGGAACACATTGCGCGAGTCAGCCTGCAAATGGGAAGAAGACTGCATCTCGGTTTGGAGCCGGAGCCGCTGTGTCTGTTGGAAACCAGCGGCGAAACCGTCCAGTTCATCGACCGGCTGCGCGCCGAGCATCACCATGATCCCCGCCTCGATGAACACCTGGGGGTGAATTATGACACCTGCCATCTGGCCGTCGAATTTGAAGAACCGCAGAATGCCATCGCCCTGTTCCAGCAGCACAAAATCAAAATCAGCAAGTTCCACCTCAGTTCGGCGCTGAAGGTTCGCCCCACGCCGGAAGTGCGCCAATCGCTTGCGGCTTTTGCCGACGACATTTACCTGCATCAGGTCGTTGTTCGCAATCCCGACGGGACGCGGAATATTTTCCGCGACCTCGGTGACGCGCTCAACCCGCGATTTGAAATCGCCAATCCGGACGCGACCGAGTGGCGCATTCATTTTCACATCCCGCTGCATACGCCGCCTTCGAACTGGTACGAGAACACGTCTGATCACACGCTCGGCATACTGGATTTGGTGCAAGCGAACCCATCGCTCTGTTCGCACCTGGAAATGGAAACCTACACCTGGGAAGTGTTGCCGACGGAGTTGAAGGGCCGGAACGTTGTGGATCAACTTGTCGCGGAATACGACTGGACGCTGCGAAAACTCGCAGAGCGAGGATTGGCGAATCTATCATCCACATCGGCCCCGCAATGATCCAGCCGCTCCAGTCTCCTCTCTGGCGCACGCTCCTGACCTTGGGCCGGGTATCCAATCTACCCACCGTTTGGTCAAATTGTCTGGCCGGCTGGTTGCTCGGTGGTGGTGGCAGTCAAGAGAAATTGGGGTGGCTGACGCTGGGCGCCACCTTGCTTTACACCGGCGGAATGTTTCTCAATGATGCCTGCGACGCCGCGTTCGATGCCCAACACCGGCACGAACGCCCCATCCCTTCCGGCTCCATTACTTTGAAAACAGTCTGGCAATCGGGGCTGGGGTTGCTCGGCGTTGGCGCAGTGATTTTGATTTTTCAGGGGGCGATTACCGGCCTGCTCGCTCTGTTATTGTTGGTGTGCATCATTCTGTACGATTCGATTCACAAGCTGATCACGTTCTCCCCGGTGTTGATGGCTGCCTGCCGGTTTCTTCTCTACTTGGTGGCGGCGTCCGTCGGATTGAACGGCGTCACGGGATGGGCGATCTGGTGCGGGCTGGCGTTGGCCGCCTACGTCATCGGTCTAAGCTATCTCGCCCGGAATGAAAGCACGCACGGCGCTTTCCGCTACTGGCCCTGTTTGTTACTGGCCGCGCCAATTCTGCTCGCGTTGCTGATGAACGCGGGCGAGTGGCAAGAAGCGGCTCTGCTCCTCTCAGCGATTCTCGGCCTATGGATCATCCGCTCGTTGCGCTTCACTCTCTGGAATTCCGAGCGCAACATCGGTCGCACCGTGTCGGGCCTGCTCGCCGGGATCGCCCTGGTGGATTTGTTGGCCATGGCGGACAGCACTCGCGAACAGAGTTTGGTATTTTTCCTGTTGTTCATCGCCGCGCTATTGTTTCAGCGATTTGTGCCGGCGACGTAAGACTGCTTACTAGAACTGGTTTCAAGAATCATTTCCGTGTAAGTATTTAATTCTGGACCCTTTA
>CAZYYS010000046.1:0-7598 GCA_964651015.1 uncultured Verrucomicrobiota bacterium
TTGGATCCGTGCCGGACGTGTGGGCGGTTCACGGCCAGATCGGACGCATCTGCCAGGCATCCACCTTCTTCAGCAGGGCATCCTGTCCCTGAGCGCGAACGGAAACGCCGAGGCTGTCTTTGCGGCCCGGATAAACACGCATGGCCAGGTACAGCTTCCCGTTGGCGAAGACCTCCACCACACTGCGATCGATGAATACTCGGAGACGGAGCAGCTCGTCTGGTCTCCGTTCCAGCACCGCCCGCTCCGGTGGCCGCAACCACACGTCCGGCAAGTCGCTGGAGCGCGAGCCATCCAGGCAAACGACTCCTTTCGTGTCGTACCAGATGCTGAGTTTGCGGTCGAAGTTGTAAAAGGTGATCGAGGTCTGCTCCTCGGCCTCGGGCGAACGTAGGACATTGAGCTGAACCCAGCGCGACAACTGCGGGTCGATCTCCACCACCAATTCCATGGTATTCCCTTGGATTGCATTTAGCACGATCTCGCGATTGGCAGGCATGACGGTCTCGCCCACGTGCCGGTGGCCGCTTCGCAGGGCGGCGTTCGCTTCGACCGGTTCGATTCGGAGCCGGTTGTCCTGTCCCAGGGTCAAGTGTTGCGCGAGGGACATGATCTGGTCCCAGTCGTCGCTGTGCCGGCCGTCGTTGAGGTTGAGAATATTGACCACGCCGCCTCGCCCATCCGAAGCTGCGGAGGGAGCATGGACGCCGCCGGGCGAAACCGTTCCATGATTGAACCGGCCTTGCTCATAGGACTTGAACTTGCGTTGGCCACGATCGTAGTCGCCGAGCAGGTAGAGTCCGCCGGCGGAATGGCTGAAGCCGAGCAGGATGTGTTTTCTCCCGATCGGGAGAAAATTCGGGCAGGATCCTTCCGCCCCGGTGTAGAACTCGCCGTGCGCCACCCAGTTCACCAGGTTGGTTGAGGTCCACAGACTGCGGCCAATCAGCCCGAGATAAGTGTCGTCTTCCTTCCAGATGCAGGAATCACCCGCGTTGGGAATTACGGGATTGTCCGCGATCTTCTTCCAATTCAACAGGAGCGGATCTTTCGCGATCGCCACCATCTGTCCTGCCTGGATGCCCGGATAGAAAGCGACCACCTGGTGTTCTTCAACCACGGTACTGCCCGAAAAACACATCTTCTCAATGCCCGGATAGATGGCGTATGGCAAGTCGCGCCAATGGACTAGGTCCTCGCTGACGGCATGGCCCCAATGCTGCCGACGTTTGGGAATGTCCTTAGGATCGGGAAACTCATCCGGCGGGTAGGCCTGATAAAACAGATGCCAGCGTCCCTGCCAGAAACAGAGGCCATTCGGATCGTTCATCTGGCTTTCCGGGCTGACGAAATGATACGTGGGCCGATACGGGTCTGCCACCAACTTCTGTCGTGATCTGGCAAAGCGCAGCATCAGCGCGTTTGTCTTCAGTTGCTGCTCCTGTTCCGTCAGGGTTGGAGCGAACACCTGCCGCGGTACGGGAGATGGATATTTCTCCGGCAAAAGCGTTCTGGGTGTGACGTTCAGCACGGCGTTGCCGCCCGGCATGGAGCCGATGACGACGGAGTATTCGCCGGCATCGGTCATTTTCACGCCCCGAATTCGATAGCTGGCATTGGTTGCGCCCGGGATGGGATTGCCGGCCCGGCGCCATTGAAAGGTGTTCGTGCTCGTTGGGGTAGTGCTCAAGGTGAAGTCGCTTCCCGCCGAGATGTTCCCACCGGAAGGCTGAACAGCAACCGCTGGTGATGCCGGCCACGGCGTACCCGTGATGTTGATGGCGGCCCGGCTGATGTCCCCGCCGGGATCACCACGGGCATCAAGTCGGAAAAGCAGTTGGTCCCCGTGCGCGACCACCATCCCCGTCACGGCGTTGCTAACTCCTCCAGCAAGATTCTCCAGGCTCACCAATTCGAGATCAACTCCACCACTTCGTTTAATAATCTCGTAGCCAATCCCGTTGCCCTGTTCAGCCGCGCGATCCAAGACATAGCCAACGTTGATCACCAAGTTGCTCGGCGCAGTCCAGCCAATGACCAATCGCGAAGGAGAGTCCCCGCCTTTGGGATGGAACAGCACTTCACCCGGCAACCATCTCGTGCCATTTCTGGACGAAAAGAGTTCTTTACCGGTGACATTCTTTCCAATTCCCCAATAGCCCGTGGCGTCGCTCCACATCATTGGTGGAGTGGGAAAATCCGAACCCCACAGCGCATTTGCGTCGCGGTTGGTCGAAGTCAGCAATGGGAAAATCGGAGAGTTATTGCCAAAGTCGTCCATCCGGTAGGACCAGGTGCTGTTGGTGCGATTATCCGTGTAGGAAAAATCGCCGGCCAGTGAGAAGGTTGCCGCTTGGACGGTGCTCAACCGTGCGGCGAGACTCGCAGAAGCAAGCAAACCAATCAGGTGCTTGCGGATGGCCGGTGGTTTCATGTTCGGTTCGAGGTGTGGTTTGAGAGCGATACGTTGCCGGGCCAGAAGCGTCAATGTTATCCTTGGTTTCCAATCACCGGCTTATTGGGGCCGGAGGGCCGGCGGCTCGTAGTTTTGATGCCAGGTCTGTTGCCAAAGTTGCTCCAGCGGAACCAAGGAAACGTGGCCGTCCGCGTAGCAAATATTGATGGCGCCGGGCAACCTGGCGCCGGCCGGCCGGGTTCCGCTCGCGCTTTGCGGACCGGAGCCGTGCCGTGCGATCGTGATGCAGGAAATCCCTCCAGCGGAGGAAGTGGGCGCGCCGGTCAACAAGTTCGGAGCGGGCTTATCATTTGCCTGGGGCCACATATCCGTAAAAATGGAGTCACAGAACACCGGCGTCAGCGCCGGCATTCGAATGCTCGCTTCGGTGCGGAACGCGTTTTTGACGTCGGGCATGGGTGGCTGGACGGTCCAACCTCCCGCATACATCCAGCCGTTGAGTCCATAACTCCCGGTCCAGCGCGGCTCCCCAGTTGCTGGATTGACTTCGGTGCTGTTGGGCCACACCCAAGCCGCGGTGGCGGTCCCCAGGTAGCCGACCATTTTCCTGTCGTATGGGGCCACGGGGCATATTCGCACCTTGTCCACATTGGCGTAATTAGCTATCAGGTCTCGCATCCAGAGATTGTTGTTGATGCTGTATGGGATCGTGCGGCCACTGTCGTTGAGGTACATGAAGTGAGCCAGGCCGATTTGCTTCTGGTTGCTGGCACACTGAATACTCTGGGCTTTGGTCTTGGAACGTGCCAGCGCGGGCAGGAGGAGCGAAGCGAGGATGGCGATGATCGCAATGACGACAAGCAACTCGATCAAGGTAAAGCCCGGCTGGCCGGTTCTGGTCGGACTCATTCTGGTTCTGATAGATGGTTTCTGACTATCCCAGCGCGACCACTTCGCCGACCATTCGGAATCTCTAATTCGCGATGCAGGTTGGAGATAATTAGCACTTGTCATTCGTCTCGGTCGCCGGTTTGGGCTCTGGAGTTGCGAGTCAATCGTAACCAATTGCGACGCCATCAGGGTTGGTGAGGATAGCGCGTATCATCACTGCTTGATGGCGTTGACCACCCGCTTGTAGTCCCTGATATCTTTGACCGGGGAATTGGCCGGCAGCTCGGTGTTGATGCCAAACCATTTCCAGTGCTCCGCGTGTCCATCGGCAAACGAGAAGGTGGCGCCATTGGAATGTCGGGCGGAGAAAATATCTCCCCATTGCATGGTCATGGGCGGAAGCACGACGTTGACGAGGCCATCGTTTAATGTGGTGCGGCTTTCATCGGCGAAAACAAACGCTTCACTTGGCCCGGGCCGCTGAATGTGCGCGAGTTTCTTGAACATGCTACACCCATTCCAAGATTGAAGATCCGAGACCGGTCCCGCCGACGAGGATTCCGTCCCATCCCCGGCATTCATTCGCTGGCTCATGCTGAGTGTGCGGACCAACTGGTTTTCGGGCACGCGAGCCGGTGCGGTGGCACTGGACGCGCCAGGACATTTATAGATACCCAAGGATGTGTTGTAAGCGAAGAGCCGGCCGTTTTGGATATTCGCCACATTGGTTGCGCCGGGCAGACTATCCACGAGGCCTTGGACCCAGGCCTCTGGCGCCGAGCGACCCGTGGTGGAAGAAATCCAATTGGGAATGAGTTGATCCGCGTTGTCATGGGCGTACATGGACCAGCAAATGGTCAATTGTTTTGCATTACTGACGCATTGAATGCTCAAAGCCTTGGCTTTGGCCCTTGAAAGCGCCGGTAACAACATCGCCGCCAGAATCGCAATGATCGCAATCACCACCAGCAACTCGATCAACGTAAAACCACTCGGGCACGATGTAGATTTCCTTTTCATTGCCGATCTACTTTTGTAGCGGCGAAAGCATTGGAGTCTCGATGAATGAATAATGGGATAATTCAGTCGTGTCAACCTGCCGCGCTGGCTGATCGTTGATGTGCAACGTGTATTTGCCCGCTGTCAAACCAACCATTCGTAGTTCGCATTCGTAGTTCGACGGCGTATGGCGCTTCGCACGGCGACGCCAGCGCGGCGAGTTGGTTCTCTAGTTTCACGCGGAGCGTTCGACCACGCCGTTGGAAGGAAACTATCTTCAGTTCGATCAGGGTGAAGCCGCCGACCGATCGCGGTCGTCGCCGGATGCGCCGGACGGTGGGCTCAAACCGGTGGGCGTCAGAATTCATGGGCCGGATCTGAGTTGGGGGAACACTGGGAAAAATACGGTGTCAGCCGGCATGCGCGTCGAACATCTCTCCGCGCCGGACCGCGCGTCCCCTTCTCGCGGATTAGAGGTTGACTGGGTTCCGGTGTGACTGGCTTGATGGGCACGATGCGATTTGGATTCTTCTCCGCATGCTTGTCCGCGCAACTGCCGATGTGGGGAAAAAGATCGCTCACTTCCAGGCCGCTCAGACCATAGTGCTTGAAGTCCCAGAGATTCCCGAGCGCCGCGCCGTTGTCCTCGAACTGGGTGGGCTCGGTTTTCAGGCCAAACGGTCGGCCATCCTCCTGCTTCAATCGGGGTTTGGGATCAAAACTATCCACCTGCGACACCCCGCCGTCCATGTAGAGAAAGATCACGTTGCGGGCCTTGGGCAAGTGATGCGGGGGCAGCGACCGTCCCGGCAGCGCGCCTGTTCGAGCGCCGTACGTCGTGTCCGTCAGCAAGGCCGACAAGGCGATGGCGCCGAAACCCAGCGCGCTTTCGCGCAGCATTTGGCGCCGGGTCATGACTCTGCGGGGGGAGTGCATTCGGGAGTTCAGGTTAAGGGACATGGATGAACTCCTTCAACATAAAGACGAGATGGCAGGCATCGGTCCACAACGCCTGATCCTGCGCGATTGCATCCGGGGTCACGCCACCCGCCGCCGCCTGCGTTTTTAGGAAGGCGGTCATTTGATCCGACTCAGCCGAATTGGGTGGGCGCGCCAATGCGCGGAGGAACATACGCTCAATCCGGTCGCGGGTGGGAAGCCCGGTCTGGCCGACGATTTCCTTGGCCCAGACTTCAGCCTGCTGCTTCACGAACGGATCGTTCATCAGCACCAACGCCTGGCCGGGAACATTCGAGCGGTTGCGCTGGCCCACCGTGGTATCCGGCAGCGGCAGATCGAAGGTCAGCATCATGGCGGAAAGAAAGTTGCGGCGCGTTTCCAGATAAACCGAGCGGCGACGGTCGCCGTCCATCGGACCATTGGCGTTCTTCACCCACATGCGATCCCCCATGAACGGCGTAAAATACGTGGGCACGGAAGGGCCGAACTGCGTCCGGTTTAACTGGCCCGCGACGGCCAGCAGGCTGTCCCGAATTGCCTCCCCCTCCAATCGCCGCAGCGACATGCGGTGCAGCAATGCATTGTCCGAGTCCCGGGATTCAGCGACAGGATCGTCGGGTGAACTGGACATTTGATACGTGCGGGTCAGGCAGAGGGAGCGGATCAACTGCTTGATCGAGCCTCCGCTGTCCCGAAAGGTCAGCGCCAGGTAGTCGAGAAGCTCGGGATGCGAGGGCGGCTGCCCCATCGTTCCGAAATTATCCACCGTGGCCACCAGCCCGCGGCCGAAGAGATGAGCCCAGACCCGATTGACGATCACGCGATAAAGAAAAGGATTGTTCTCCGCAAGCATGGCTTCGGCGAGTTCAACGCGGCCGCTGCCTTTCGTGATGACGAGCGGCGCCGTTCCCGCAACGGCTTCCAGAAACCGCCTATCCACTGGTGCACCGCGGGTCTTGAGATCGCCGCGGATGAATACCCGCGTTTCCTCCACGCTCCCATCGGTCATCGCCAGCACCCGCATGGGATTCGGCAGACCTTCCGAGGACTTCTCCAAACGATCCGCGATCGCAGTAATCTCCCGGCGGGCATCACCCCAATCCAAAAGGCCTTTTTGCGACAACCAGGAAAGCAACGCGAACGAGTTGGTATTTTGCGCGTTGTCGAGCCAGGAATCCAGTGCTCGGTGCGTGGCCGCTTCGATGTGCTGGGCTTGCCCGGCGAAAGATTCCCCCGCACGCGCCGACTCCAGCAGCGGGGTCGCCGACGGCGGCTGGGAGTTGTTGGAAAAAGCGATCTGGTCGATGGCCACGTAGCCGTTGCCGCCATCAATGATTTCAAAGTATGCCGGGCGACCGATGTGCCGTTGCAAGTCCGACGTGATGGAGTGCCAAACAAATTGGCCGTCCGTGTTCACGTCGAACATCGTTTTCTCGAAGAGCAGGGGATTGAATTCCCGCAGCCCGTAGCGCGAGATGATCAACCGGACCTGTCCGCCACTGCCGGCGAGGCGGAGATGAATGTTGGTGTGCGTCAAGGTGAACGTGGGCGACCGCAACGTTCCCTGCAAACCGGCGGCGAACCATCCGCTGTGCGCCACTCCAGCGGGAAGGAATTCAATCTCCTTGCCCGCCACCCGCCAGTTCCCGCCCGAATTCACCTGGAGGTCGAAGGCTGGTCCGCCGGGAAACCACGATTGGAAGTCGGCGAACGGAAAGGGTTCGTAAACCGGCGGCGCGACCGGCGTATTGGATTGCCCCGCATCCGTGACCGGCGCGGCGGAGGTTTGTGCCCCAGGCAGGATACCATCTGATTTTCCTTTCTGTTCGCGCGCCATGGCCGCCAGCCAGGGCTGGAGCGGATGGGATGATTTCTGCGCTGCCGGTGAAAGCAACTCGGTCACCCAGCGTTCCACGATCGGGGCGCTCAAGCCTTGTTCCGCGGCCACCACGGCGATGGGCCGCGCGAGGCGAAGGTCATTGGTCGAATCGCTGAAAACGATGTGATCCACATTGATGTGACCCCAGGTGGTCTCGTCGTCGTCGATGATCGCAAGCGTGGCTTCCTTACCGGCAAACTCGCGCACGTCCCAGTCGCCGGGTTCGAGCCGCTCGCGATTTTGCCCGGAAGCTTCGCGGACTTCCTTGTCTCCGATGCGCAGGACAAATCTCGCCTTTCGGGACGGGATGCCGCCGCCCAGGAGGAATTGGATATACGGCCGCTCAAGGTGAAACGATTGTGACCGCAACACGCCTTTGGGCGCATCGCCTTGCGTGAAACTGTTGGCCAGGCGTTTGCCTTGGAATCCCTCGACGGCTTGCTGGTTCGGATG
>CAZYYS010000046.1:7698-14883 GCA_964651015.1 uncultured Verrucomicrobiota bacterium
CCGTCCGGATCCAGGTAAGCGATGTCCTGCCGTGAGCTGCGCAGAAACGCCGTCAGGCTGTAGTAATCTTTTGTGGAGATGGGGTCGAATTTGTGATCGTGACACCGTGCACAAGCCACCGTGAGGCCCAGAAACGTCTTGGAGAAAACATCAACCTGATTGTCAATGCGGTCGGCCTCATCCTGATACGGATCCACCGGGGCATGGGTGGCTTGGTGGAGATACCACCAGCCGGTTCCGATTACTGATTCGTTGAAGCCTGCCGTAGGGTGACAGCGGGGATGCGCGAGCCTATCGCCCGCGACATGTTCTTTGACGAACTGATCGTACGGCACGTCAGCATTGAACGCGCGGATCAAATAATCCCGATACTGCCACACATGCGGAATGGTGTAATCCTGTTCGTGACCATAGGTCTCGGCGAAGCGGATCAAGTCCATCCAGTGCCTAGCCCAACGCTCGCCAAAATGAGGTGAAGCCAGCAGTTGATCCACGGCTTTAGCCCGTGCGTCCGGGGACTTGTCTTCCAGAAACGATTGAAGTTCCTGCGGAGTCGGCGGCAACCCGGTGATCGCGAAGCGGACCCGCCGGAGCCAGGCATTCGGGCTGGCGGGTGGCGCGGGTCGGAGGCCCTCCGCTTCCAACTTTGCGAGAATGAAACGATCTACCGGTTGCTCCGACCAGGCGGTGTTGGTTACCGAGGGCACGGGTGCTTCCTTCAACGGCTGGAAACTCCACCATTCCCGGCGGGCTTTGGCAACGCCCTCCCAACCCGTGCTCGCGACCGATTCTGCGGCCGGCGGCTGGTCGCGCGGATCGGGCGCTCCGGCGTTCACCCATTTTACGAAGTTGGCAATGACCGTCTCGGCCAGCTTCGGCCGATCCTTCGGCATCTTGGAGTCCTCAATCTCATGCTTGATGGCTTGGATGAGCAGGCTTTTTCGCGCCTCGCCCGGCACCAGTGCCGGACCGGAATCGCCGCCCTGGCGCAGGCCCGCGCGGAAATCCACGCGCAGCCCGCCCTTTTGTTTTTTCGCGCCGTGACACTCGTAACAATCATTGGCGAGAAACGGACGGATGTGTTGCTCGAAAAACTCGACATGTCCGGGCGTGAGTTGGTCGGGCGCATCCCCGGCGAAGCTGTGGTTTCCCAGGCTGGCGACAACAAGTAAAATCCAGCTCACGCGATATCCGCGCGAGTGCGTCTTGCTGTCGGACGAGACTTTCATGAATGGAATTATTACAATGGGGGCTGTTCGCTTGTCAGGTCTCAATTTCAGGAACCGATGGTCATTCCGATGCCCGGCGACGTCGCGTAGCGCATCAGCTTGCCAACGCGGGGGCACTTGAGGCAGATGAAGGCAAAACGAATTAGAACCATGAACCCCATGCTTGCTTTATCGCTCGTGGCCCTTCTCGGCTTCACCGCCCGACCGCTTGTCGCAGCGCCCTCCCCAGCCGCCGGCGCGGTCGGAACGGATGAAGCGTGGGTGGTTTATCAGGGCAAGGCCGGCCCGGGCCGGTCCAAACACGTGGTACTCATCTCCGGCGACGAGGAATATCGTTCCGAGGAAGCCTTGTCGCAGTTGGGAAAAATTCTGGCCCGGCATCACGGTTTCAAATGCAACGCGCTGTTCGCCATCGAGCCCCAGACCGGCATCATCAATCCCAACCATTCGGCAAACATCTCGGGTCTCGCGGCTTTGCGGACGGCCGACTTGATGGTCATTGCCACTCGGTTCCGCAATCTGCCCGATGACCAGATGCGGGAGATTGATGATTATTTGAAATCGGGCCGCCCGGTCCTCGGCCTGCGCACCGCCACGCATGCCTTCCGGATTCCCCTCGAACGCCGCGAGTGGCTGCACTACGACTACCGTTACAACGGCCCCACCAACTGGGTTCATCGCGACCCCAAGTACGACGGCGACCTCAAGGCGTGGACCGGCGGCTTTGGCGGGACCGTGCTGGGGGACACCTGGTTTTATCATCATGGCCATCATAATCATCAAAGCACGCGCGGCCGCATCGCCCCCGGCGCCCGCAAACTGCCCATCACCCACGGTCTGCGCGATGGCGATATCTGGGGGCCCACGGATGTTTACGCGGTGCGCCTCCCGCTGCCCGGCGACTCCCTGCCGGTGATTCTCGGGCAGACGATGGATCGCCAAGGCCCCTACCTGGACAACGACCCGTTCCTCGGGATGCGGCCGACGGACGATGTGGTGGCCGGCGTCGGGCATAATCCCACCGCCGATCGGGGGCAGGATCGTTACAATCCCAATGATCCGCCGCCACCGGTGGCCTGGACCAAGAGCTATCAACTCCCGGGCGGTCGGAAGGGAAAAGTGTTTGCCACTACGATGGGTTCGGCGACGGACCTGGCGTCTGCCGGCACCCGCCGGATGCTGGTCAACGCGGTTTACTGGTGTGTCGGGTTGGAGAAAAAGATTCCGGCCCGCGGTACCAAAGTGGAGCTGGTCGGGGATTACAAACCCAGCGCCTACCGATTTCACAACAACGACTATTGGAAAAACAAGGCGCTGAAGCCGTCGGCCTTCCGGATGGAATAGCGATCGGAAACTGCGGTCCCAATCTTGGAATTTACGATGAATTCGTCGGTGCCGGTTGATTCATCCTCATCGAGCGTTGTCATGGTTGGCTTGCTCAACCTGGACATGATTGCCCAGGTCGGGCGGCTGCCCGCTGCCGCTGAAACCGTTCCGGCCAGCGGCTTGTTGCGGCGCTTCGGCGGCAAGGGCGCGAACCAGGCCGTGGCTGGCGCGCGTGATGCCTTATTTTTCCATCGTGGGAATCATTGCGATGACCCTGCTTACCATCGCGATCGGGCGCGACACCCTGCTGCGGTTGGGGATCGGGCTCATCGAGGTTTGCTTCCTGCACAGCACGACGGGATACCTCCTGGGTTATCTCGTGTGCCGAAGTCTGCGGCTGCAGGAAGCCACGTGCCGGACCATCGCGTTCGAAGTCGGGATGCAGAACGCCGGCATGGCTTCCGCCGTCGCTGCGTCACTGAACAAAGTCGCGACCTAGGGTCTCGCACCCATTGTGTTCGGGCCGGTCATGAACCTCACGGCCTAGACGCTGGCCAATTGGTGGCGCGCCCGCCCGAGCGAACCGAAGCAGCCAAGGCCACCTCGGCGCTCTACTCATCAGGATTCGCGAAGCGTCAGCGCGTAAACCGTGGCGTTGCGTAAACCCCGTGGTGGAAGAACACCGGCGCGGTGAGAAACTCAACCGCGATTCGTCCCCGGCGAAGGCTTGATACCAGAACTGGTAACGGCCCGAAAGATGCCCTTGCTAACGTTCCGGGCCGGATTGCGCCTCTTCCTACCTCGCCGCAAAACTTGGCGATGGAGAACAAAAAGTGCCAGGCCAAGCCAGCGACGGCCATCACTTGACTGTGGTGACACTCGACCACCAGATGATGTCGTTGACGGAATCCTTGGCAGGCACGTTCAGAGCCAGATTGCCGTTATAGCGCGCGGGGGCTTTGATGGTTGATCCGTTCCACTTATGAATCTCGGAATGCCCATCGGCGTATGAAAGACCACAGGCACCGTTATGGTAGCTCGCCGGGAAATCGATAATCTGTGCAGCCTTGGCACCACCTTCAGCCATTTGCACGGCGCAAGCCGCGTCGTTGAGGCTGTCCGGATGCTCATCCACCAAGACCCACGTTTTGGCGGGAATTACGATATTCCCCATCTTCCCGTACGTCCGCCATGGAGGTGTGGGCAGCCAGACACCTTCGTCAAACACTTGACTCATCGAATTGCTACGCACCCGGGGTAGTCTCTGACCATTGACCGGCCCAACTGTTGCTTTGTCGGCCGGGCATTTCCAGATCGCATAATTCTTCCCGGTGTATGGCGCCATCGGGCTTTTGGCGACGGTACGCTCTACGTCCCAGTTATCCGCGCTGGCGGTAAAATCCACCCACCCGGGCACCCAAACTGCGCGCTTGCCAATCGCACCCCAATCCCGTCCGGCGAGCAGCACATCACTGTAGTCATCGGAATACATCCGCCAACCGAGCATCAACTGACGCAGGTTGTTCATGCAACTGATGCCTTGGGTTTTGGTCTTGGCCTTGGCCAATGCCGGCAACAACAAGCCGGCCAGAATGGCAATGATCGCGATGACCACCAGGAGTTCGATCAACGTGAAGCCACGAGCTTGAGGTTGGCCGCATCGCGGCAGACGAATAGCACAGTTCTTGATTTTCATAGCTTGGCGTGTGTGTGTATTGGTAACTGTTGGGCATCCTAGCGGCATCGCAATTTGTTGTCAAATTGCAGTTCAAACGCTCCTGCGCTCGAACCTCATTCCAATCAACCTTCTTGAGAATCTGGGGAGATCGGTCGGCCCAGGGATTCCAATACCATAAATTGGGCCTTACTTCTTTGCCGACGTTCGCTCTTGAAGCCAGACTACGTCTGGGTTAGGTGGTGTGTAAGTGCTTGCTCCTGTCTTCCAGCTTGTGCGTGCATCTTTCCACTTATGAACTTCCGAGTGCCCGTCGGCAAAGGCTATTCCGCATGCGAAGTTATGATACGTACCCGGCCCGTCTGGAAACCTGTTTCCAACCATCGTCACAGCAAAGCCGGCATCATTGATACTTGTTGCGTTCTCATCCAAGAGGACCCAGAGGTTCGCCGGGGCGGGTCTGACCATGTCAGACAGTTTTCCGTAAGTAAGATACGGGCCATTTTTCGTATTGCTATAGCTGCCGTCCAAATGTGGGCCGTTGACGGCAGTTTGTGCGCCTCGGACATACGGATCCGTTCCGACTGCTTGGCTCATCGAGAAGGTCCTCGCGGCGGGCACAATTTGTCCTCGGTTAGAAGCCGCTGTTGACCTACCAGTCCGCTTGTCGGCAGGACATTTGTAGAGGGCAACACTCTTACCAGTATAAGGGGATAGCAGCGCTCTGCTCGGATCCATCAGGATGTCACTGTTAAACTCTTCGCTTTGGCCTATGCCGGATTTGCCCGGACACCAGTTGTAGCCCGGTGTGGTGTTGCCATCGTCCGGATTGGGCGGCAAGAACTCCTTGTAATCCCCGGCATACAAGGTTAACGCCAACATCATTTGCTTGCCATTGTTCATGCATTGGATGGCCTGGGTTTTCTGCTTGGCCTTGGCCAACGCCGGCAACAACAAACCGGCAAGGATGGCTATGATTGCTATAACGACCAAAAGTTCGATCAGCGTAAAAGCTCCGTTGGATAATCGATTACGCCGACTTAGGTGATGAATTCTAATTTGCTGTTCCATGAGAATATTCGAGTTGTTCTTCACTTGTTATTTTCGTCATTTATTTCCGGCTCGCGGTCAAAATAACGTATTAGCCGCGTCGAACCCTGTCAAATATCTAGTCAGAAGCGGTCGTTTCTTCCACTGTGCGTTTCGCCGCACACTCGCGAAAACCTTGTTCCCGGAGAACGGTATTCGAAGGGGCGTGAAATCAAGTCATTGACGAACTAATTCCATTACCTTGGCAATCGCCGCATCTGCCTTGACGGCAAGCAACTCCCCGCCACGTCGCTTCAATTCCACCTCTCCTTTGGCCAGCGACTTTTCGCCGATGGCGATCCGGATGGGAAACCCGACCAATTCGGAGTCCTTGAATTTCACACCGGGCCTTTCGCCGCGATCGTCCAGTATCACGTCCACGTGCCGCGCGGTGAGTTCTGAGTAAAGCTTTTCGGCCAGATTCATCACTTCACTGCCGGGTGTCACCGTCAATGGCGTCAGGCAAACTATGAACGGCGCCACGTTGAGAGGCCAGATGATGCCGTCCTTGTCGTTGGATTGCTCAATGATCGCCTGCAGCGTTCGCGTCACCCCGATCCCGTAGCAACCCATGATTGCGGGTTGTTGCTTGCCCGCCTCGTCGAGAAAGAGCGCGTTCAGCGCCACACTGTATTTGGTGCCGAGCTTGAAGACGTGGCCGACTTCAATGGCTCGCTGTATTTTAAGTGGCTTGCCGCAAGCGGAACACGACTCTCCCGCCTGCGCCAGGCGTAAATCAGCCCAATGCTGAACCGTGATATCACCTCCCATGCTCACGTTACGAAAATGAAAGCCGTCTTCATTCGCTCCGGTCGTCATATCCGCCGCATCGCGCAATACTTCATCGGCATAGACCGGCAGATTCGTGATGCCGACCGCGCCCAGACTGCCGGGATGGGCACCCAACGCCGTGAAGATTTCCTCCGAAGTCGCCGGGCGAAAATTGGCGGTACCGAGCGCTCCCGCCAGTTTCGCCTCGTTAAGTTGATGATCACCGCGCATCAAAATCAGCGCCACTTTGCTCTCGACAAGGTAAACAAGTGTTTTGATCTGCCGCTCCGCTGTGACACTGTAAGGCGGCTGGCTCAGTGCCTCGATGGTCACCACGCCCGGCGTGGCAAACTTCTCCCATTGGGCGTTGGAAGTTGAATGTTGAATGTTAGAGGTTGTCCTGCTCGTCGCTTTCTCAACATTGGCCGCGTAACCGCACCCGTCGCAGTGCACTACCTCATTTTCGCCCGTCGCCGCTGGCACCATGAACTCGTGGGAGAATTTCCCACCCATCACACCGGTATCGGCCTCCACCGGCATCGCCTTGAGACCGCACCGTTGGAAGATGCGCGTGTAAGCGTCGTACATTTTCTGGTAACTTACCTGCGCCCCTTCGTCCGTGGCGTCGAAGCTGTAGGCGTCCTTCATGATGAATTCCTTGGCCCGCATCAAGCCGAAGCGGGGCCGGATTTCATCCCGAAACTTGGTCTGAATCTGGTAAAAATTCTTTGGCAACTGGCGGTAGGAATTGATTTCTCCGGCAACCAACGAAGTGATGACTTCCTCGTGCGTCGGACCGAGCAGCCATTCCTTTTTGGCGCGATCGCGGACTTTGAACAGCACGTCACGTGCGGTTTCGTAACGCCCGCTCTGCTGCCAGATCTCCGGCGGTTGTAGCGCGGGCATCAAGACTTCCAACGCGCCGGCGCGGTTCATTTCCTCCCGGATGATCAGTTCGACCTTGCGCAACGCGCGCAGCCCGAGTGGCAGGAACGTGTAAAGGCCGCCAGAGAGTTTGCGAACCAAGCCCGCACGAAGGAGGAGTTTGTGCGAGACGATTTCGGCTTCGGCTGGTGTTTCTTTGAGGGTGGGGAT
>CAZYYS010000046.1:14983-21462 GCA_964651015.1 uncultured Verrucomicrobiota bacterium
CCATCAGGAATCAAGGAAGTGGTCGCCTTGAGCCAGAAAAGCGGTTCTTTGGGCAGCGACTTTCCGGTTTCGCGGGCGTGGTCGGCGTAGTTGAGCCCTACGGCGATGATTTTGGAGGGAACAACCGGTGTCAAGGTGCGCAGTCCCTTAAAGGGAGTCGGCTTTTTATCGAACGAAGGTGAACCAAAAACTTCCCCTCGCAAGCGGAATAGTTCACCATCCACCACCTTGGCGAAAAAAATATCGTCACCCTTTTGAAATCTGCCGATAGCTGCCATAAAAGTGGTGGGTTTGTAGCAAATAATGAAACCGTATCGCAAGCCGAAAGTCAGGATTGACCAGCCAAAAGCCCCTGGCTTCGCTCCGAAAGTGAAGACTCTGCCTTTACTGCGAAGCCTTTTGCAGCGATGCTGAATCCGTGATTCGACCTTTGCGCCGCTTGCGAACAACGATCATTCTTGCCTGCCTGCCTTTCTCAGTCGTTGCTGGGGGAAGCGGTCTAAATGTATCGCTGGTTGTGAACCAGGCCAGCACCAACTCCGTGCAGTTGGGCAACTACTATGCCGAGCAGCGACAACTTCCACCCCAAAATATCATCCGTATCAATTGGGCAGGCGGTAACGCGATTTGGACTCTGAGCGAGTTCGAAACGAATCTCGCCATGCCGCTGCGAAACGCACTAATCGAACGCGGCCTCACGAATCAGATCGAGTTCGTTGTTCTTTCGATGGACATCCCGTATCGCATCATCGAAACCAACGGGGTGAATAGCACCACCTCGGCGCTGTTTTACGGTTTCAAGCCGGACACCAACCCGCCCCCGAACCTACCCGATTCCTGTTCCCTGCCGGCTGTCAGCCACAGCGCCTACGCCGGCAGTGAAGGCATTTTTCGGAATACCGCACCCGGCGATGGTGTCAACACTTACCTGGTAACAATGATCACCGCCAGCAACCTGGCCCAGGCCAAACTCATTGTTGATCGCGGCTTGGCCGGTGACGCGGCTTTCCCCACGCAAACCGTAGTCCTCGGCAAGAACTCCAATGATCCGCCCCGCAACGTTCGTTACTTTACTTTCGACAACACGGTTTTCGACACCCGGCTTCGTGGCAACTACTCGGTGCAACGCGCCAACTTGAACACACCCAACGGACTCACGAATATGCTCGGTTATCAGAACGGTCATTATGGCTTCAACATCTCGTCCGACGCATTTGTTCCGGGTGCCATGGCCGACAGCCTTACCTCGTTTGGTGGCGTACTCTTCGAGCCAAACGGGGATCAAACCACGCTTCTGAAATTTTTGGAAGGCGGCGCGAGCGGGAGCTATGGAACGGTCGTGGAGCCGTGTAACTATTTGGAAAAGTTTCCCTCGCCGCAAAATTACTTTTACCAGGCGCGCGGGTTCAGTCTGGCGGAGTGCTATTACCAGAGTCTGACGAATCCGTATCAAGGCCTCATTGTCGGTGAGCCGCTCGCGGCGCCCTTCGCGTGGCAAGCGAGCGGTGCGTGGAGTAATCTCCCGTCAAACGCAGTCCTGACTGGAACTACCAACCTCACTTTGCAAGCCAACGCTGCCGACGCCAAACATCCACTTCAGCAGGTCGATTTGTTTTTGGATGGCATGTGGTTCCAGACCCTGACGAACATTTCGCCGAGCCAGAGTAATGTGCTGCGCGTGACCATCAACGGGCATTCTATGAGTTATGTTGTGCCTGCCAAAGCCACGATCAAATCCGTTGCCGCCGGTCTGACTGAGGTCTTGAATTCAACCGCGAACCAAAACGCCAACGAGGTCCTGGCTGTTGCTCATGGTGATCGCATTGAGTTGCGTTCGACCGATGCCAATCGCAGCGGCGGACAGACCTTGCTTACCGTAAGCAATTCGATTGGCAACGCTTCAACGTTGACGACGTTTATTAACGCCAGCCGAAGCGACTTCCTCGACACCATTGCTTACGGGATTCGCAGCTTCAATGTCGGCGGGCTCCTAGTGGCTGGTGACGTGCTCCAACTTGACGTTCTCAAGACCAACGGGGCGGCTGTCACTGTGACCGTGACGAACAGTTTGGCCAGCGGTCCGATTTCAAGCTTCGTTCGGCAGCTGGCCGATGCAATCAACGGCACATCGGCGCTGCAAGGCACTGACGGTTTGATTCTGGAGGATGTGACCGACGGAGCCTCGGGAAGTGCGGATTTCAACATCCGTGTTCGCAGCGCAGGACTCGCTGCGTCGCTGATTCAAGTTACGCTGACGGGCACTTTTGACATCACGCCTACCAACACAATGGAACTGAACGAGAACCTCGCTGACCTTCAGCCGCGCAACCACCTCTATATCACCGCTGGTGTCACTAATCTGGTGTTCAGTTTTCCATTCAACACCTTCCCGTTGCCTGACGGTTACCATGAACTAACTGCCGTTGTTTACGAGGGCAGCCACGTGCGGACACAAAAGCGCATCGCTCAAAATATTCACATTCAAAACACGCCATTGGCGGCCACGATTAACTGTCTTCTTGGGGGTAGTAATGCTGCCATCGAAGCCACGCTGCAATTTGCCGTTACGGCAAACACAGGTGGCATTGCCAAAATTGAGTTGTTCAGCACCGGCGGTTTGCTGGCGACGGTGACCAATCAATCCGCCGCGAGCTTCTCAGTCGCTGGTACGAATCTCGGTCTTGGCTTACACCCATTTTATGCCGTTGTCACCGCTAACGGAGGTAAGCAGTATCGCACCGAATCTAGGTTTATCCGGCTTGTTGGTGCGGAGTCGCCTTTCTCACTTCAACTCGTCGGCCCTCCGCCATTCTTGTTGTCTTGGCCTGCCATCGCCGGGCGTTCTTACGACGTGTTGAGCGCGAATGCCGTTACCAATGCCTTCCTGTTGCGCGACACGGTCGTCCCCACCAACTTCGGCATCTACCAGTGGCGGGAGGCCGGCCCAAATTCAAATGAACGTTTCTATCGCGTTCGCGTCTCACCTTGAGTATGTTTGGTTGTGGCAATGACAATTGGGCGAACCTCATCGCGGAATGAGTTAATCCGCTAGTCCAAGAGAATGAATCAATTCCTAAAAAGAAGATTCGCGTTCGTTTGGTCGTGGCTTGCATTCTTCCTGGCCGCCGCCCAATGGGCGTCAGCTGCCGACTCACTGGTCTGGCATGGGAATCAGAATCGTGTCGATGCCGAGATCCAATCGTGGGACTTGGACAAGTTGCTGGAAACCATCGCGGCGACCACCGGCTGGCAGATTTTTGTCGAACCGGACACAACGCACACGGTCTCGGTCAAGTTCAAGAATTTGCCACAAGGCGATGCGCTCCGTTCGCTCCTCGGGAATCTGAATTTCGCGTTGTTGCCGCAGACCAACGCCAGTCCCCGGTTATTCGTATTCCGGACTTCGATGCAGGGAGCGACTCAACTCGTCCGTCCATCGCCAAAATCCGCAAGGTCGGTCTCTGCCAAGGCCATCCCAAATGAACTCGTCGTGTCCCTGAAACCCGGGTCGAAAGTGAAGATTGACGAACTGGCCCGTTTGCTTGGCGCCAAAGTCGTAGGCCGGATCGATGGACTCAACGCTTACCGGCTTCAGTTTGAAGACGAAGCCGCTGCTCAAGCCGCACGCGATTCGCTGGCAAGCAATCCGGACGTCGCCCAGATAGATGTCAATTTTCCCATCGAACGACCCGCGCCTGCGGACCCGCTGCTGGCGAGCTCTTCTCCGCCCGTTCGCCTGAGACCCAAGGCCCCCGGCGACACCGGGCGGATTATTGTCGGCTTGATCGATACTCCGGTTCAACAACTCGGCGGGGGGCTTGATGCGTTCCTTCTGCCCTCAATTGCTGTTGCCGGCGAATCGGACACAAGCTCGGCTTCGCCAACCCACGGCACTTCGATGGCGGAAACGATTCTTCGCGGTTTGGATTTGAGGCTCGGTGGCAGCAGTTCCGCGCAAATCCTGCCGGTTGACGTTTATGGCAAGAATCCCACCACCACGACGTTCGATGTGGCGTACGGGATTTACCAGGCCGTCAATGCCGGCGCCAATCCCATCAATCTCAGCCTCGGCAGTACCGGTGACAGCGCGTTCTTGCACGATTTGATTCAAAGCGCCTATCAGCAAGGCGTCCGTTTCTTCGCGGCTGCCGGCAATGAACCGGTCACCACTCCGACTTATCCAGCGGCCTATCCTGAAGTCGTCGCAGTGACAGCCGGCGATTCCAAAGGTCAGATTGCCAGCTATGCGAATCGCGGTAATTTCGTTGACATCGTCGCGCCCGGCACGAGCGTGGTTTACTTCAAGGGTCAGGCTTATTATGTCAGCGGTACCTCCTCCGCCACCGCATACGCGACTGGCCTGGCAGCCGGGAGCGCTGAACAGACTGGCCAAAGCATTTCCAAAGTTGAGGCCGACATGCTTAAGTCCTTGGCGGCAAAATCAGGCACTCAAAACTGACCAATCCGCCCCCTGAACATCTCACCAGTACGACGCTCCGTTTGCGTCATCGAGTCGGTGCTGGACGAGCGAACCGATTTTCCATAGTGTTCTCCCAATATGTCGAAGGCAGTCAAAGCTGCGGACGCGGCGAAGACCGACAATCTGCCGTTCGAAGCGGCTCTAAAAAAACTCGAAAACATCGTCGAAGCCATGGAGGCGGACGATTTGCCGCTGGACACCTTGCTGGCTCGCTACGAGGAAGGGACGCGGTTGGCGCAAATCTGCCAGGCGAAACTTGCCGAAGCGGAACTGAAGATTCAACAACTCGAAAAGGACGCGGTGGGCGAACTGAAATTGAAACCGTTCTCATCTGAAGAGTCTGAGGACTGACAACTGAGCCTTATGAGCCGATATCTCGACATGGTGGACGAACCGCTTCACGTCAAAAAATTGACGTTGCCACAACTGCAACAACTGGCACTGGAGATTCGGCAGGAGATGATCCAGGTGTTGGCCAAAAACGGCGGCCATCTCGGGCCTAATCTTGGAGTCGTAGAGCTGACTATTGCCCTGCATTGCGTGTTCAGCACGCCCAAGGACAAGTTTGTCTGGGATGTCAGTCACCAGACCTATGTTCATAAATTACTGACCGGGCGGAAGAACCTTTTTCACACCATTCGCCTGACCGATGGTTTGAACGGCTACGCCTTGCGCACCGAGAGCGAGCACGATTGTTACGGTGCCGCTCACGCTGGCACGGCATTGTCCGCCGCCCTGGGGATTTGCGCCGCCCGCGACCAACGCGGCAGTGATGAAAACGTCGTGGCCATCTTCGGCGACGCCGCGTTGACGAATGGCATTTCGTTCGAGGCGCTGAACAACATCACTCACACCACCAAACGGTTCGTTGGGATTCTCAACGACAACGAGTGGAGTATCGCCAAGAATGTCGGCGCGATTGCCTCCTATCTCAACAAGTTGATCACGAACCCTTCCTACAACCGCTGGCACCGCGATTTCGAGCGGCTCATTCGCCGACTGCCGAAAGGCGAGGTCGCCTTGAAACTCGCCCACAAGGCCGAAGAGGGTTTTAAGGGTGCAATGACTGAAGTCGGCTTGCGTCCGACCGGGGCCAAGATCGAATCCGATGGGCGCGGCGGTTACGGCAACAGTTTGATCTTCGAGGAAATGGGATTGCGCTATCTCGGTCCCGTGGACGGTCACGATCTTCCACTCCTCATCAACGTGCTCGAGTTCGCCAAGAAATGCGACGAGCCGGTGGTAATCCATGTCCTGACGAAAAAGGGGAAAGGCTACGACGTCGCCATCAATCAGCCGGAGAAGTTTCACGGCACCGGGCCCTATGATGTGGCGACCGGCGCGGCACCTCCGGCCAAGGCGGGCGCGCCACCAAACTGGCAGGATGTTTTCGGTGAAACCATGGTGAAGCTTTGCCGGAAGGACAACTCTGTCGTCGGCATCACCGCGGCGATGCCGAGCGGCACTGGTTTGAAGGCGTTGGAAAAGGCGATGCCAAACCGCTACTACGATGTGGGCATTGCTGAAGAGCACGCTGTCCTGTTCGCCTGCGGCATGGCGACGATGGGATTTCATCCCGTCTGCGCGATTTATTCCACTTTTCTTCAGCGCGCTTACGATTGCATCATCCACGATGCTGCGTTGCAGGACTTGCCGGTCATTTTTTGCATGGATCGTGCCGGACTGTCGGCCAACGACGGCCCGACGCACCACGGTATGTTCGACATTGCCTATTTGCGCTGTGTGCCGAACATCATCGCCATGGCGCCGAAGGACGAGGACGAGCTCGTGGACATGATGTTCACCTGCACACACACTAAACACCCCACCTTCATTCGTTACCCGCGCGGCGCGGCGGAAGGCGTGCCGATTAAAGACCAGCCCCGGCTGCTGGAAATCGGCAAGGCCGAGGTCATTCAAAACTTCTCCAACAACGGTGGAAAAAAGGTCGCCATGTTCCCATTGGGCAACATGATGAAGTTGGGACGCAAGGCAGCGG
>CAZYYS010000046.1:21562-22903 GCA_964651015.1 uncultured Verrucomicrobiota bacterium
TATCGGCGGCCTCGCACGACTCGTTTGATAATCTGAGCCACTCCAACATCAGTATACACGAATAATGAAAGTCTCCAGGGTGACCGGTTTGTTGGTGGTGGAGTTGTGAATTTCCCGGACTCACCGCCGCCGAGTTTCGAGTGCCATTGAGGACCGTTATCCAAGGAATAATAATCAAATCCTCTCGGTTTGGTCGGCGCCCTGCCATAATCGCAAGCCGGACACCAGTTGGGTCATTTGTGTAACTGAGAAGCCTGATTGCAACATTGGGAAGTGGACGAGCTGGTTGAGATGCGACCCATGCCAAAAAAGCGACAAGGATGAGACCAAGTATTCTCAGCACAGTCCTGGTTTTGGGCATGTGCATAAGCGACGACTACCGAAGAGTAGGCCACACGTCGGTATTGTCTGGCTTGGCTCGGTTTGAGTAAGTTTGATGGTGCATGAGAGAACTCATGGCATACGGTTCAGAGGAGGCAAGTAATAAAGTTCTATTTCAATTTTCTTTTCTTGATTTCCTTTGCCCCAGGCTTTTCTCTCAACGCTCAACTTAAAACTTGTAATTGACGAATGCCCTACAAAGACATCACTCCCCCTGCCGGTGGGAAAATCTCCATCAGCAATGGCAAACTAAACGTTCCCGAAAATCCGATTCTCCCATTCATCCGCGGCGACGGCACCGGCCCCGACATCTGGGCGGCAAGTCAACGTGTGTTCGACGCCACCGTGCAGAAAGCCTACGGCGGCAAACGCAAAGTCGCGTGGTTTGAAGTGTTCGCGGGCGAGACCGCCTTCAAAAAGTTCAACAACTGGCTGCCGGACGACACAGTGGAAGCGTTCAAGGAATTCCTCGTTGGCATCAAAGGACCGCTCACCACGCCCGTCGGCGGCGGCATCCGTTCCCTCAATGTGGCGCTTCGCCAGATGCTTGATCTCTATGTCTGCCTTCGTCCCGTACAATGGTTCACCGGCGTGCCCTCACCGGTGAAGCACCCCGAGAAAGTAGACATGGTCATTTTCCGCGAGAACACCGAGGACATTTACGCGGGCATTGAATACGCGGGCGGCACGCCCGAGGCGCAGAAGATTCTCGATTTCCTCGCCAAGGAATTTCCGAAGTCGTTCGACAAGGTTCGATTCGGCACCAAATCCAGGGCGGAGGAATTCTGGAAGGCCGTCGGCGCACCAAATTTTCCAAGCGACGTGAAAGTCGGGATCGGCATCAAGCCGGTGAGCTACAGTGGCAGCGTGCGGTTGATTCACAGCGCGATTTCTTACGCCATCAAGTTCAAGCGCAAGTCGGTGACGCTCGTCCACAAGGGCAACATCATGAAGTTCACC
>CAZYYS010000047.1:0-22893 GCA_964651015.1 uncultured Verrucomicrobiota bacterium
CCTGTCCCTCCAACGCCGTCACATTCACGATGTGTTTGTCGCGTCCCGTCGTGCGTAGCATCAGCGGCTTCAAACGCGAGTTCAGGATGAACGGCGCGACGGCGTTCACCAGGTGCACTTCGAGCAATTCCACCGACGGCACTTCCGCCAGCATCAACCGCCACGAATTTTGCTCGCGCAAATCCAGTTGTTGCAAATCCTGGTCGAGCTTGCCCGCGGGAAACAACGCCTGTTGTGCCGCCACTTCCTCTGGCAGCAACGGCACTTGCGACAACTCCGCTGCATGCGTCAGGCCGGCGAGCGCCGATTTCTCCTTGTAGCCGCCGCCGTGAGAAGGCGGATTGTTGCGCGTCGAAACCTCCGCCTCCTCAAGTCGTCGGCTACCAGCTTCCGGCAACATGTGGTAACCGCGCAGTCCCTCGTAAGCGCCCAGCAACTTTTGCGCTGCCGCAGGTAGATCATGCAACGGCCCGTTCTCCCGCTCCATCATGTGCCGATAAAAGTCCGGCGGTCGTCGCACCGTCTGGCAGGCGTTGTTCACGATGAAATCCAGCCGCAGCCGCGTGGCGAGCAAATGACGGCAAAACGCTTCCACGCTCGGGGTGTGACGCAAATCCAGCCCGAAAATTTCCAAGCGGTCGCCCCACTCCTTGAAATCCGGCTCGGCTGCGTAACGCATCGCCGAATCACGCGGGAAGCGCGTAGTGACGATGAGTTGCGCCCCGGCGCGCAGCAGCTTGATGCCCGCCTGATAGCCAATCTTCACGCGGCCGCCCGTGAGCAGCGCCACGCGACCGCGCAAATCCGCCAGCTCGCTGCGCTTGCGGAAATTCAACTCCGCGCACGCCGGGCACAACTGATCGTAGAAATGATGAATCGTCGAATAAGCCTGCTTGCAGATGTAACAATTCTGCGGCTCGACCACCTCGCGGAAATCCGGATTGTCCGTGACTTCCTGCTGCGTAAAGTTTGCCGGCGGAAAAACATTCGGGGTCGTGAAAACCTTCTCGCGCCGCAGCTTGCGGATACCGGTCTGGTTCAGCTTCGATTGATCGCGCTGCAACTTGTCGGCCTTGCGCTGGCGGACTCTAGCTTTCACAAACCGCCGTCGTTCACCAACGTTGGGAGAATAGATTTCCCCCGCGGCCCTGAGCAGGCGCATGCGTTCCTCCTCGGAAAGTCCCGCCAGAAGGGCGCGATTGCTGGTGACCTGCTCCAGCAACGCGGTTGCCGCCCGCAGGCGTTCGGTCAACTCATCAGCGTTTCTCTTTTCGCCGTTAGCCGCGACAGTTTTGTCCGTGTTGCCTGACATGCTATTTCTTTAATCGGGGCACAAGGTAACAGGCGAGAGATTGTTGGCGAATGAATTCAAAATCATCTTTGCGGTGGTTGCTTCCATTTCGCCGAAGGCTCACTTTTGTGGGTTCGGTGCGCACGATGGTGGTAAAAATAACTTAAAATGGAAATTGACTGAAAGTGGACCAGTTGTTAGAAAGCAAATGTAGTAATCAAAATGCACCGACGCATAAGGATCATATGAAAAACAGGACTTTTACCCGGCAGCTGCTCGTGTTCACCGCTGTGGTCTTTGTTGTCGGAACTGTTTTTGCCGAAAAGTCGTCCTCGAGAGATTTGATCAAAAAGGAATTGAAGAATGTTCCTGCGCCTGAACTGGGCGCCAAAGCCGCACAGCTCGTTTCCAACGCCAAAGATAAAGTGCGGCAATCAACAGCTGAAGTGGTTATTTCCACCGCCATCGATTTAAGGCCGGTGGCGGCGGTTTCAGTTGTGAGTGCGATCGCTCGCGAGAACTCCGATGTCGCGCCTGCCGTGGCCGCGCGTGCCGCCTCGGTGCTGCCGAAGCAGGCGGCTGCCATCGCCGGTGCCGCGGCTGGTGCCGCTCCGGAACAAGCCGGTAAGATCGTCTTCGCCGTATGCCAGGCTGTTCCTACCAGGTATGCCGCTGTGGCAACAGCGGTGGCGCAAGCCGCGCCTTATGCCGGCAAGGAGATTGTCGCTGCGGTTACCGCGGCGTTGCCGTCCTTGAAACCGTTTGTGGATCGGGCAGATTCAAGTTTGACGGGTCGGACCAAATCCGTGGCAGCCATCATGTCTGAGACGGAGAGTCTGCTCGCTTACGCGGCGCCGTTGATGGGAAGTTCACCGGAAAAAATTGTCACCACCCCCCCGGCAACGCCTTCATCGCCCGTGGCACTGCTTTCGACTTCGGACAACCCCGGCTTCGTTGTCGCGTTGCCGCCGCCAACCATAGGGCCGCCGTTCACGCCGTTCAGCGGTAACCCGACGGAGTTGAGCCGGACGAACACTGGTGAGATACCCACTGGTGGAGTGCGCTATTCTGGGCCTTAGCGGATTGCAAAATCCAGGGAGGAGCCCGTTTCGTTAGGGAACGGGCTTTTTTCGTAAGTTTCTTCGCTGGAAAGTTCAATTTGTATTGAACAAATTGCACCGCTTGGTACCGTTCCGCCCATGGCCCTGAGTTTGGCGGACAATGTGGTGAACGAAGAACAGCGCCGTGATGCGTCACCCCGGTTAAGCCCGGTGGAGATCGAGATCATCGACCTCTTTGTCCAATTCTCCCGCGTTTTGGGTCAGCCTCGTTCGGTCGCCGAAATCTACGGACTGCTGTTCATTTCCCGGCGGCCAATGGCGATGGATGAGTTGATTGACCGGCTGCATCTTAGCAAAGGGTCCGCCAGCCAACGCCTGAATTTCCTCCGCGAGCTCGGTGCCGTGCGGATGGTGTATGTCGCCGGTGATCGCCGGGCGCATTACGAAGCCGTGGCGCAACTCCGCAATCTTGCGTCCCTTCTGCTCAGTAAACATCTTGCGCCGCAATTTGCCGGCGGCGAAGAGCGGCTCAACCGAATATCGACGTTGGTCAAGGATTTGCCTGCCGGAGAACGCGAGCACGCGGGTCAGCGGGTGGAAATGCTCCGCAGTTGGAGCCGGAACGGACGGCGCGTGTTGCCGCTGCTTTTGAAGGTGCTGGGAGATTAGCACGACACGCAGCGAGGCGTTTCATGCCTCCGCGAAAACATAATGCCGGGTTGGCAGGACGTGTCCGCAGCCTGGCAGCCGATCAAGTGCCAGGATCGTTTGCCGGAATTTCCGGAAAACGGCCAAGTGCGGTAGCTTGCCCTGATTGACCCACTGACGTCTGCGTTCTCCTTCCATCATTTTAGGGATCAATGCGTATCATGGAGATTCCTCCGCCTGTCTGTTGCGCGACGGCCAACTCGCTGCCGCCGCCGAGGAGGAACGGTTTCGTCGCGTCAAACATTGGGCCGGCCTGCCCGGCGAATCGATTGCCTTCTGCCTGCGAGAAGCCGGCCTTCAACTGGACGATGTCGATCACGTTGCGATCAACCGAAACCCCAAGGTCAATAACCTCCGGCGTCTCCTTTACGTGCTTTCAAGACGACCCGACCCCGGCCTCGTGCTCAATCGCCTTCGCAACAACCGCAAGGCGGCGACGGTCGAGAATGCGCTCCGCGAAGCCTTTCCCGACCAGGGGCTGCGGGCGCAGGTTCATCACATCGAACATCACCTCGCGCATCTGGCCTCGGCGTTTTTGGTGTCCCCGTTCGACGAGGCCGTCTGCGTTTCAGTCGATGGCTTCGGTGATTTTGCCAGCGCGGCGTGGGGAATGGGGCAGGGGAACAGAATCCAAATCGACGGTCGTGTTTACTTCCCGCATTCGCTCGGCATTTTTTACTCGGCGATTACGCAATACCTCGGCTTTCCGCATTTTGGCGACGAATATAAAGTCATGGGGCTTGCGCCCTACGGCGAGCCGAGGCTCATGGAGGCGATGCGCGAGATCGTGCTGTTGCGGAACGACGGCACCTATCGGTTGAATTTGAAGTTCTTCCGACACCACGTTGAAAACGTCACCTATAGCTGGAACAACTGCGCGCCTGAAGTGGGCACGCTTTACACTTCTGAACTGGAACGCCTGCTTGGCCCCGGCCGCAAGGCTGGCGAACCGCTTGAGCAACGGCACAAGGACCTCGCCCGCTCGGCCCAGACGATGTACGAGGAAGCGTTCTTCGCATTGCTCAACTCCTTGCACGAGAAATATCGTTGTCCGAACCTGACGCTGGCGGGCGGCTGCGCGATGAACTCCGTCGCCAATGGAAAAGTGTACGCTCGATCCCCATTTCAGAAAATGTACCTGCCTGCGGCGGCCGGTGACGCGGGCGGCGCCATAGGGGCTGCCTTCGCCGTCTGGCATTCCATGGAATGCGAACGCGGCTCACGGCCCGGATCAAGCGACCCTCGGTTCCAGATGCAACACGCCTACTGGGGACCTGCTGCGGAAGAAGAATCGCTGGGCAAGCTGATCGCGACGCGGATAAGCGAAATCAAGCAAGATCAAGGTGAATTAAGCCAAATCAAGCCGGAAAGCCTGGTGGTTGACCGTATTGCCGACACCCAAACGCTCTGTGAACAGACCGCCAGAGCCATTGCCGATGGCAAAGTCGTGGGTTGGTTCCAAGGCCGCATGGAATGGGGACCGCGCGCGCTGGGCAACCGCTCCATTCTCGGCGACCCGCGCCGGGCGGACATGAAGGACATCCTCAACCAGAAGATCAAGCGCCGCGAATCCTTCCGCCCTTTCGCACCTTCGATACTCCGTGAAGTGGTGGCCGAATGGTTCGAGCAGGACGACGACGTGCCATTCATGATGGAAGTCTTTCAGATTCGCGCCGACAAACGATCCCGCGTCCCGGCGGTCTGCCACGTGGATGGGTCCGGCCGCCTGCACACCGTAACCCGTGAAGCCAACCAGCTTTACCACGAACTGATCTCCAGTTTCTTTCGACTGACCGGAGTTCCCATGGTGCTGAACACTTCATTCAATGAGAACGAACCGGTCGTCTGCAAACCGGAGGAAGCCCTCGACTGTTTCCTGCGCACAAAAATGGATGCGCTGGTACTCGGGACTTATTTCATTCAGCGAGGACCTTAGCGGATGGGACATGAGTTGATCATCGAGCCCGGCCGGGCTGAGAAGAACTACTGGCGCGACTTGTGGCGTTACCGCGAACTCTTCTATTTCCTCGCCTGGCGGGACATTCTCGTTCGCTACAAGCAAACGGTCATCGGAATTGCCTGGGCGGTGATTCGTCCGCTTTTGACGATGATCGTTTTCACCATCGTCTTTGGCCGGATCGCAAAACTCCCGGCGCCCGGCGCTGTACCGTACGCCCTCCTGGTCATGGCCGGTATGTTGCCGTGGCAATTTTTCTCGACCGCTCTCAGCGAATCGAGCAACAGCCTGGTGGGCAACGCCAATCTGATCTCGAAAGTCTATTTTCCGCGATTGATCATCCCCGCCGGTTCGATCATTACGAGCTTTGTGGATTTGCTGATCACCTTTGGACTGATGATCGTGATCATGCTTTGGTATGGTTTTCTTCCCGACTGGCATATCTTGGCGCTTCCGCTGTTCACCGCCCTGGCCTTCGCGGCGGCTTTCGGTGCCGGCCTTTGGCTGTGCGCGTTGAACGTCGAGTACCGGGATTTCCGCTACATCATCCCCTTCATCGTCCAATTTGGCCTTTACATCTCTCCCGTTGGCTTCAGCAGTTCCATCGTTCCGGAAAAATGGCGGTTGCTGTATGCGCTCAACCCGATGGTCGGCGTGATTGACGGTTTTCGCTGGTCGCTCCTGCGCGGCGAAACTCCGTTTCAACTATCTGCTCTCAGCGTTTCAGCTTTTTTCACCGTGTTCCTTTGCGTGAGCGGTATCTGGTACTTTCGGAAAATGGAACGCACGTTTGCGGATGTGATCTGAAAGCAAAAGCTGAAACACTGGAAGCTGAAATACCGAAATGAGCAGGCTATCGGAAGAACTGAGGTTGCGAACCAAGCGATTCGCTTCGAGTGTGATCCAGCTATATGTGCGGTTGCCGCGTAAACGGAAGGAAGTTGAGGTGCTCGGTGGTCAATTACTCCGATCCGGTACATCCGTTGCCGCCCATGCTCGGGAAGCATCACGCGCCCGGTCGGATGCAGAGTTCTGCTCCAAACTTGATGGACTGTTGCAGGAAGCAGATGAATCCCACCTTTGGATCGAGTTGCTCCGGGAAGATTGCGGAATTCGAGATGAAGCGATTGACAGACTACACCGGGAAACGGGTGAGCTTCTGGCAATATTTACTACCATCGTATCACGTCTGAGGAAACGTGGCCCGTGACTGGACTTTTTCACGTTTCAGGCTTTCAACGTTCCAGTATGTTAGCTTTTCGACTTTCAGCCTTGCTGATCTCCGGGTCTCATTACTGCTTTTGAATTGTCATCTTTCAGTTTTTCAGATGTTAGCGTTTTAGAAGATGAGCACCACCGTCATCTCGGTCGAGAATCTCGGCAAGAAGTACCGCATCCGCCATCAGGCGGAACGCGCGCGGTATGTTGCCCTGCGCGATGTGATTGCCGAAAAAGCCAGGGGCTTTTTCAAAAAGCGGAAAAGCGGAAAACCTGAAATGCTGAAACCCGGAAACAACTACTTCATTTCAGATTTTCAAAATCTCAGGGTTCCAGATTCTAAGGATATTTCAGAGTCTCAGCGTGTCAGCGTTTCCTCCACGGAGGACTTCTGGGCTTTGCGCAATGTTTCCTTTGAAGTGCGGCAGGGCGAAGTTGTGGGCATCATCGGACGCAACGGGGCGGGGAAATCAACGTTGTTGAAGATTTTAAGTCGCATTACGGAGCCGACCGAAGGCCGGGTGAAGGTGAGAGGGCGCATTGCGTCTTTGTTGGAAGTGGGAACGGGCTTTCACCCCGAACTGACGGGACGGGAAAACATTTTTCTGAACGGCGCGATCCTGGGGATGACGCGCGCGGAGATCAAAGGGAAGTTTGATGAGATCGTGGCCTTTGCCGAGGTGGAGAAGTTCCTCGATACACCGGTGAAACATTACAGCAGCGGTATGTATGTGCGACTGGCGTTCGCGGTCGCCGCACATTTGGAACCGGAGATTCTGATTGTGGACGAAGTGCTGGCGGTGGGTGACGCGGAGTTCCAGAAAAAGTGTCTGGGCAAAATGCAGGAGGTGAGCAGGGGAGGCCGAACGGTGCTCTTCGTAAGCCACAATATGGCCGCAATCAGCAGCCTGACCTCACGCGGGATTGTGCTCGACACGGGCCGAATTGTTTTCAATGGACGATCCTCAGCGGCGATTGAAAATTACGTCGAACTCGGAAATCGCGGCTGCGCAAATAATGCCGTTGCCTCGGGTCGCGGGGCGCACACTGAACTTATCAGCGCCCGGTTGGTGGATGACGCGGGCAAGCCGACTCGGCATTACACGCCCGGCAAACCGCTAAGGTTGGAAATCACATTGCAAACCGACGGAACAGCAGGTCTGTCCTTGGAGGCGTTTCTCCTAGATGCCACGCGGCAAAGGCTGGGGCTGGCCTCATTACACCAATTTCACGGCCTTACCCTTCCGGCCCAGGCAGGTCGTTACCGCACATTGTTTGAACTGTCGCCTCTTTGGTTGGCGTCAGGTAACTACTCCTTTGACTTCACGACATCGGTGGTGAACTCACATTGGGACCACTACGTGGAACAACTGCTTGAGTTCGACGTGGTTTACTCGAACCCCACGGGCCAATCCTGGGATTTTAAGCACGGCATGGGCTACGGCGCGCTGGCACTGGCGGCCCAGATCGAACCTCGATTTGAGGTTCTGTAGAATGATCCGAAAAGCAATTCGCGGTATCGGCGAAACTATTTGTCCCTGTTTGTGCGGCCAGATTGACGAGTGGCGTGCGGTACGAGCGGAGCGCCGGCATTGGGACGAGCGCATTGCAGACGTGCTGGCGTGTCCCGACAATGCACGTTTGCGCCGCGCGCCAGAAGCCGGCAAAATTGTGGGCGGGCTTCAAGCCATGCACAACGGATTGAAAGTGGTCGTGAACGGCTATTATGGTGATGGGATCACGCGGATGCTCGCAGCGAACCGGGGATGCCACGAGCCGCAGGAGGAGGTCGTTTTCGATGCCATCGTGCGGTCGCTGCCTGCGAGGGCGGTAATGATAGAAGCCGGTGCCTATTGGGGGTTTTACTCGATGTGGTTTTGCCAGATAATTTCGGAAGCGAGGGTTTTTCTCGTCGAGCCAGCGGAGGCAAATCTCGCCGTTGGGCAGCGCAACTTCCAGTTGAACGGATTCAGTGGTGACTTCACTCAAGCCTACGTCGGGCGCGATCCGGGCAAACACTCGGATGGCACGAAGATAGTCAGTATCGAGTCGTTCCTGATGGAAAAAGGCCTGACAGACGTGAACATACTCCATGCTGATGTGCAGGGTTTTGAACTGGAGATGCTGCAGGGCGCCAAGTCCCTTCTCGACGCCGGTCGTATCGACTACCTATTCATCTCCACGCATTCCACGGAGCTTCACACTCAATGCGTGGAGCTTCTTCGCCTGCACAAGTACCGTGTCCTGGTTTCCGTGAACCTCGAGGAGACGTACAGCGTGGATGGGGTGCTGGTGGCGTGTGGCCCACGGGTGACAGCCCCCAAGTTCATGCCACCTTCGAAAAGGTCGGAGCGGCAACCTGTAGCATCTCCATGACGTTCCGTAAGAAGATCAAACACTGGCTCTACGGAAGCTGTCCCGGGTTCGCCGGTTCCTTTCCCTACTTCGGTACGCGGATTTACTTTCCGAAGGGTTCGCTCAGTTTTTTAGCTGCGTGCGATCAGGGCATTTTTGAGGCGGATAATGTTCGCCTTCTGCAAGGTCTTGTCCGCCCGGCAACTTGGTTCTTTGACGTGGGAACGAACATCGGTCTCATGTCAGTTCCCGTGCTGCGTACAGTGACCGATGTGCGAGTCGTGTCATTTGAGCCGTCCCCCAATACGCTTCCGTGGCTTCGACGCACGATGGAGGAAAGTTCATTTCGCGATCGATGGACGCTTGTCCCGAAGGCGGTCGGCGCCGAATCTGGCCAGGTCTCCTTCAGTGTATCCGAGATGGAGAAAAGCCTTTATGACGGTATCAAAAACACTGGTCGAGTGTCGCAGGTGCGAACGGTGGAAGTGGAGCAAACGACCTTGGACGCAACGTGGAAAGAATTTGGCTCACCTAAAGTTTCAGTGATCAAATGTGACGTGGAGGGCGGTGAACTCGTGGTTTTGCAGGGCGCGCGAGGTTGCCTTGCCGCTTCGCGTCCGGCAGTGCTGATTGAGTGCAATCGTCAAAACCTCGCAGCTCACAAGTCTTCGCCCGATATGTTGCTCGACGTTGTCAAGGCCATCGACTACCGTGTCTATGCCGTGCCCTCACTCTCTCTGGTAAATTCCTCCGGCGAACTGGATGCTCACTTGGCATTTACGGAGAGTTTTCTCATGCTGCCACAGGAGGACTAACTTGAACGTGATTACTCCAAGGCCCAATGAAATTGAGAGTGGCGTTTGGGAATCGTTCGGTCGATCGAGTGAGGCGCGGCGAAGGCCGGAACTACGGGACCGGCCAGGTAGCGGCGCGCATCGCCGACGTGATGTTGAAGATGTGAGTGGAGGTCATTTACGTCAATTGACGCTGGATTCCAAGATGTTGACGCCATTGATTGAACCTGCGAAGCTCACGCTATGCCAGTCGAATTGACTTATCCGCATATTGTAAAACCAACCGGAGAGCCGGCGCGACTGGAACGCCATGCCCGCACACGGGTGGCACAGATCGTGGCGGACTACCTCTGGCGCGGATGGTCAGCGGAGGAGATTGTCCGGCAATACGCTTATTTGACGCTCGCGGAAGTTCACGCCGCATTGACCTACTATTTCGATCATTCCAACGAGATTGAAAGCGAGTTGCTCGCCGAATATCGCGACGTGGAGAAGTGGAAGCAATTGCATCCGACTCCGCCACTCCTTGTTCGCCTGAAAGAACAGGCCCGTCCCTGATGCCCGTCGGTTTGTATGCAGACGTGCATGTGCCGGGACCGGTAATCCTGCAACTCCGGCTTCGCAGTGTGAATGTGCTCGCCGCCACGGAGGAAAGGACGAACACATTGCCCGACCACGAGCTACTGGAACTGGCGACTACCTTGAATCGCATCATGGTGACGCAAGACATTCGCTTTCGCGTGCTGGCCGAGGAATGGCAACGAACGGGGCGACCGTTCGCCGGTTTGGTTTTCGCGCACCAGCGTTATGTCAGCTTTGGCCAGTTGCTTTTCGATATGGAATTGATTGCCAAGGCGACCGATGCGCGGTACTGGCAGAATCGCGTCGAACAGCTCCCTTTGTGAAGCGGCGAAAGGCCCACGAAACGGAGAGCGGGAATCATTTGGTTCAGTTTCAGCGTTTCAATTTTCACCTTTTGAATGGACCTGCCTCGTTTGCTCTACCTTGGCGATGTTCCCGTCGAGGCTTCTTTCCACGGCTCGGCGTTGCTGTTCCGCCTGCTGGAAGGTTGGCCAGCAGAACGTCTGCGCGTCATTGAGACGAACCTGTTGCGCTCGATACCTGAGCGGCGGTTATCGAGCGTTCAATACGCGGAACTCCAAGTTGGCAATAGGCGACTGCTGCATACCCGCTTTGCACGCTGGTACGGTGCCTGGCTGATGAGGGTCTGTGATGGAGTCGGACAGGTGGCTCAATTGTTGGCCGGCTTCCAGCCTGATACAGTCCTGACAGTGACGCATGGATTCTCGTGGTTGACGGCGGCGCGTTTCGCGACCCAAAACAGACTGCCATTGCACCTGATCTGTCACGACGATCTTCCCCGTGTGGCGCTGCTCCCTCAGTGGTTTCGCCCGTGGTTGGATCGGGAGTTCGGTCGGGTCTATCGGCAGGCGGCGTCGCGTCTATGCGTTTCTCCATTCATGCGGGACGATTACCGTGAACGCTACGGGGTCGAAGGCACCGTTCTCTATCCTTCGCGCGCGGCGGATTGTCCGAAGTTCGATGCGCCGCCGGAACGAATCGCCCGCAACGACCATCCCTTTACGGTGGCTTTTGGTGGGAGCATCAATTCCCCGGGCTACGTCAAGGCGTTGCGCACTCTGGCTGACGCGCTGATTCCGATTGGCGGTCAGTTGCTCCTCTTCGGCCCTTTAACGCCGGGCGCGGCGCGGCAGGCGGGACTTGAACGACCGAACATCGTGTTACGCGGCTTGGTGAAGTCTGGCGAGTTGGTGACACGCCTGCGCGACGAAGCAGATGCGCTGTTTGTGCCCATGTCGTTCGATCCTGCGGACCGGGCCAACATGGAGATCAGTTTTCCGAGCAAACTCACCGATTACACAGCGGCGGGTTTACCGTTGTTGATCCACGGCCCGGATTACTGTTCCGCAGTTCGTTGGGCACGGGAGAACCCCGGTGTCGCTGAAGTGGTGAGTGACGACGGCGAGACGCAGTTGAAAGCGGCCATAGCACGATTGGTGAATGCGCCGGAACACCGAGTCAGGTTAAGTAACGAGGCGCTGAAGGTTGGCCGCCGCTATTTTACGTGCGAAGCGGCGAGAGAGGTTTTCCATCAAGCGCTGGTTGGATCTGTCCGCAAGCAGACTGACGCAGCCGTGGATGCTTGTCTGCCTTGAAGGTCCTCCTCAATCGTGCCGCGCTCGCGGGTTTTCGACTGCTGCCGCTGCGTGTGGCGCGTCACTTGATGTTCTTGCTCCGTCAACATCCGGCAATCACAGATCGCTGGGGCTATCACGTGCGCCCGATTCATTACTACGATCCGCTGCCGGACTTCGCGCAGATCACCGCCGAACAAACCCGGCGCCGTCGGCAATTTCCCGCGATTGATTTCAATCTCCCCGGTCAGGTACAGTTGGTCCGGCGGCTGGGGGAGCGATATCGCGGCGAGTTGGAGGAGCTGGCCCGGCAGCCGGAACCGGAAGGCTTCAATTTCCAAAACGACTATTTCGGCGGTCTCGACGCGGCGATGTACTACGCGCTGGTGCGCGACCTGAAACCGAAACAGGTGATCGAGATCGGCAGCGGAAACTCGACACGGATCGCCGACAAGGCGCTGAAGCGCAACCATGCGGAAGGCAACGCCGGGAAGCTCACTTGCATTGAACCGTATCCTGAACCGCGCCTGACGGAAGCCAGACTCGACATCGAACTCATCGCTCGACCGGTTGAGAGCCTTGACCTTGATTTCTTTCAACGCCTGCGGAGCGGCGACGTGCTGTTCATCGATTCGAGTCATGCGGTGAAGTTCGGCGGCGATGTCTGCCGTGAGTGTCTCGAAATCCTGCCCGCATTGGCGTCTGGCGTATGGGTTCAGGTGCACGACATTTTCTTTCCGCACGATTACCCGGCTGAGTGGTTGATCGAGAAACGGATCGCCTTCAATGAGCAATATCTGCTGGAAGCGTTTCTCGCCTACAACACCGCGTTCTCGGTGCAAGCGGCAAACCACTGGCTGGCTCTCGATCATCCGGACGCGGTTGAGCAACTCTGGCCTCGATTGCGAAAGGAGAGTGGTTATCATGGTCACGCCAGCTTTTGGATGCGCAAGAATCCAGAAACGGCCCGGGAGTAAATGGATTCACTGACGGACCAAAACCTCCGATCAAACGTCAGCGCAATTGTGCCGACGATTGGCCGTCCTGAATCATTGCGTCAACTGCTGGAATCACTGAGTGACCAGACCGTGGCCGTGCTAGAGGTCATTGTAGCCGATGGCAGCGGAAATGGCGAAACCGAGATGGTCACCAGCGACTCGCTTTGGAAATCACGGGGCTTGCGAGTTGTGCGGCTGCCGGTGCAACCTCCTAATGCCGTTCGGCAGAGGCAGGCCGCAATCCGGGAAGCCCAGGGCGAATTGCTGTTGTTACTGGATGACGACGTAGTGCTGGAGGGTGATTGCCTCGAACAGATGCTCGCGACCCTTGGCAACGGTCCAGACGTGGTCGCGGTGACGGCGGATTTCAACAATCAATCGTGGTCGCAACCCACCCGTGCGTGGAAATTCTATCTGCGACACTTCGTTGGCCTGGCGGAGGGTGCTTGGCAGGGCAAGGTAGTTGGTCCCCTTTTACGCTTTGGCTACAACCCAGCGCCAACCAACCCGCGGCCGATGGAGTGGCTGGGGGCAGGCAACAGTCTGGTAAGACGTTCAGCCTACGAACGAGCCGGCGGCTTCTCGGATTTCTTCCTGCACCGTTGCACGACGAATGAAGATGTGGATTTGGGGCGGAAACTCTCGCGGATGGGCCGCATTCTGTTTTGCCCGGCGGCGCGTATGGCGCATCACCACACACCGGGGGGCCGCGTGTCCGCCTCCGTGGCGGCGGAGGACGATCTGTATAATCGGTACTTCGTTCTGAGGAGGACCTGTGGCAAGAGTGTGATGAACTCCTTTTGCCTGGTGGTGCTATTTCTGGTCGTCGAGACAAGCAGCCATTTCCTGGGTTGCCTGAAACGCTGCAACTTCACTGGATTCATGCCGCGCTGCTTGGGACGATTGCGCGCCGTGCTTTGGATTGCGTTGCGCAGGGGAGCCGAGGCGCTTCCTGGGTGAGAATGTCCCCCAAACGGGATTGCGCGCTATAAACCCATGAACCGTAGGCGACGACGTGAGGAGGTGGAAAGTTGTTATTCAAGCGCGTCCACCTCGTTGCCTCGGCGGCTACCAACAGGAGGTATGGGAAGGGCACTTTCACTCGCAATGTGGGCGCCATGAAAGATTATCTTTCGTTGCTCCGAAACCACCGCCACCCGTTTCGGTTTCTGATGGCCCGGCTGCTGATGCTCACGGGCGCGTGTCAATGGCTGACGATTCAACAACGCGGTTATCGCTTGCGGTTTCACAACTCGAACGTGGCCATGTACCGCTGGATTGCCCCTGCCGAATGTGACAGCGACCTGGAATTCTACCGTGCCTACCTCAAACCGGCGGACGTCGTCGTGGACGTTGGTGCCAACATAGGGGAAACGGTGCTGACAGAATCACTCGCGGTGGGAGATTCCGGGCGGGTGTTTGCCTTTGAGCCGCACCCCAGGACTTATCGATTTTTGCAGCAGAACCTTGCGCTGAATAAGGTTCGCAATGTAGAGGCTTACAACCTCGGTCTCGGAAACCAGCCTGGCACGGTTGCCTTCACCGACACCAAACGAGATGACATGAACCGGGTTGCGTCCGACGGAACGGGCTTGCGCATTCAAATTGAAACTCTGGACCGTGCCATCTGGCATTCAGGAAGAATCCAACTACTCAAAGTCGATGTCGAAGGATACGAGAAGTTCGTTTTCGAGGGAGCTGCTGAAACTCTGCGGCGAACCCAATGTGTGTTTTTCGAGGTCAGTTCTCTTCATTTTCGGCGTTTTGGTTACAAGACCCGAGAATTGCTAAATTTGCTAACGAGTGCAGGGTTTCGGATGTTCCAGATACCCAGCCCTGCTTTATTGTCCGCGATCTCTACGGAATACGACACTACACAGTTTAGGAATTTGGTCGCGTTGCGGGATGAGACCGAATTTACGCAACGCACCGGATGGGCGTTGGACTTCAATTGTGAGTTGCCTGCTTAAGCCCAAGTACGTAGTAAAGCTATATTCGCCATGGCATACTCGTGACTTATGCTTTGGGAATGTTTGCTTTAGTCCAGTGGTTGAGTTGGAGAAAGCCGATGCCGCACTTTGGGAATATTGGCCCGATAAGGGAATCCTTCATTACCATCGACCAAAAGCTTGGTATTCGTGGGAGCCGCGCTGGCATAGCCAATACCGCAGCAAACTGGTTCGTACGATAAAGGCGTCGTTGAAGGAATCTGAATGGCTGCATTACTGCCATCCACTTCCCGAGTATCGGGTTCCCCACATCACCAATTGTGGCCTTACGGTGCTCGATGACCAGACCGACCGCATTCAGGAGGCAGTAGCCATCGTGTCAAACTCTGGAGGGCGCATATGGTTTTTACGGCCCGGTCTTCGTCTGCGGAATCGCTTTGTGACCCACCCTTCGGTGCGATTGTACGGTAAGCTGAGTAGTTGGAGCATATTCCGCAAGTGGGGGCCGCTATCACGTCCGTCTTTACCAGACAATTACCGAGGAGAACTAAACTGGAAGGACGGTTGGATGGCCGAAGATCAGATCAGGTTCCTGGCTAAATACAAAGTGGCCGTTTGCCTAGAAAATAGCATTGAACCCTACTACTTCACGGAGAAATTTCTGAACGCGGCCCGCGCTGGATGTGTCCCGGTTTATCACGCTCACCCCAGCGTGCGCAACGGTGTCTTGCGTGGCGCGTTTTGGATCGATCCCGCGAATCATGGTTTTGATGTTACCAAAACAATTGCAGCTGCATTGGCTGCGCCACTGCAAGAGGCCCATTCAGTGAATCGCGCTTGGCTGGCTCGATCCGATGTTCGAGCAACGCATTTTGACGGGGTTTGGTCGCAGCTTGCAGGGATCTTCGCACAAAAGATTAGCAAATTATCTGTTGCTCGGAGCTAGGCCGATCAATGCAAATCGAATCAACTCAGACTCACGCACAATTTGGAGAAGACATCGCTGTAATGCAGTTTTTTGGGGCGGGCTTTAGAGGTGTCTTTGTCGAAGTTGGTGCATTCATGCCGGAAGCGCTTTCTCAATCGTATCTGCTAGAAAAGAGCGGCTGGACTGGAATTCTGGTTGAGCCTCAACCTGACCGATGCCACGAACTGCGCGAGAAAAGGAGTTCCAAAGTTTATCAACTGGCTTGCGGTTCTCCTGAACAAGCAGGCTCAGAACTAATGTTGAAAGTCGAAGGTGCACTCTCTCGGGTGGTCGATAAGACAAACCAAGCGCCGCTGATTTCTCAAGGATTAATCCCAATCATGCTGAAGACTCTTGATAGTCTTCTTGAGGAAAGTGGCATTGCTCATGTTCACTTTTTGTCAATCGATACAGAAGGGTTTGAATTGAACGTATTGCGAGGCTTCACGATCAGCAAGTACCGGCCGGAATTGATCATTATCGAGGATCAAGGAGACAGTCTGGCAAACTACAGACACTTGGTTGTTAATGGCTATCGCCTAGTACGGCGCACTGGCTGCAACGACTGGTATGTACCGCGCGAAAGCACATTTCCAATTTCTTTTCGGGAGGGATTCCGACTTCGCGCCAGAGTGTTTCGGGCGGGTCTTCGTGACTTTCTGACAAAGGTCAAGTAACCAAATGAGGCAATGTGATCACCGAATGACAGCCGTTCTGACTGCCTTCCTTCGCATTGAGAAGACCTTAACCACTCTTAAGAAATTAGCAGATGGCCAACCACCACCAGACGAAATCCTCGTCCACGTGGACGGCGGCCGGGCAGAATGTGAAACAGCAATCCGCGCGGCCTTTCCCCAAGTACAGGTGCTGATCAGCAAATCCTGCGTTGGCCCCGGCGGTGGACGGAACAAACTGATCGCCGCCGCCCGGAATGAATTCGTGGCGAGTTTCGACGATGATTCGTATCCAATCGACACCGACTACTTTGCTCGCGCCTCAAGCTTGTTCGAGAAATTTCCTGCCGCCTCGGTTCTCAGTGCGGCTGTCTATCACCAAGGCGAAGCAATTGCGTCTGACTCACGGATGGCTGAGTGGGTGTCCGACTTTTCGGGCGGGGCGTGTGTCTATCGTCGCTCGGCGTTCCTTGCCACGACAGGCTATGTTCCGTTGCCGGTCGCGTATGGGATGGAAGAAGTCGATCTTGCGCTTCGCTTGCACGCACAGGGAGGAAAGATTCTCCGGACACCATGGCTGCGAGTGTTTCACGACACCGATCTAAAGCGCCACGCTGATGCGCAAGTGACCGCAGGCAGCATAGCAAACATTGCGTTACTCACGTACCTGCGTTATCCGCCGTCCTGTTGGCTGATTGGCTTGGGCCAATGTCTGAGCCGGATTCAATGGCTACTGGGCCACGGCCGTCAACGTGGCATTCTCAAGGGACTCACGATGATACCGGCGCATCTGCGAACCAACCGGGGGTATCGCAAACCACTCACCGCTGAGGCTGTCCGCTCTTATCTGGCTTTGCGGCGTGCGCCCGTGGAAGTCAATCTCCCGGTAGGCGGGCCGGCTTGAGATGGAAGCTACTGCCACGAGTTCTAACAAATGCGCCTCGAACATTTCAGCACAGATCAACTTGCGCAGCCTGGATGCGCTCCGGGGTTTGCTGGCGACTTACGTCCTGCTCGGGCACGCCCGATGGTTGTTGTGGGCCGGCCAGGCCGAATGGAGCCGGTATCCACATTCCGCATGGGAGTGGGCGCTGGCCTACGTTTCGGCAACATTGCGGTACGGATACGAGGCGGTCATGGTGTTCTTCGTCCTCAGTGGCTTTTTCATTCACCTGCGCGCTGCGCAGCAGGCAGTAACGCAAGATTCGTACGAGTTTGCCGCTGCGAGTTTTTTTCGGCGCCGCATTCACCGCCTGGTACCAGCCTATCTCCTGGCTTTGGGCTTGACTGTCGCACTGGATTCCATAGGTCGATCCTTCTGGCCGGTCTTGTATCACGGCGCAACGGGTGATGCGTTGCTGGACGAAAACTTTGCGCGGAAAGGTTATTCAATCAGGTCGGTCGCTCCCGCATTGTTGATGTTGCCTTCCAGTCTTGGGCGCGATTTTGGAAGTAATGGGCCCTTGTGGTCACTGGCATTTGAGGTGATTTACTATCTGCTTTATCCCGGCTGGTTGTGGTTGCGCCGGCGCGGGGCGGCGATTGCCTACGGGAGCGGCGTGGGTCTGGCGGTAACGGGCATGTGGTTGCCACAGGCCGGTTTTCTGGGTGCCGCACTCCAGCTTTATCCGGTCTGGCTGGCGGGGGCGGCGCTCGCGGAGATTCTCTGCCGACGAGTGGTAACGTTTCCACAAATGATCTGGGGCGGCATGATTGCGGCCGCTGGCTTTGGAGCATTACACTTCAACCCGCTTCGCCCGTTGGTTGTTGCAGTCTATGTAGCAGCGGGAGCCGCCATCGTGCTGATCTTTGCGAGGCTGCCCGAAGGCGCCTGTCGGTTGCGGCTGCACGAGCTGTTGCGACAACTTGGCGTCCGCTCTTACACGGTTTACATCTGTCATTTTCCCATGCTCGCTTTGATCAGCGCGTGGGTAATCGCAACGCCTGGCGGGCGGCCGATAAGCGGCTGGCTGGCCGCCGCGGGCGCACTCTTGACGCTGGCCGTTTGCACTTTGTGTTTCGAGTTATGTGAGAAGCATTTCCTCCACCCGCGTCTCCGAATTGGCGAAAGTAAACAGCGAGCGGCTGCCTGATCGTGCACGAGCGAATGGGTTCTTGGATTTGCTGCCAGCTTGGTGCCCGCGAACATTACTCACTGGCACGGGCACTTCATACCGAGGGCGTGCTCGAGCTGCTGGTCACGGATGCGTGGGTGCGACCCGGCAGTCGCTTTGGCGCGCTCAACCGCAATCTGCGCGAGCGGTATCACCCGGACCTTGCCGATGCACCGGTCGAATCGTGGAACGCCGGATTGCTCGCGTTCGAGCTGGGCGCGCGAGCGAAGCGTCTTTCAGGCTGGCCACTCATTCTTGAACGCAATCGCTGGTATCAACGACATGCCCTTCGGGCATTACAAACGCTGAAATCTGAAAAGCAGAAAGCTGAAATTGTTACCGCGGGAAGAAGCGGAGAGGGACATGCAGTGGATCGAGTATCCAACATCCAGCATCCAGTATCCAGCTTTCAACCAACTCTGTTCGCTTACAGCTATGCCGCACTGGAGTTGTTTCGGTTCGCCAAGGCACAAAGTTGGAAAGTCATCATGGGCCAGATCGACGGTGGCGTGGAAGACGAGAGAATCGTTGAGCAGGCGCATCGTTTGCACAGGGAGTTGCACCCTCGTTGGGCGCCGGCGCCTGCGGAATATTGGAGTCAATGGCGGGAGGAATGTGCCCTGGCCGACAAGATTGTCGTGAACTCTGATTGGTCGAAAGGGTTGCTCGAAGCTGCGGGGGTCGAGCCGTGCAAGCTTCAAGTGATCCCAGTCGCCTTCAAGGCCACGGAAAGTTCCCAAAGTTTTCAACGCAGTTATCCAAGCGAGTTCAACAACAATCGTCCATTGCGGGTTTTGTTTCTAGGTGCTTTTGCAATTCGCAAGGGCGCCGCTGCGGTATTGGAAGCAATCGAATTGATGTCAGGTGAACCCATCGAATTTTCAATCGTTGGCTCGGTCGGTGTCGAAGTCCCGGCCCGGTTTCGAGCAATGCCACACGTTCGATGGGTCGGTTCTGTTTCGCGTGAGTCAACCGCGAAATACTATCGTGAGTGCGACGTATTCCTCTTTCCGACGGTGTCTGATGGTTTCGGAATGACGCAGGTCGAAGCGCGTGCCTGGAAAATGCCAATAATCGCCACGCCTTTTTGCGCGCCGATTGTTCAGCATGGTGTGAATGGTTTGGTGATCTCTGAGTTGACCGGTTCGCATCTGGCCACGGCGATTCGCGAACTACTCCGTGATCCAAAGCTCTTGAAAAGCCTGGCGGACGGCGACCCGGGTGAATATCAGAGCTACCATCCGGATCGTGTGCGAGAACAGCTGCTCGCGTTGGGTGACTAATCCGCTTGAATGGAACGCGGCTCTGTGAGCCGCAGCACGAGATTTTGAAGGCGCTATAGCTCAATCCGAACGCCTCCTGTCTGGCGAAACTGCTGCGGGTGAGACACCCGCGCTCCGAGCGGTGCGCACGGAATGACGCGCCCTACCAATTGGAAATTCTGACAATGTTACACGTCTGATCCTGTGCCGCCTGCAATCAGCGAGCCGCCGTTGAACGGCTGGTTCTTGGACCATCTGGTTTGTCCGCGAGATCAGCTTGAACTGGTTTTGTCGAACCGTCGGTTGCAGTGTGCGGGGGGACATACTTATCCGGTGGTGAATGGCGTTCCAGTAATGTTGCTGGAAGAGGTTTCAGAAACACTCGATGTCATGTCTGCCTCTGTTGCCCAGGCGCGACGGGCGAGCGAACGCGACAATGCGAATGAGCTTTACCTCGAAACCCTGGGGATCAGCGCCGAAGAACGGCAAGGCGCCGCGCGGCTGGCAGCGCAAGGGAATGCCAGTGTCGATCCGGTCGTGAGTTTTCTCGTTGCCGCCACGAATGGTCTCATGTACCGGCAGATGGTTGGCAAACTTCAGACGTATCCGATTCCGGAGATTCCGTTACCCAAATCCGAAGGAGGAAGACTTCTGGACATCGGTTGCAGTTGGGGGCGGTGGTGCATTGCCGCGGCGGGAAAAGGTTACGAGCCGGTTGGCCTCGATCCTTCATTGGGCGCCGTCCTCGCCGCCCAGCGAGTGGCGACGCAACTCGGCGTGAAAGCGCGATTTGTCGTCGGCGACGCCCGGTGGCTCCCATTCCGGAAGGAGTCTTTTGAAACGGTTCTTTCGTATAGTGTCATCCAACACTTCAGTTATGACGATGCCTGCCAGAGCATTTCGGAAATTTCACGAGTGCTGAAGCCCAACGGGGAGTCATGGATCCAACTGCCGAACGCGTTTGGTCTGCGCTGCCTGTACCATCAATTGCGGCGTGGGTTTCGAGCGGCTACTGCATTTGAAGTAAGGTATTGGACCCCGAGGCGAATGCGCTGCACATTCACGGAGGTAGTCGGTGAAACTCACCTGTGGCCAGATTGCTTTTTTGGCATCGGCCTGCAAGCTTCCGACCGCCACATGATGCCGCCCACCAAGCGTTTTGTGATTGCCGCATCGGAATTTGGCAAACGCATTCATTCCGCCATCGGCGGCCTGACGTTTGCCGCCGAGAGTCTCTGGGTAATTGCCAGGAAGAGCCGTCCGATCAGTTGCACATAAAGAGTTGGGCAGCCCCTCCGTTAAACCCGAATCAGATGCGAAGCCAACGAACAACCGAACTGCGCGGCGGAGCGATAGACCCAACGCGCCGGTCAGCCAGGCGAGTTTCAACAACGCGGAGAGGAGCGAGAACGCCAATGGCAGCTGCCGCAAGCGGAACGACCACCTACCCGGCGTTGGGAATCCTCGCAACCGGCATCGGCACGATGTTGGCAGTGAGTCTGATCCCGGTGGACTCGCAATCACAGGGAGCGCTCTTCGCGCCAGCGCTGGCTATGACCATCGGCTTGCTCACGGCACCGGTGGTTGCCGCCGTTGGCGATCCCAAATCGCTGCTGCGCGGCGAGCACTTGCTGGCAATCGGGCCAATCTATTGGTTGCTGCTTGACTTGCTCCAGGGCGCCTACCCGATGGAGGGAATCGAGCGCGAGCAGGTCCGGATTGCCTTCATCGGCATCGGCTTGTTTGTTGTTGCCGTCTGGATTGCTGCGCTGCAACGGCCCTGGGCCATTCCAAACCTGGTCACGCGGTCAGTGTCAGTCAGTTTCCCGGCGAACACGTATTTCAACCTCACCGCGCTCGCCTTCTTTCTAGGGATGCTCAAGTTCGCCATTCCATGCAAATTCAACATCATGGAGATGTTTTCTTACGTGGGACAATCGCGCTGGGCGGCGCCGTGGGGGCGCGGGCAGCTTGGGGGCTGGGACGCGTTCCTGGATCATCTGCAATACTTTGGTTACCTCCTGCCGGCGTTGGTGATCATTGTGGCGGCACGCGCCGGCTGGGCCGATGTTCGGACGCTGCTGTCCATTGCCATGGCTTTGGTCATGGCGATGTTTCTCGCCCAAGGTGGTGGACGTCGCATCATCGGGGTGGTGTTTGGCATGGGGCTGATTCTGTGGATGCTCACGCAACGGCGATTGCGAACCGGCCACATGATCACCGTGGCCATTGCGGTGGCGCTTCTGCTTGGCTTCATGCAACTCATGCTGGAATACCGCGGTGTGGGCTTGAGTGCGTTGCTGGAAAAACAACCAACCGAAGTGGTGGAAACAAAGGATTACCTGCATGTGGATGACAATATTTATCGCTTCTGCCAGATCGTTCAACTCATCCCGGAGACGCATCCTTACGTTTATCATCGATATTTGATCTGGATTTTGGTGCGTCCGATTCCGCGTGTGTTCTGGCCCGGCAAACCCATGGATCCAGGTTTTGACCTGCCATCAGCACTGGGAGTCGAGGGTGTTTCCTTTTCCTCTTCGGTGCTGGGTGAATTGTACATTTCCGGCGGGCTGATCGCCATTGCCCTGGGAGGCTGGTTTTATGGACGACTGGCGGGAATGGCGACGCGGTTGCTGACGCAGAAGGCGACTTTTGGGACCTACATCATTTATAGCGTGATGGTGATGGCGCTCTTTGCCGGGATGCGTTCCATGCTCGACTTGGTGCTCATCAGCTACGTGGCTTTGGCCTGGATTGCCCTGGCTTGGGTTTATGTGCAGTTCTTTGGTTCGGCGGTTTCGTCGCTTCCGGACGCTCCGCGGACAGCGGGGAATCAAGTCAAGTAATCTGCAATTAGTGGAGGTGAGAGTGCGACGTGAGTTAATTGTTTTGCCCGTTTTCTCCTTGGGAACACTCGAACTAATAGACGAAAACCGATATCCATGCGAGAGGTTGAAACCATGTGTGGCATAGCCGGATTCTTCAACCTGAATGGCGCCCGTGCAAACCCGCGCGTATTGATGCGGATGATCGAGGTTCAGCGTCATCGCGGCCCGGACGACCAAGGCGCCCGTCTTTTCTCCTTGATCAATCGAAACTCATTCGAACTGGAAGAAGGTAAGGCGACGGGTGGAGTCTTTGAAGGTGCGCTTGGGTTCAACCGACTTAGCATTCTCGACCTCTCGAAGCAGGGCCATCAGCCAATGGTCAATGCCGACGGAACCACGATCATAGCGTATAACGGGGAGGTCTATAATGCTTTCGATTATTGCCACGAGCTTGAAGCATGCGGATTTCGGTTTCGCAGCCGCACCGATACCGAGGTGATCCTGAACGCTTATGCCGAATGGGGTGCATCGTTCCTG
>CAZYYS010000048.1:0-22443 GCA_964651015.1 uncultured Verrucomicrobiota bacterium
GCCAGGCGGTGGCGATGGCGGCAAAGCTCGCGCCGGGCGCGGATCGGTTCGTCGGGCACGTAGGCCATCGGGAGACGATCTTCGCGCAGGAGGTTGGCCAGGAGAAGCGAATCGTTGCGGTCGGTTTTGGGAGACGACCGGCGCAGGCGCGCACGCCGGCGGGATCGGCCAGGCGGAGGTGACGGACTTTGGGTTTTACGGTGTCCCAGAACCAGTGGTAGAAGCCGACCGATTCGACGGCGACCTGGACGTCCGGGCCGTGGCTGGCGAAGTAGTCGGCGATTTGCCGGCGGCACTTGGTCGGCAGATCGCGCCGTTCGATGACGGTGCCCGAGGGGTCAAGCACGGTCGCGGTGAGAGAAGTTTTATGCAGATCGACTCCGATGGTTTTCATAGTAATGGTCATAGTATTTGCAATCAGCGCCGATTTTCACGGCAACGCAAGAGCAACATAGGGTTCACTCTCATCGAACTACTCGTCGTGATCGCCATCATTGCGATTCTCGCCGGGTTGCTGCTGCCGTCGCTGAACAAAGCCAAACGGAAGGCGCGGGAGGTGAATTGCCTTTCCAACTTCCGCCAGTGGGCGCTCGCGGCGAACCTCTACGGGTCCGATGACGCGCGCGGCCGGCTGCCCATGCTGGGTGACGTTGGCAACAACCCTTGGGATGTGGCCCATGCCATGGTCCCAGCGCTTCAGAATTACGGATTGACGGTTCCCATGTTCTTTTGTCCGGCCCGACCGTCGGAATTTGCCGAGGCTCAATCCTGGCTGCAAAAGCAGAAAAATCGGTCCATCAGCAACAATGAAGATCTGCGTTATTACTACGAACAGCGATGGTCGTTTGGTTTCGCCATCATGCAGCACAGTTGGTGGATTCCCCGTTCCGGCAAGCCAGGTTTCCAGGTGATGCCCGGGACCTCACGAGTCAATACGAACACCATGACCGAAGGTTGGCCAACGAGGCTGGAAGATCGCGGAGCCGCTCTGAGCCCCATTGTCACCGATACGCTTTATCGCGACGGCTTCATCACAAACCTGTCTCTGGCTTGGGGCGGACACCCCACGAAGAAGTTCGATTCCGGATTCCAGATCCAAGGGGGCGAGGCGGAATCGATCAGTCGTGGTTACGCCGACGGCCATGCGGACCTTGCGCGCCGGTCAAAGATTGTCTGGCGCCATTACGGTAACTGGACCAGTTTTTATTGAATGAGGTTCATAAGACCTGTCGAACGCCTTTCCGCCAACACCACCGCAACGCGACATCATCTTCACGAAAGGCCCGACCGACGTGCTCGACCACGCCACCAGCGAAATCGCTCTCGGTAACGAACTCGGCATTGAGTAATCTGTACAATAAGGTTGCGTTTCAAGAGCGGCAGGTTTAACAATGGCGCGCACAATCACTCTACCCAATGAAAACCCTAGCGGCCTACGCAGCACTTGCCTTTGCGGCTGGCTTCGATGTTAACGCCGCCGAGCATCATCTGAGCACAGCGGACTTCACCCCAGCCGGCGAGTGCGGCGTTTGCCACGAGGAGATCTATAGTCAATGGCAGACCTCAATGCACTCGAAAGCTGCAACAGATAGGTTGTTTCAGCAGTTGCTCCCCCAAGCGGCCCGTGACCTTGGGGAACGCGGCATCGGCTTTTGCCTGACATGCCACACACCGGTGGCCACGGTGAGCAAAGAGGTTGGTATTTACAAGCCGGTGTCCCTGCCACTGACGTTGAGCTCCGCGGCGATGGAGGGTGTGACCTGTGACTTTTGCCACACAATCTCAGGCAACGAACATTTCGGCAAAGACATCAGCACCGGGGCTTACCGGTATCCCCGAAAAGGGCAGACAGCGGTTAAATACGGCACACACGCCGATGCCAGTACAATGAATCATCTCAGCAAGGAATCCAAATTCCTGCAAAGTGCGGAGTTTTGCGGCATTTGCCACAAGTTCAACCATCCGTTTTCCGGCGCAGCACTCCAAGACACCCATGAAGAATGGAAAAGCGGTCCTTACTCGAAGAGCGCGAAGAGCGGAGGAAAGCGGTGTCAGGACTGTCACATGCCGGCATTTGCAGGGCGGAGCGCGGACGACGGCCCGCAACGCAATGACCTCCACGCGCATGTCTTTCCCGGTGGCCATTCCGAAATGATCAAGCGGGTGGCAAGGGTCACAGCTTGGGCTTACCCACCGAAGAACGCCGGGAAGAAAGCAGTCAACCTCAAGGCTTCAGTTGAGAACGTGGGATCGGGTCATTTTATGCCTACGGGTCTCCCCGGGATGCGCCAGATGTGGGTGGAAGCTGTGGTTCGCGATAACCAAGGCAACGAAGTTTTAGCAAGCAAGTCTCCTATTGGGATCGAAGCGTTGGACAAGGATGGCAAGCCGACCATGCCTTGGAATGCCGCACGATTCGGGGATGATACACGGATTGGCCCACAGAAGAAACGGCAATGGAACTGGACCATTCAGTTGCCTGAGAACAGTTCCGGTCCGCTCGACGTAAAGGTTTCGGTGTTTTATCGACTTGTCTCGGAAGTGGCTGCGAAAGCCGCTGGCATCGGCCCATCACCTGCTCAGGAGATTGCATCGGATCATCTCAAGATTCATTTGGACGGACGGGTCGAAAAGGCATCACTTAACTAAGCAGGAACTTCCCGTTGATTGGGATGGTCACTTTCAAAACCTTTCTCCGAGGGGTGACTCGTTCGACCATGAAATTGTCAGTCCGGCTGCCATACTTGATCTTCATTGTTTGCTTCTGCCCGCCACTCATCAGGATGGATGGAGCGGTGAAAGTGAAGGTGAGAACACAAATCGTTGAACGCGTCCGCATGGCTGCGAAGGTGTCATTCCATCAAGTCAAACTTGCGTTCTCAACACGCGGTTTGAATTACTAACCACCAATTATGCGAACAGCAAAACTCCGCTACGTGTTAGTGCAACATCTTTCTGATCTTCGCCGCGTCACCCGTCGGCGGCTGACACGCGGCGCCAGTGCACAAGTAAACAACCGATCCGTCCTTGGCCGGCAAAGTCTTGGCAAACGGCTCAACGGCGCCCACGTTGCCGAGCACGACCTTGTTCGGTTGATAAACCGAATGAACAACGCGCAGCAGGTCCCGAGTTTTGGCTTTTGATGGGTCGCCGACGATCACGGCCCGCTTCGGTTCTTCCAATGAAAGATCGAGCGCCTGTAGCATGAAAGGAACGGCTTGTGGAACATTTTGAAGCCGGTGAGAGAAGCAGCGCAGGCTCTTTTCGGCAGCTTGTTTGAAATCCTTTCGGTCGGTGATGGTGCTCAACTTCAGCAACCCAAGAATCGCGACGGAATTGCCGGATGGCTCTGCGCCGTCGTAATCTTCTTTCACGCGTAGAATAAGATCAGTCGCACCGGCGGCACTTTGCCAGAAGCCGCCGTTTTCAGTGTCGTAGAATTTTGTCAACATCGCTTCCGCGAGTGCCAGCGCGAAGTCCAGATGCTTCGGGTCAAGCGTGGCCTCGTACAAATCAATCACGCCAGCCAGCAGGAATGCATAGGCTTCGAGCAATTGCACCGAGTCGCGTTCACCATCACGCCAGCGGTGATAAAGCGTTTTGGTTTTGGCATCCCAAAGTCTGGCCCGGAGAAATGCGAGGTTTTTCTCGGCGGCGGTGCGATATGTCTCATCCCCCAACACAGCATAAGTTCGTGCCAAGGCGCCGAGCATGAGACCGTTCCACGAGGCCAGCACTTTGTCGTCAAGATGCGGACGAATCCGTTTGGCGCGCGCATCGAACATTTTCTTTTTGGCGGAGGCGAGTAACTGCTCGTCAGTGGGCGTTGAGCCGGACGCGCCTCTCACCCCGTCCCTCTCCCGATCGGATGGGGAGAGGGTGGAGGAAGTCCGGGTGAGGGGTTTGAGTGGTTCGACGGCGCTCAGAACATTTTGACCGGGCAACGGATTCGGATCGCTGTGATCGACGAAGTTGCCATTCTCAGTGATGCCAAAGTAACGGACGGCAACATTGAATTCCTCCGATGTCAGAAGCTTCGACAATTCATCCCGCGTCCAACAGTAGAATTTCCCTTCCTTCCCTTCGCTATCGGCGTCTTCCGCAGAGTAAAACCCGCCATCGCGATGGGTCATGTCGCGCAGCACGTACGCGATGATGTCGCGTGCAACATCGGCATGGCGCTGTTCGCCGCTGACCAGGTAGGCGTCGAGATACAGGTTAACCAACTGCGCGTTGTCGTAGAGCATCTTCTCGAAATGCGGCACCAACCATTCGGCATCCACCGAGTAGCGGGAAAATCCGCCGCCTAGTTGATCGTGGATGCCGCCCGCGGCCATACGGTCACACGTATGAATCACCATCCGGATCGCATCCTCATCCTTGGTGCGGACGGCTTGTCGCAGCAGAAAAGCCGGTTGACTCGGCTGTGGGAATTTTGGCGAATCACCAAAGCCCCCGTGGCGCGGGTCGTACATTTGCTTGAACACCGACACCGCCTGCGTCAGGACAGAGGGCGTGAGCAGGAGATTCGTTCCAATTTGATTGAAGGTCATCGCCTCCAGTTTTTCGTGTAATTGGATGGCCGAGTTTGTGACATCACTGTGGCGCGTTTGCCAGAGTTGGCTGATCTGCTGAAGAAGTTGCAGAAAGCTTGGGCGCCCATAGCGACTTTCCGGAGGAAAATAAGTGCCGCCGAAGAATGGTTTCAAATCTGGCGTCAGGAAACAATTCAACGGCCAGCCGCCGGAACCGGTCGTGGATTGCACGAAGGTCATGTATATCTTGTCCACGTCGGGCCGCTCCTCACGGTCTACTTTGATGCTGACGAAATGTTCGTTGAGGTATTTCGCGACTTCTTCGCTCTCGAACGATTCGCGCTCCATCACGTGGCACCAGTGGCAGGTCGAGTAACCGATGCTCAGGAAGATCGGCTTGTTTTCCGAGCGCGCCTTGGCGAAACCCTCAGCGCCCCAGGCATACCAATCGACCGGATTGTGTTGATGCTGGAGGAGGTAGGGTGACTTCTCGCGCGCGAGGCGGTTGGTGTGGGCATGGGCGGGAGCGTTTTTTGACACAGGTAAATTGGGTTGAGGTTGCGCGGAGTCTTTTTGACAGGCAGTCAGGCCGAGCGCAATGACCGATGCACCGGAGATGACGGCAACTTTGTTCATGCGGGATACAATCAGACCATAGCCTGCGCCGCTAGCCAGAACAAAGATGACGTGAACGCGAGGAGTGCTTTTTCCATTCGTCTCTGGAGTCTGAGTTGTTATAGCCTTCCCCCCATGTTGTCGGAGAAACCGTGGAATCCTTTGTCCGTCGTGCGTTTGCTGTTGCTGCTATTTGTGTGTCTCTGCGCTGGCGCACTGGCGGGTGGTTTGATCCGACACCTCACTGGAGTGAGCAGTCCAGGCCAAACCACGTTGCCAAACCTGCTCTTAAGCGCTCTGAGCTTTCAGGGCGCCACCGTGGTCTTGATCGGCCTGTTCTTGCGGGAGGAACACCTTGGCTGGTCTGACGCGTTTGGTTTTTCAACACCGGAATTGGGTCGCGCGCTTTTGATGAGTTTGCTGATCGCTTGCATCGTGCTGCCCATCTGCTGGATGTTACAAACCTTTTCAGTGGAGGTAATGAGTGCATTGGCAAATAGATTACCCGGATTCAACATCCAGCCGGAAGACCAGGAAATCGTCCACATACTCAAAGCGACGACTTCCTGGAGCTATCGCGTTTGCCTTGGTGTGACCACGATAGCCTTGGCGCCGGCAGCCGAGGAACTCTTATTCCGCGGCATCCTTTATCCGACCGTAAAGCAGAGCGGTTACCCGCGTCTGGCTCTGTGGGGAACTTCATTGGTTTTCGCCGCGATTCACCTTAACCTGGCAATCTTCGTGCCGCTCACTTTTCTTGCCATTGTTCTGACGTTGCTGTACGAGCACACCAACAACCTGCTTGCGCCGATCACAGTCCACAGCCTGTTCAACGCCGTTAATTTCGGACGGCTCCTCATGCAACAAGAGATTCTGGGTCAATGAACCGCGGGTCATGAATGAATTTGAATTGATCAATCGCTTGACCCCGCTGCTGCCCGTCAACGATTCCGTCGTCGTTGGCGCGGGCGATGATTGTGCGGTGTTGGATTTCGGCCTGCCTGACCAATTCCTGCTGTTCAAAACCGATGCAGTGGTCGAAGGAATCCATTTCACCGACGCAACACCGCCGGAAAAAATCGGTCACAAGGCCTTGGGTCGCTGCCTGAGTGACATCGCAGCCATGGCCGGCACGCCGACGGCCGCGCTGGTTACGCTGGCGTTGCCCCACAATTTCGACCCGATTTTTGTTGAAGCAATTTATACTGGGATGGATGCGCTGGCCAACCGGTACGACGTTGCCATCGTCGGCGGCGAAACGACGACCAATCCGGACCGGATTTTGATTTCCGTCTCGGCCTTGGGCACCGTGGCCAAAGGAAAATGCATCCAGCGTTCTGGCGCACTGGTGGGCGACGCGATTTTTGTTACAGGCGAACTAGGTGGTTCGTTGGCTGGCAAACATTTGGAATTCGAGCCGCGCCTGGCGGAAGCACAGTGGTTGGCCGATAACTTTTCCCTGCACGCGATGATGGACATCAGTGACGGTTTGGCTGGTGATCTGCGCCACCTGCTGCAAGCGAGTCGAGTTGGTGCGGAATTACTGTCCTCGGCCATTCCCATCAGCCGGGCCGCCCGCAGTCCTCGACGCGATGAGTCAGGAAATGGAAGCCACGCGCCGCGGCAAGAAGGTGGAAGTGGCAGCAAACCGCCGTTGCAGGCCGCGCTGACGGATGGCGAGGATTTTGAATTGCTGTTCACGGTTGCAAGCAAGGATGCCGTTCCATTGTTAGATGCCTGGAAATTGAAATTTCCGAACCTGCCACTCAGTTGCATTGGCAAGGTAACTTCTGGCAAGGGGGTAACAATTTGCGACAAAGGTGGCGCTCGAGCACTGACCGCGCATGGTTACACACACTTCGCATAGTCCCGCCAAAACAGAAGCATTGGGCGAGATGTGGGGGCGCGCGGCAACGAACGGGCTGGTCATCGGTCTCACCGGAGATTTGGGCGCAGGCAAGACACAACTGGTAAAGGGCCTCGCTCGCGGGCTGGGCATAACAGCGCGCGTGCATTCGCCAACCTTTACGCTGGTCAACGAATATGTTGGCGGGCGACTGCCGCTGTTTCATCTGGACCTGTATCGGCTGGAAACGCGCGACCAGGTCATCGCTGCCGGTCTGGAGGGTTTTCTGTATCAACCTGACGGTGTGGCCGTGATTGAATGGGCAGAGAGATGGTTTGGTGAAATGCAAAATGCAAAATGCAAAATGCAAAATCATCCGAGCCTGTTTCGTGCTGTGCGAATCGACACGCTAAACGAAACCGAGCGACGCATCAGCTATGAAGATTTTGGCGCTTGAATTTTCCTCCTCCCAGCGAAGCGTCGCCGTCCTGGAAAGCAGAGTGTCGCCGATTGTCCTTGGCGAACTGAGTGAATCTGGTGGTCGTACTGGGCGCACACTTGGATTGATCGAAGATGTCTTGAGAATGGCCCGGCTGGAACGTGAGGAGATTGAGTGTCTGGCCATCGGCCTCGGCCCCGGTTCCTACACCGGAATCCGGTCAGCCATCGCTCTCGCTCAAGGCTGGCAATTGGCGCGGAGCGTCAAACTTCTCGGCATCAGTAGCGTTGAATGTCTGGCGACGCAGGTACAGGAACAAAATTATTCGGGCAAGATCAATATCGTCATCGACGCACAGAGGAATGAGTTTTGTCTGGCTGGTTACGAAGTTGGACGGGCGGTGCGACGGGAGTTCGAGCCACTGCGTTTGGCAGCCAGGGATGAAGTGCAAGTCAGAGCAAATGCCGGAGAAACGGTGGCTGGGCCAGCGGCAACCCGTTGGTTTGCCGATGCGAAAGAATTGTTCCCAAGCGCGGCGACCTTGGGTAAGCTGGCGGCCAGCCGTGGCGATTTTGTTTCCGGCGAAAAGCTCGAACCCATTTATCTGCGAGAAACCAGTTTTGTAAAAGCACCGCAACCGCGAATGACGCCTGACCAACCTGCAAGTTAGGCGTGATCTCTTGGTCGCGCGCGGCAACAGGTTGAACCACGTTACGCAAATATGTTCGCCAGATCATCTAAATGAAAGCCGCGGTTCTCTACGGTCGGGAGCAAATCCGAGTGGAGGAGGTGGCGACTGCACGGCTCAAGGAAGGTGAAGTCCGGGTTCGCATCGAAGCTGCCTTGACCTGTGGCACGGACTTAAAAGTATTCAAACGCGGCTACCACGCCAAGATGATCGTGCCGCCTGCCGTCTTCGGTCATGAACTGGCCGGCGTGATCGGTGAAGTGCACGCTTCAGCCAAAGGCTGGAAGATTGGAGACCGTGTGGTGGTGGCGAACTCTGCGCCGTGCAGCCAATGTTTTCATTGCCGGCACAACCAGGAAAACCTGTGTGATGATCTGCTGTTTCTGAACGGCGCGTATGCCGAGTCAATTGTGGTTCCGGCAAGAATCGTGCAAAAAAATCTTTTGCGACTCAACCGGCACACCGAATTCCGCGACGCCGCGCTCGTGGAGCCGCTGGCATGCGTGGTGCAAGGTGTGGAGGAAACTCGTTTGCAGGCCGGACAGCACGTGCTGATCATCGGGACGGGACCGATCGGCTTGATGTTTGTGGCGTTGGCGAAAAGAATCGGTTGCGAAGTCACGGTTGCTGGCCGGCGGGAAGCCCGCTTGCGCGCCGCACGCAGACTCGGCGCCGACCGGGTGATTGACGTAGGCGGCGGTCAAAACCTCGCAACCCGAATCCGCGCCGCGACCAAGGCGAGATTCGACGCGGTGATCGAAGCAGTGGGCAAACCAGAAACTTGGGAAGCTGCAGTCCAACTCGTGCGCAAAGGCGGCACGGTGAACTTTTTCGGCGGGTGTCCGAGCGGCACAAGCATCACGTTGGATACGACCTTGATCCACTATTCCAACCTGACGTTGCTGGCGAGTTTCCATCACACGCCACGCACCATCCGGCGCGCCCTCGAATTCATCGAGGCCGGCGTGATTCGCGCGGCAGACTTCGTGGGACGCGAATGGCCGCTGGCGGAATTGCCCGAACTCTTTCAGGCAATGGCTGCCGGGAATCAGACGGTAAAGACGCTGATTCGCGTCCGCGCGTGAGAAATGGGTGACTCCGTGAGTCAACGGACCGCAAGCCTACTTGACCGCCGGCCACATCCATTTTTCACTATGCGAGACTTTCGTCCGGGAGTAGCCTTCGAGGCAAGTAGCCATGCGCGCAGGTAAGAAGATTGAATGCGACTGCCCAAGGCTGATGTGGCCAGCCTGCTGGAAGTCAACCAAACTTTCTTCAAATCCGACGTCGCGGTGGCCGGTTACCTGACAAAGACAACAACCAATGGAGAATAAAGTATGAGCACAAAATCAATGATTGCGACGGGCACGCTGCTGTTGAGCATCCTTGCGGTTCAGTCCAAACTTGGCGCCCAGGACTTCGCGCCGGACAGCGATGGTTTTATTCGTAATTGGCTTCTGTTGGCGCCGATCCCGCAGGGATCAGACACTGATGGAGCGGTGGCCATCGACAAAAACCAGCTTCCGGACGAAGGCCTCTTGAAGCCGAAAGCGGGAGACAAGGTGAAAGTGGAAGGCAAAGAGTTGACGTGGAAGAAAGTCAAGGCCAGTGATTACATTTTGGATTTGAACGCCATCCTCAACGAGCAGACGGATAAGGCAGTGGGTTACGCGGTCTGTTACGTTCGAGTTGACGAAGACCGGAAGGATTTGCAGTTGAAGATGGGCAGCAACGACCAGGGAAAGGTCTATCTCAACGGAAAGACCTTGCTGAAAACCACGGACCCGCGTCCGTTGGAGCAAGACTCAGACGTCGCGCGCAACATCACTCTGAACAAGGGCGTCAATGTGGTGGTTTTCAAAATCTTCAACGAAGGCGGGAGTGATTGGCAGGGCTGTCTGCGTTTCACCGACGCCAAAGGCAAGGCAGTCAGGGATCTGGTCATCCGTTTGGAGCCTTAGCTTGTACGGCCCCAGTTTGAGTTCATCACGCCTGCCTCAACACCGGGCAGTTGATGGCTTGACGAAGGCCACCGGCCAGTCGAGTCTGCTTTTGGCATGAATATTGACGAACTGCGCAAACTGACGACCAATGGCTTTCGGCCTTTCAAGCTCTCCTTGTCGGATGGCCGGTCTTTCGGCGTGCCTCATCCGGATTTTATCGCGGTAAGTCGCCGGGTAGTAGTGGTGATTGGTGATGATGAGTTGCCGAACATTATTGATCCGCTCCACATCGTTTCAGCCAAATCGGGAAAGGCGAAATCCGGGCGTTAAGGGGCATCGAGGTTATCTGCCTGTTGTTTCCGACGCTGGTGAATTCGGTGCGCGTTGGTGTTTATTGAGCGCTGGTGTCTCGCGATAGTGATCGCTATTTGGTTTTGTTCGCCTTGTAAAACTCCCTAATTTCTTCCTCAGTCGCAGTTTGAGGCCAGACCAAATCTCGGCCAAATTGCCATGCTCGCGACTTGGAATCATCCGGCGGTCTTGGATCACCGTCATCGTCCTTACCGTCCTCACCGATTGAGTAGAGCAAGAATGTTCCATCCGCGTTTAGCCGATAACGTAACGGCTCGTTATTCACCGGATCACGCGGAACTGAGGAGACAAACTTCGGCACGAGCGCTGTCAGATTCAACGGATAATTTCCGTGATGAAGCTGATACCGTTTCAAGGCAATGGCCGTGACGGCCATTTGTTTTTCAACTTCGACTGTCAGCATCTTTTGAAGAGACTTGGCTGTAGCCAAAGCTCCGTCAGAAAAGATTCGGCGCATGTCCATATCAACAGCGTCTATCTTGTGTCCCGGCTCTTTTTCCCAAGCTGGATCTAGTTTCCTCAACGCACCGCTTTGCTGCTGAAGCGGCGTGTAGAAAGAATGGTTTGTTTGGACGAGGCGCACGGCATCCAGTTGCACTTGATAGATTTTGAGAGAGCGCAACTCATCCGTGTACGACCAAAAGGCACGCCACATCGTCAATTCAATCGTAGTTTTTGCGATTGATTGACGCCAATCCAAACCGTTTGCGCGGGAATAGTTCAAGCCACTTCTGAAATTACGATACGACGCGGCTGAATCGCGTAAATCAGCAATGGTCATTTCTGCCATTGCTCGCTCCATCAATATCGCGTTTTCTTCGCCGCGAATGAATTCCAAATCCGACCAATTGCTTTGCAATTCGACAAGTTGATCTTCGGTTATTTTGCGTGACTGCAAAAGCTCCCAATTGGCACTCCACGCGATATGTGCAATCGCGACGCGCACAACTTGAGAAATGAGGATTGGCTCGTCTCGCATACCTTTCACGAGGGCGAGCATGGCAAGCACATTGGTCGTGGCGGATGCGGCATCCTCGCGATGCAAATGGCTGATTGCCGCAGCGGACAATTGTTGCGCCCACTTTCTCATCGGCGCAAGGTGAGGCAACGGAAGTGCGAACCCTTTTTTGTAGTTGAGTTGAAAATCAAATGCGGGGTAGTCAATGATTTGTCGGAGCAATTGCAACGCTTCAACTTCGTTGGCAAGTGCGGCTTCAATGTCTTCCCACGAATTCGTCCCTTCTGCGCTTTGTACATTTGGCTGTGCCCAGCCAATCATTGCCTTACCCGGGGCGACTATGCGCATCGCGGGTGGAGGATTGCTTGTCAGGACAGTTTTATTTGTACTCAGCAGTGACACGGCTTGCTGAAAAATGGCGGCGCCGGTTTGGCCTTGCGGTACAGGGGATGGAACTACGTCCACCAACTCCAGCGGCTCGCTTTTGGCGCGAAGCCCAGCGACATAAGATACGACAGCGGCACGAAGGCGGTGATGATGAATGTAAGGGACGAGAACAGCTACGACCGCTGCGACGACGATTACGATCAAAATGTTGTGTCGGCGGCTCACGCCTTCAAAAAGAATCTTTGCTGCTTGTCACTGATCGGCATTCCCAGCCGTTCCATGACTTGGAGCATGTCCTCCCAGACTTTGCGTTTTTCGCTCAAGGCCTGGTTGCGTAACAGAAAGGCCGGATGATACGTGGGCATGAGTGGTGTGCCGCGATAGGTCTGCCATTGGCCGCGCAATTTGGTGATGCCAATAGTTTTGCCGAGCAATCCTTCGACCGCCGTGGCGCCGAGCGCAACGATCACCTTCGGCCGGATCAAATCGATCTGCTCATGAAGATACGGAATGCACGTCTTCATCTCCTCGGGTGTAGGTTTGCGATTCCCGGCGGACTGGCCAGGCGTGTCGGGACGGCATTTGAGAATGTTGCCGATATAAACGGTGTCGCGCGTGAGGCCCATCGTCTGAATGATCTTCGTCAACAACTGTCCTGCCTTGCCGACGAACGGTTCGCCCTGCTCATCTTCATCGGCTCCGGGCGCTTCGCCGACAAACATGAGCGGCGAATTGATGTCGCCGACACCAAAGACCACGGTCTTGCGCGAGGCGGCGAGGTGCGGACATTTCAGACAGGCCATGGCGCGCTGGCGCAACTCGGCGAACGCCGCGGCCCTTGCCTGTGGATCGAGCGGAGGCGCGGTAGCGGCAAGCGCTTCAGGTGAAGCCGACGAGGATAATTGCGGTGCGGCAACAGACTTTACAGCTTGAACCGGACGAAGTGCGGCGGGCATGGCGTTTTCACTACATTTGATCGAAGGTTGCGGTTGCGCCAACGCGGTCAAAGTATCGGCAGAAACAGGAACATGACGAACACCCCGCGATTTCAATTCCTCCAAATGCCGGATGGTGGCGTCCAGTAGTTGATCGTAATTGGCGGACATGGGCGCATCGTAACGCCGGCAAAGGAGAGCGCACGAACATTTTTCGAGGACCGTCGAACAACGTAATCGAGTGCGATCAGCTCAAGGCTTCGATGCTTTCTCGGACATGACTTGGATGACACTCTCAACCACATCAAGGTCGGCCAGCGTCGTCCGTACCATCAAAGCTCCCGTGTCCTCGTTAAAAAATACGTTCCGTGGCGGTTGCAATTCTACCCCGGCGGACTGGAGAAGATGCCGCACCTGATCCTGCAAGTTTGTGGCTGTATTTGTGCCGATGGCAGACTTTTGCAAATGGGCTTTTAGTGTCTCTGGATTTACTTTGTAAACACGCGTGAAAAGCGCCAGCGAGTCTTGCTGATTCGAGTCAACCTTTGGCGTGGTGACCGCTTCCGGCTTCGGATTTTGTTCCCGTTGAGCGGACTGAGCCCGTAACTGGTTCAGTTCACGCTCCAAACCATGAAGACGTGTCACTTCGCCACGCAACCGCGCCAGTTCTGCCTGGCGTGGATCGTTGTCACGCGCTGAGGCCAAGGCGGTCAGTTGCTCTTTAAGTCCAGTGGTCGCAGTTACCGATTGCTGTAATTGCGAGCGTAGCTGTTCGTTTTCGCGGGCAAGATTGCTATGGTTGTTGCGCTGAATGGAAATCGTGACCGCAGCACCGATGACTACACCGACCGCGACGATGAGACTGATCCCACTGTAGGACATACTGGCGAGGCGGCTTACGCTAACAACTTCTCCACGACTTCACCAGCGACATCGGTCAACCGGAAGTCGCGGCCTTGGAAACGATAAATCAGCCGTGTGTGGTCGAAGCCGAGCAAGTGCAGGATCGTCGCGTGAAGATCGTTGACGTGCACCTTGTCGGTCGTTGCATTGAAGCCGAACTCATCCGATTCGCCGATGGTAACGCCGGGCTTGATGCCCCCACCCGCCAACCACATCGTGAAACAATTCGGATGATGATCGCGTCCGTCGTTGCCGCCTTGCACCATGGGTGTGCGACCGAACTCACCCCCCCAGATTACAAGCGTGTCTTCAAGCATCCCGCGTTCTTTGAGATCCTTTAGCAGCGCGGCGCAAGGCCGGTCGGTGTCGCGGCAGTTTTTCTTGAGGTCACCGACGAGGTTGCCGTGCTGATCCCAGGCTTCGTGGAAGATTTCGACGAACCGCACTCCGCTTTCGACCAAACGTCGCGCCAGCAAACAAGCGTTGGCGAAAGTGCCTTTGCCGGGTTCGGCACCATACATTTCGATCGTCTGCTTTGATTCCTTCGTGATGTCCATCAAGTCCGGCGCCGTAAGCTGCATTCGATACGCCAGTTCAAACGAGTTGATGCGGGTGGCGATTTCCGGATCGCCTACAACATCGAGGTGTTTTTGATTCAGGCGTTTGATCGAGTCGAGTGAATCACGTTGAATCTGCTGATCGACACCTTTGGGATTGGAGAGGTAAAGGACTGGATCACCGATGCTCCGGAACATGACACCTTGGTAAAGCGACGGCAGAAAACCCGCGCCCCAATTCGACGCGCCGCCGCTCGGGCCTTTTGATCCAGTGCTGAACACCACGAATGCAGGCAGGTCGTGTGATTCGCTGCCTAGGCCGTACGTGGTCCAAGCACCAAGGCTGGGCCGGCCCAATTGCTGCGCGCCCGTGCTCATCAAGATCTGGCCGGGCGCGTGGTTGAAGGCGTCCGTGTGCATGGACTTGACGATGGCGATGTCGTCCACCACTTCAGCGAGTTGCGGCAAAAGCTCGGAGAGTTCCGCGCCGCTCTGGCCGTATTTGGCGAACTTGAACTTCGGGCCGAGCAAGTTGGCGTTTGGATTGATGAATGCCGCCCGATAATCTTTCACAAGATCGGCCGGAGGTGTTTTGCCGTCCCACTTTGCAAGTTCGGGTTTGTAGTCGAACAATTCGAGATGGCTCGGCGCGCCGGCCATGAACAGGTAAATGACGCGTTTGGCCTTTGGGGCAAAATGCGGCGCTCTCGCCACCAGTGGATTCAAAGCAGTTAGGGAAGCCCAGCCGTTCTGGCGAAAGAGCGTGCCGAGCGCGATGGCGCCAAGTCCGACACCGCATTGTTCAAGAAACCAGCGGCGGGAAACGAGTTTCGGATCTTGTCCGCGATAGAAATGGGATTGACAGTTCACGATTCGTCGAAGTCGCGGTCGTATGGAAATTTTTTCTCCGGTTTCACGCCATGCCGCCGGGCGGTTTCGCGCATCCAATCAATGTAGCGATGGCGCTCCTCCTTCGTCATGTCAAGATTGACACGCGCGCAGTTCCTCACCGAAGGCGCGGATGTGGAAGTCACGCTCGATCTCGCGGATGTGCGCGAGTTTTTCCTTCGGCCACGGAGGCAAGCGATAACTCAAAAGAGCGCGTTTCATACGTCAAGCCACTTAAAATATATCATCACATCCGGCAGCCAAGTCAATGCATTCTCGGGGACAAGGCCAGATTCCAACAGCGATACCTTCGTTTCGTCGAGGTATCTTTGCAAGCCGTAGTGTTTAAGGGGATTCTCAGGCAAATTCGCCCGAGCGCAGTCGATTCGTAGCGCGTGGTCGTCGCGCAGCGACAGTTGCCTTCCCAAGCGGGCCTTTCTAACCGCAGAAACGTAAGGGCGCAGATGCCGTTCGAGGACGCGGATACGGGCACGATCTAATTCCTCCCATAGTTTGCGTTCGGCGTTGAGCGCACCGAAGATTTGCGGGGCGTGGTCAAGCGCAAGCTCGAGGGCGGGTCGGTGCCGGGCGATTTCGGGCGGGCATGCGTGTTGACCAAGCAGGCGCGCAAGCGCATCCCATCGAAAATGTGCAACCATCCGCGCTCGTCGTCCGCCTCCAACATTCGCTCGCCCAAGGCCGTGATGAACGCCCAGTCCTTGTCCCGATTCGTCCGCTTCATGGCTGCGACTGTGGTTCGGCCCTGCGTACAAACCAAAAATATCATGCGGCCACGGCGACGATTCGCGCAACGCGTGTCCGAAAACATCAAGGGTCGTCACATCCGGCTGCGTGTCCCACTGGAAGTGGCTGGTCCATCCGCCGCGATGCCAACGCGGCTCCAGCGGCGGACTGATGTTGCCGCGGTAATGGCATGGCTGGCCGGAGATGCTTGTCTCTTGAAGAAGGTCGAGCAGCGCTGGAAATGAATTGGTGTGACAGAGCAGGTCGCAATCCTAGGTTGTCTCTGCCACACCGTAGTGAACGCAAGCCATTCCGCTGGTAATCGCGCAAACGACGCCGCGCTTCCGAAGCTTGAGCACCAGCGCTCGTTCGAGACTATTGGCGGTATGGAGTTTTTACGAGAAATTCCGTTTGCACCGGTTTCAACAACACAAGCTCAGGCAAGACATTTGTCACGCCCGCAGGAAGTTCGAGCAGGAACGCATGAACACCGTCGGGATTTCCCTGCGGTTCGGGCAGGGCCGTCCACAGTTGGCCCGTTTCGTCGTGCAAGCGAACCGCGATGCGGTCACGGTCGGTGAGATTCGCGCGGACGTAAATCGTCGGACTGGGCGTGTAATGCCCGTGCCACGTCTGAAGTTTCAACTGATTCGTGCGCTTGGTCCGGCGGGTCCAACCGGACGGCGCGCCGCCGCCAACGGCACCCATCCGCGGGCCGGTTGGATCGAAATTTCCGTTAGTAAACGTGTAAACCCCGGGCGGACAAACTCCCAGCGCAACAAATTCATTCGTGCCAGCGGCAAACTTGGAATTCCACAATGTCTGATTGGTGAGGGCGCTTATATCCACTTTCGGCAATGCGGTAATCAGCGTTGCTGCGGCGTTCGTCGCCGTCGGGTAAATGGTGACAAAGAACTTCAGCGCCGGCCAGTGAGGGCAGAGAAACTGGCCGCGATTTCCCGTTGGGTCCTCGGCGATCCACTCCGGATCAGCCCAGCCGGGCGCAAATTGCCCGTCCAAACGCGCTTCCCAGACGGGATCAAAATACACCGAGGGTGTCTGCCAATAGTTCGCATCATTCGTCCGCAGGTTGAGCCGCGCCAAGGTGATTTCCAGCGCGCCAACGGATTTGGTTTGCGGCGGCGGTGTGGCCGGCCAATTCGCGGCGGGCGACACACGTGGATTCACCAGTTTCGTCATCCCCGGCGTCTGCTTCCCTCTCTTCCACGGCGTCACGCGAAAGGTGAGTTGTTCCTCGTCGCGCGGATAGCAATAGAAAATGTGGCCGACACGCCAGAAAGTCTGCCCGCCGAACCAACTGCTCGTTTCCTGACCGAACAAATCGCCGTGCTTGTCCACGAACTCCACACGAATTCCCTGGCAATCCACATTCGTGCCAGTTGCAGGATCGATCGCGTTAACCCAGACGACCAATCCCGGCCTTTTCAATTCAATTGAACTCTCCGGCGATTTTGGTGCGAACCAATCTTTCAACTTTTGCGGCATCCAGGGTCCAAAGTGGTCATAGATGATCGAGCGATGACCGATGCGATGCTTGGTGCCGTAAGTCACGGCTTCGATCTGCAAAATTCGCCCGTCAGCGAGGTTTAATTGCGGAAGCGGGCCTTGTTTCGTTAACCCGACAAAGACCACCGCAGCCATGAACGCGAGCAACAGCAGCTAGGCGATCCAAAGCATCCTTGTGCGCCTGTCGCTAGAACGAACGTCAGCAGTGTGCTGCTCTTCGTTCATCACGGGGCTACTCCTTCGTAATCGTCTCGTCGAGATTGAGTAACACGCGGGACACGACAGTATAAGCGGCCAATTGGGTTGGCGTTGCACCCGCAGGCAGTTCAGCGGGCGGCGCGTTTTTGCCCGTAGCCAGTTCAAGCGGATTCACCCAACCATCGGCGATGTACTTTCTCTGCTTGTCGAGCAGAGCGAGAAGTTCCTGTTTCTCCTCTTCCGTTGGAGAGCGAGACAGGGTGCGTCGAAAAGCGTAGGTGACACGTTCCGCGTCAGTCTTGCCACCATCAGCCAATGTCTTACGCGCGAGCGCCTGGGCGGATTCGACAAATTCGGTTTCGTTCAAGGACACGAGCGCCTGCAACGGCGTATTTGACCGCAGCCGTCGCACGCAGGAGAAATCGCCGTTGGGCGCGTCGAAGGTTTGCAGCAGCGGAAACGGCGACGTGCGGAATTTGAAAATGTAGAGGCTGCGCCGATAACGTTCCGGTCCCGTTTCTTCCGTCCAGACCTTGGGGCCGTAACTGGCGGGCTTCTCGAACAAAAACTGCGGCGCCGGCGGATAAACGCTGCGCCCGCCCATCGCCGGATTAAGCAGGCCGCTGGCGGTCAGCGCGATGTCGCGGACGATTTCGCCTTCCACGCGAAACCTTGTACCGCGCGCCAGCAGGCGGTTGTAAGGGTCCTGCTTGTAGAGTTCTGGCGTCACCCGCGACGATTGCCGATACGTCGCCGAATTCACGATAAGCCGGTGAATGTGTTTGATGCTCCAGTCCGCGTTCATGAACTCGCACGCGAGCCAGTCCAGCAATTCAGGATGCGACGGTTTTTCGCATCGCATGCCGAAATCCTCGGGCGTATCGACAAGACCAATCCCAAAATAGGTCTGCCAGATGCGGTTCACAAACACGCGGGCTGTGGTCGGCGATTTTTTATCCACGAGCCATTTCGCAAAGGTGAGGCGGGAACCGTCGGCATTCGCAGGTAACGGATGAAGAAACTCCGGCACACCAAACGTGATTTGATCGCCGGGCTTGAGCCAGTCGCCACGTTTGAACATGTGCGTGGGCCGCGGTTCATCATTCACACCACGACCCTGACGCGCGATGAGTGTCAACGTGGGCGTGCCTTCGGGCCATTGTTTCCAAAGCGCTTCGATTTTCTTATTCGTGTCGTTGAACGCCGGCACCGTCTGCCGCCAGTAACTGAACACGGTGGCAATCTGCGCCGGGGTTCGTTGGTCGCGGGCGATTTTGAAAATCTCACGCACGTTCGCTGGCAGCGGATCGGCGACGACGTTCGTTGCGCTGGTAACGCTGATACGCCAACGACCGAGGTTAAAGTTCTGGTTATCGTCTGAATTATCGCCCCCGTGATTCTGCTGGAGTTGGAAGTTGAGCACTGCTCCGTTGGTGAACACGAGAGGCTTCTCCGGGATGAAGACTGCTTTGCGCGAAACATTGCGGCGACCGGGGCCAGCGTCGATGCCCCACGCGGTGTCAGCCTTGCCATCAATCGCGGACTCGACCGGTCCGTACGTCCGTTTGTCGCCACCGTTGCGTTTCCGGTTCTCCGACTGAAACTCCGGTTCAAGCAGCCGTTCCGCATTTGCAAAATCCGCTGTGGCATCCACGAATTTGACTTCGACCTTGTTCGTCGGATCTAGCACGTCTGCGGCTTCGAGCTTGAATTCGCTCAAAGCGGACATGCCTTTGATGGAACGGCCCGGCCCGCCGCATGGCAGGTTGGGATCGGGAAGTTGCTCAAAGCGGAATGCGCCGATGGACGGTAGATTGTTCGTGCCACGAAAACGAGCGGTCCAAGTAGTCGGCGCATAGCTCGCAGCACGGATTGAACCGTCTTCATAGTAGTAAAAACGCTCGCCGTTATCACCGGCATTAACGCAGCGCACAATCGTCCACTCCGGTTGATTGTCTTTGACCGAATCTTCCCACTGGTTCATGCGTTCCTGCCAATCTGGCGTTGTGTGGCGCAGGCCGGCTTCGAGGTCGCGCATTCCGCGGGAAAGATTCGCGACGAGCATTTGTTGCTCGGTTGTATAAGCGACAATGGCAGCTTCGTGATCGTTATTGAGAAAGGAAAACATACGGTAGTAATCCTCCTGCTTGAGCGGGTCGAATTTGTGATTGTGGCATTGCGCACACTGGATCGTAAGGCCAAGGACGCTTTTGCCGATGCAATCCATGCGGTCGAACAGTCCTTCCGTGCGAAATTGCTCGGGGTCCACACCGCCTTCCTCGTTCAACATGGCGTTGCGGAGAAAGCCGGTGGCAACGAAATCATCCTGTTTTGCGTCGGGCAATTGATCGCCGGCAATCTGTTCGATGATAAACCGGTCGTAGGGCATGTCCTCGTTGAACGCTTTGATGACCCAGTCGCGATAGGCCCAGATGAAACGTGGCTTATCTTTTTCGAAACCGTCCGAGTCGGCGTAACGCGCCGCGTCCAGCCAGTGACGACCCCACCGCTCGCCATAATGCGGTGACTTGAGCAAACGTTCGACCTGCTTTTCGTAAGCGTCCGTCGATTTGTCAGCAAGAAAAGCATCCACCTCGGCGATCGTCGGCGGCAGACCGATGAGGTCGAGAGAAAGGCGCCTGAGCAAAGTCGTGTTGTCGGCTTCCGGCGACGGTTTAAGGCTCTCCTTCTCCAACCGGCCCAGAATGAAATGATCAATCGGCGTGCGGGCCCAACGATTATCACGAAGTTTGGGAACGGCAGGAGTCGTGGGCGGCTTGAAGGCCCAATGATTGTGCCAATTGGTCTCCGCAGCCCGAATAGAGAGGCAGGCGACAATCATTCCACTCCAAACCAGACATATTGCTGGCAACCAGGTTTTCGATGAAGAGTGCCGCATGATTTATCAAGGACAATATGACAGCCTTTAACGCAATTCAATCCGAACTATTCGACAATTCTTGTTGCCGTCAAATGTGGCTATAGGTGAAGCGTGCAATCTATTGGAGTCTCGACAACCATGGTCTTCCATGGGCCACTCCGATTGGCAGCATGCCAACTGAACAAAGCTTTGGGATGCAGCGGTGAGAATTTTTGCGTTGATCCCTGCTTTACACTCGCGAGCGCGGTGATTAAAGTTTCCACATGCCTTCCGAATTTGATGGCACGGAGTTCGTCGATAGCGATTTGCAGGCAGCGCGCAAATCGTCCTACGGCTCGGCTTCACCTTTTGCGGTTACCGGTCGCGCGCCGTCACGCGAGGAAGTCGATTTCCGGGTGAGCGAAACGCAGCAAAAACTGGCCGAGCTAAAACGCGCACAGGAGGAGTTGGAACGCGAACGCGCGGGTCTGGAAGAAACGCGCCGCCGACAGATGGAATTCCAAACCGGCCGGCAGGAAATGGTGCAGAATCTTACGCGCGGCCTGGGTCTGCTGGAGGAGGCCGAATTCAATGCGCGCCGCGATGCCGAACAAATGTCCAAGTCACTCGTTGATTTGCGCGAAGCCTTGTCAAAAGTTCATACCATCGACGAGCAAGCCTGGACCAAGGAGAATTTCAACGTTGAGTTGACTCGCTCGCTCACCATCATTGAAAACGCCCGCATGGAATGGAACACCGCGCGCCTGAAATTCCCGGTGCTGTCCAACGCTCCAAAAGAGGAGGAGGCAACCTCGGCCCGCATCAAAGCGTCGGCACCTGCGCCGCTGGCCGCCGGCAGTTTTGGTGAACTGTGCAGGCTCGGACTCGCGTTAACGTGGCCGCTGGCGGCTATTTGTCTGTTGGCGCTGGGAGTTTTGGTGGCGGTGCTGTTGAGCCGCTGATTTTTAATCATGGGCCTGTTCCATAAGAAAGCTGATTTGATTACCGAACGCGGTCGCGCGCTCAGTGCCGAGATCGCGGCACTGGAGGCTCAAATCAGCAAGCTTAGCGCAAAGATCGAGCAGAACCAGACCCACCCGCGGCTGCGTTCGACCGCTCTGCCGCATGGGGCAACTTTGTTGAGCCATCCTTCATTGCCGCCGTCACCACCCGTTTCGCGTGAGCCGATTTTTGAAGAGGTGGACCAAAATCATTTGAAAGCGCGGGCCGAAGGCGAAAGCACTCCGCAACATTACAACGAACTGGGTGTTCGGAAATATGATCTGTCGGCTTTCCTTCGCCGGATAAAGAATCATTTTCGAAGTCCGTCCGCCACCAACCCCAAGCTGGTCAGTTATCTTGCGGCCGGCAGTTTTCAAGGACTGCGACCCATGCGTTACGAGAAACGCGTGGCGCGCAATCGCTTCCTCTGGCTGGTGGTCGGGTTGTTCCTGCTGTTGTTTGGAATTGGTTACGCATTTCTCCGCCTGTGAGATTCGGGTAGTCGATTATTCGGCGCGACCATACTTGTGAATTCGGAATTCCAAAGGAAGGCGATTACACTTCCAATCTCAACCCGGTACGGCGAATTCGTGGCGCGCTATTCGGCAAGGGGACTGGCTGGACTTACATTTCCTGCCGCTCAAAAACATAAGGAATCCCCGGCTTCACCTAAACCCTCAATGTCCGCTCAAGTGCGCCGTTGGCATGGCGTCACGACCAGGGCGTTGAACCTGGCGTTGACGGGGCGAAGCCCGACAAGCCTCCCACCACTCGACTTGTCCTCCGGCACCGTTTTTCAACGACGGGTGTGGAGCGCCCTTCGGCGTCTGGCGCCAGGTGAAACCCGCAGCTACTCAGAAATCGCTGCGGCCATCGGCCAGCGAAAAGCGGCGCGAGCTGTGGGTGGCGCGTGCGGCGCTAATCCGATCCCTGTCTTTGTGCCGTGCCACCGGGTGTTGGCGGCGAACCATCGCCTGGGCGGATTTTCCAGCGGCTTGGGTTGGAAAAGAAGGCTGCTGGCGCGGGAAGGAATTCGTTTCAACCGC